>CAIYYI010000103.1 GCA_903930345.1 uncultured Verrucomicrobiota bacterium
CGGCGCGCGGCCTTGATCATGCCCGCGCCGGGGACTTGGTGGCGGTGGCCGCGCCCGGGGCGTGGTTCACCTATTACTACTGGATGGAGGAGGCGCGGGCGCCGGACTTTGCCCGCACGGTGGATATCCACCGCAAGCCGGGCTATGACCCGGTGGAGCTTTTCCTAGACCCCTCCCTGCGCGCGGTGAAGCTGCGCATTGCCTGGCGCCTGCTCCAGAAAAAGCTCGGCTTCCGGATGCTGATGGATGTGATCCCCCTGGATGCCTCGCTGGTGCGGGGCTCGCATGGGAGGCCGGGGATGGACCCGCAACACGGGCCGGTCTGCCTCAGCGGGGTGCGGGGATTGCTGCCGGAGCGCGTGGTGGATTCCACCGCCGTGTGCGGGCTGATCCGGCGGCACGTCCTGGAGTGAGGAACGGGGTTCCGTTCGAAAGCGAATTGGGGTGAAACCGGCTACGGTTGGCGGGTGCCGGGGCGCCAGCGGTCATGCTGCCCCACCGCCAGCAACGCCGCCGTCACACAAAGGAAAAACAGGTTCTCGTGCAGGATGGCGTAATCCTTCATCAGGATGGCGCCGAAGGCGAGCGAGAGCAGCAGCAGACCGGCGGCGAACAGGCTCAGGTTCCGCGCCAGCCCGAGGAGGAGCAGCACACCCAGTGTGATCTCCACATACGGCAGCGCTGTCCCGTAGGGCATCAGAAGCCAACGGGGGAGGAAGGATTCGCGGAATTTGTCCTCCAGGAGAAATCCGGTGACGAACCAGCGCGCGTTCTCCCAGCTCCACTTGCCCTGATAATAGAATTTTCCCAGACCGGTGAACAGGAACAGCAGCCCCAGCCCCCAGCGCGGCAGCGCGGTGGCGGCGGCCAGGGAGTCAAAGCATCTGGGAACAGTCGGGGTCATGACGGCATCACGGTGTGATGGCCAGGCGTTCCTCTTGCACTTCGCGCTTCATGATCATCCCCTGATCCTTGTACGCCTTGAGCATGAAATGCGTGGCGGTGGAGATCACCCCATGGATGGTCGAGAGCTTTTCCGAGACGAAGGTGGCCACCTCGCGCAGGTTGGAACCCTCCACGATGACGATCAGATCATACCCGCCGGACATCAGGTGGCAGGAGCGCACCTCGCTGTATTTGGCGATGCGTTCGGCCAGGCGGTCAAACCCCCCGCCCCGTTCCGGCGTGATCCGCACTTCAATGACCGCCCGCACGGTTTCCAGGCCGAGCTTGTCGTCATCGATCACCGCCCGGTATCCCAGAATCGTGCCTTCCGCCTCGTAGCCTTTGATCTTGGCGGTGACTTCGGCTTCGGTCAGGTTCAACAGGGCGGCCATTTGGGCCGGGGTCCGCGCGGCGTTTTCGCGCAGCAGTTTGAGCAGTGCGTCCATGCGCCTGTTGTAGCATCCCGGGCGGACGGGCGCAAACGGGGAAAGCGGGAATTTTTTCCCGCCGCCGAAAATAATTCGAATCCGGCACGGGGGGTCCTTCGTCTGCATGTCATGAGTTTGAACGACACAATCCGGACGGCCCTCCTGCTTGTGGCGGTGTGCGTGGGAGGGGTTTCCCCCACCCGCGCAGCAGAGGTGCTGTGGCTGCGCAACGGGGACCGGGTGACGGGCACCGTGCTCTCCGGCGCCGGGGGACAGTTGGTGGTGAGCAACGCGTGGAACGCGGCGTTGGCCATCCCGCTGGACCAGATGGAGAAGCGCGAACCGGTGGTCGTGGCCGCCCCGGTGGCGCCCCCCATTGTGGCCGTGGTCCTGCCTGCGGGCACCAACGCGCCGCTCCCGGTGGCGCAAACCCCGCCGCCTCCGAAGGAGAAGAAATCGACCTGGCATGGCGATGCCCAGGCCGGGCTGGATGTGCGCCGGGGCGCGAAGGACAGCCAGCTCTATCATGGCCGTTTGAAAATCACCCAGGTGTACGAGAAATGGCGCAACATCCTCGACTACACAGCCGCTTATGGGAAGACGGACAAAACCATGTCCGCCAACCGCATGGACGGCGCCCTGAAGACTGATTTTGATCTGGCCCACCGGATGTTTGCCTACAACATGCTGGGCACCGGCTACGACCGGGTGCGCAAGCTTGATCTCCGTTACGAGATCGGCCCGGGCATGGGGTATCACCTGCTGACCCGGACCAACCTGCTCCTGGCCCTCGAAGGCGGCGGCAGCTACGAGGCGAGGGATTACTCCGATGGCACCTTTGAGACCTCCTTCTCACTGCGCGTGGCCGAGGATGTGACTTGGAAAATCAACGACCGCCTGCTGGCCGAGGAAAAGTTGGAGTTTTTCCCGCAGTTCGACAATCTCGCGGATTACCGGATCCGCTTTGAAAGCACGCTGAAGTTTCTCCTCCGCCAGAACCTGACGCTCAATCTCACGCTGCTGGATCAGTACGACGCCTCGCCCCCGCTCGGAGTGCCCGCCAACGACATGCAGATCCGCTCCGCCATCGGGGTCAAATTCTAAACGATCACTGGCACCCGAAGAGTTTGCGTTCCTTGATCTGCCGGGTCACCGCCTCCGGCACCATCGTTTCCCACACCGGATCCCCGGTCCTGATTTTGTCCAGCACGTTCAGGGAATAGATCGGCAGGAATTTTTCCTCGTACCCTTCCAGCGGGCGGATGCAATTGTTTTCCCGCAGATGGGCGTAAAGGTGGCGCAGCGGCTTGGCCACCTTGAAGTTGTCCGCCGTGACGATTTTCCCGGTCGCGGTGTCCAGGCGCGGATACACATACAGGCGCAGATCGTTTTTGAACATCCGGCCAAAGGATTCCAGAATCCCGCCCTCCAGATCGGTGTAGTAGGTGGTGTCAAACAGGTACTTCAGCGCGGGCACCCCCATCACCAGGCCCACGGGGCGCTTGGTGGCCCGGAACAGGTAGTCCGCCACCCGGAAATACCGATCATAATTTGACACCAGCACCGCCCGGCCCATCGCCCCGATGAGGTCCACCCGGTCCAGGAAATCGCGCGGATCAATCCCCCCCTCCTGCGCCGCCAGGTTCCGGAGCGTGATTTCCATGAGGACCACCAGTTGGTCCTGCTCCGCCCCGAGTTCGGCGGTGAATTGCTGCTGGGCGCAACGGAGCATGTCGAGGGTGACATGGGTCACGGGGCGGAAGGTGCCGCGTTCGACCAGGATCGGTTTTTTGTAAAGCACCTCCGCCGCCTGCACCACCTCGCCCTCGGCCGTGAACATCGCCGCGCTCGAAAGCCCGCTTTGCACAAGCAGCAGGCTGGCCAGGCGGTTGTCCACCTGCGTGAACGCCGGCCCGGTGAATTTGATCATGTCCACCTCCACCCGGTCCCCGCTCAGATTGTCCAGCAGCCCGACGATCAGTTCCTCGTGGCGGTCGCACAGATAGAGGGCGCCGTGGATGAGGTTGACGCCCACGATGCCCAGCGCCTCCTGCTGCTGGAGGTTTTCCTGGTCGAGCATCCGCACGTGGATGATGATCTCGGAGGGGGCCGCCTGGGGGGCATCCTGGAACTGCACGCCCAGCCACCCGTGGCACTCATCCATGCCCTTGTAACCGCGCGCCACCACGGTGTCGGCAAAAACGAAGAACCGGGTGCTCGCGCCCCGCTTCGGGTTCAGGCGCTCGATGAGCAGCTCATACTCGTAGGCCAGCATCTTTTGGAGCCGCTGGCGGCTCACGTAGCGGCTCGTCTCGCCATAGATGGCGTCGCTGAACGTCATGTCATAGGCCGAGATGGTTTTGGCGATGGTGCCGGCCGCGCCGCCCACCCGGAAAAACCAGCGCGCCACCTCCTGGCCCGCGCCGATTTCGGCGAAGGTGCCGTACTTGCCGGCATCCAGGTTGATGCGCAGCGCCTTCTGGTTGGTCCCCAGGATTTCACGTTCCAGATTTGCCATGTTGCGTTTGCTCGTTGCTGGGCGGCCGCCGGAAAAGCAGCGCCGCCTGGTTTCCCCAAATGCCCGAGGAGGAGGATAACACCGCCTCCGCCGAGAACGCGCGCGCCTGCCCGGTCACCAGTCCGGGGGGGCAGCCCGCGTCGGGCGCCCGGCAGTTCACTGTCGGCGGTGTCGCCTGTTCGCGCAAGGCCTGGATGCTCAGAATGGCCTCGATGGCCGAGCTGGCGCCCAGGCAGTGGCCGGTGACCGGCTTCGTGGAGGTGTACTGCAAAAGCGGGCGCGGCCCGAAGACTTCCGCGATGGCCAGGGCCTCCCGCTCGTCATTCAGCCGCGTGCCGGTGCCGTGGGTGTTGAGGGAGCCGATCTGCGCGGGCTCCAATCCCGCCACCCGCAGCGCTTCCCGCAGGGTGAGGGCCAGACCGGAATGGCCGGTCTCGAATCCGGCGCGGTGGGCGGCCTCCGAGGCCCAATGCCACCCCCCCAGCAGCGCCTGCACGCGGGCGCCCCGACGGCGGGCGGAAGCCAGGGTTTCCAGCGCGATGAACGCCGCCCCCTCGCCCAGGATGGTGCCATTGCGCGCCTGGTCGAATGGGCGGCAGGTTTGCGCCGGATCCCCGTGCCAACCCAGAACCCCCGCCGCCATCAGGGGATCCAGCACCGCCGGGTGGAGCGGCGCCTCCGCGCCGCCGGCCAGCATGAAATCCGCCTGCCCCAGGAGCAGTTGCTGGGCGGCCAGGGCGATGGCGACCGCCCCGGAGGCGCAGGCCGCGGAGGTCACCTGGCAGGGGCCGCGCAGCCCGAGCAACAGGGAAAGGGCGCCGCTGAGGGCCGTGATGCTGCCGTTGGCCGCCAGGCTGGGCAACTCGTGGCGGGGTGTCATCGGCCGGGCCGCCTGGGTCCAGGTGTCCACCAGGCCGCGCGAATTGCCCACCACCAGTCCCAGCCGGCCGCGGTCGGTGCCAGCCGGCAGCCCGGCCTCCGCCAGGGCCTGGGTGGCGGCGGCCCAGCCCAGATGCACCGCCCGATCCATGCGCCGCAGCACCCGGCGGGCGGCGGGGGGCAGTTCGGGGGTGGGGGCCGGACAAACGGCCAGCTCCGGCCGACCGGGGACGACCCCGAACCGGCCGGTGGATTGCCCCGCCCGGGCGGCCCGCCACAATTCATCCGGGCCGGTGCCCGCCGCGCTCCAGACCCCCAGACCGGTGACGGCCAGGGGCTGTTGCCGCAACATGTCCGCCAGTTGGCTCATCGGCGCGGCTTGAACGGCGAGGCGGGGATCTTGCCCACCGCCGCCCGCGCCTGCTTGAAGGAGGTGACCTCCTCCGGCAGCAGAATCAGGGACCACTTTTCCGGGAATGTGTGGCTTTCACCCGGCTTGAGCCTGAACTCCGGGCTCATCGGCTCCAGCTCCGTGAGGGTTTCATCCCAATACGCGGTCACCGAGTTGCCGGCGTCCGCGTAATGGCCGCCGATCTCATAGGGGAAATACTGGACGAAGAGCAGGCGCCCTTGCACATAGGCGATCCACCCGGCGTCGCTGTCCGCGCCGAACTTCGTGGGGGGGCCGGCCTTGGTTTCGGCCACCAGCACGCCATTGAGCACCTTGATGCTGGGGGAGGCCGGTCGCAGGCCGTCGTACAGGTACTTCTCCTCCACCCGGTGGCGGATGGACCAGCCGGCCACAAAACGGCTCGGCCGAGCCAGCGGCAGGAGCACGAAACCGCCGGACCGGCACAGGGTGCGGTTCCAGACACAATTGGTGATCTCATGGGTGCTGGTGTTGATGATGCGGTGGGTGAGGCCCAGGTCGCCCGTTTCCGGGTCGAGCAGAATTTCCCGCTCCACCCTCACCCCGGTGGCGGGATCGGTCTCACTGGTCACCACCACCCCGTGGTCACGCGTGGATTTGATCTGGTATGGCCCCAGGACCAGGTTCAGATGGGAGGGCAGGTCGCGGGCTTCCGGACCGAGATCCGTCGTGCTCCCGCCCATGAGAAACCAGCCCCCCGCCCCCGCCAGGGTCTGGCCCAGGGTGCGCGGATTCTCGAACAGGATGTTTTGCCCGAACAGCTCGTAGCGCAGGATGCGCCCCCCCACGGCGGGGGTGATCAGGGCCTTGACTTCGGGATTGGGAGCGTCGAGGAAAATGGAGTTGGGCCAGTTGAAATACGTTTCCTGCCGCACCCCGGCGGCGATGTTTTCCGCGCTCTGGAGCAGAGTTGAGGAGAGGATTAAGGCGGCCGCCAGGCCCGCGGCCCGCCTCCCGGTTGTCGCTATGCGTCGCATCACGGCCGAACTAAACCAAAAAACCGGCCCCGGCACAATGACCAAAGGGGATCCCTGCCGCCCGTGGGTGCAGGACAAAAATCTGAGGTTTGACAGAAAGGGCTTGAATTTTGCGCGGTTTGTACCTATGCACATAGGTACATATATGAAATCCACCAATCCCGCCGACATTCTGGATCAAATCGCCCGCATTCAAGTCATGGAAC
>CAIYYI010000104.1 GCA_903930345.1 uncultured Verrucomicrobiota bacterium
CCGGTTGATCCGCTCACTCAGCAAGATAACCCAAACGACCGGCCAAGGGACGGTCACGGGCCAATACGCAATTCAGAAATCGCCACTGGAACGGGGCACTCCAAGCGATCCGGCCGATGGGACGACCATTCCTCGATCAAGCGAAAGGCGACCGCCAGCATGGTGGGGCCCATGAAAACGCCCACCAATCCGAAGGCCAGCGCCCCTCCAATGACCCCGCAGAAAATCAGGGCGAAGGGCATTTTGTTGCCTTGGCTGATCAAATAGGGTCTGAGAAAATTGTCCACACTGCTGATTCCAAGGAAGCCCCATAACAGCATGAAAACCCCGAAGCCCGGTTGGTTTTGGGCAAACAACCACAACGAGGCCGGCAACCAAATGAGCGGCGGACCAAATGGGATCACCGCGAAAAAAAACGTCAGGACTGCAAGCAACACCGCCCCCGGAACCCCGGCTATCCAGAAGCCAAGTCCTGCAACCAGTGCTTGCGCAATCGCCGTTCCCAGAATCCCGTAAATCACGCCGCGCACCGTGTCACCCGCCACCTTGATCAGATGACGGCCGCGCTCTCCCGCCAAACGCTCCACCGCCACTGCCAGCCGATCAGAAAGCTCCGGTGCGGAGCGTAATAAAAAGAATGCGAGAAACGCGCTGATCAACATCTGCGTGACTCCCTGAACCACCGCCTTACCCGCGGAAATCAAACCAGACTGAGCCCATGAAAGGTAGCGCCCTAACAACATCACCGCATGCGAGGAATCCGCCTTCCGGTCCGCCGCGGAATCGTCAATGACCACCTCATTTGCCATGGCGGGCTGGTCCTGAACCACCAAGCCATCCCCGGTTTCCACCACGATTTTCGGGCGTGGCGGCGGGGTTTTTACTTCCTTATCGAGCTGGTCCATCCAGCGGTTACGGCCTTCAAAAAATCCCGTCCAATACGCCTCAAGCTCGTCACCCATCACCGGTACCTGACCCACCCATGCCGGCGGCTTTTCGGGCACCGCCATAAACCAACTCCGCGTCGCCATCGCTAAATCCTTGCCGTCCTGGGCAATGCTCGCCCCGATCAATACCACGGGCCCGGCAAACAAAAGCGTGACAGTTAGGGTCACCAAACAGGCCGCCAGCGTGCGAGAACCGCGAAACCAAGCCGTGAAAAGCCGCTGCATCGGATGCAGCGAATACGCGAGGATCATCGCCCACATCAGGGCCGTGAGAAATGGCCGCAATACAAAAAAACAGCCCGTTAATAACAATAATAACGCCAAACCGCCCAATAACGGCTCGAGTTTCCAAAAATCTTTTGTTTTCTCGGAGTCCATACCGGCAGCGATTCTAATCATCTTTTCGCCCGCCTGCCAGCGAGTTCCTCAATTTTTTCACATCCTTGTATTTTGTGCCAACCGTTCCGCGCCGCAGATCCGCTGGCTTCTTTCCGTTTTCGCGGCTTGCAATCCTCACCTAGCAAAGGAAAACTCCATCCATCGTCGGGGCGTCGCCACGGCAATCATTCATCACACCACCTTCATGAAACCGCGCCTTGTTCTTGTTTCTGGATTGCTCGTCATCACCCTCCCAAACCTGTTAGGTCAGGATCCACCGCGCCCCGCGCCAACTCCCAATGGACCGATTGAGGTCAATGGCATCGCCGGCAAAGTCAATGGCCGGGTCATCACCAAAAACCAGGTCTCATTCATGCTGGCTCCACTTCACGCGCAGTTGACCGCCCAATACCCGCGTCGCGGTGCCCAGTTTGATTCCTTGTTC
>CAIYYI010000105.1 GCA_903930345.1 uncultured Verrucomicrobiota bacterium
CATTCCATGTCCGGTTCTCCGGGGTTCCGTACGGAAGCTACACCGTCCACTTTGCGCCGACGGTTAACGGGCCATGGACCCCCTTGACGAATATCCTCACCGGTCCGGACGGCTTGTTTGACCTGCTGGATGCGCAGCCCGAACAGATCATTCCGACCCGGTTTTACCGGACAACGTCACCCTATTGAGAGCGATCGGGCTGTGTTTACACTCGACAGTGGGCGTGGGTTTTCACACCATCCCGGCAGCTCATATTATGCAGGAACAAAGCGAGCGCATCCAAAATCTGTTGACTCTGCCGCCCCGCATGGCGGCCCAATTTGAACGGCTGGAAGGGCGGGCGCGACCCGAGTGGTACGCCACCTGCGACCCCGAAGACCGCAAATTGGGTTCGGGCGGCGGCACCGTCAACCTGCTGCTCAGTGCCTGGCAAACCACCGGGCCGGGCCAGTCCTTTGAAGCCTGGCTGCACTCCAGCCGCAAGCTGATCATGCACGGTGGAGGCCAAAGCCGGCGGTTGCCCGCCTACGCCGCCCCCGGCAAGGTGCTGATGCCGGTGCCCGTTTTCCGCTGGGCCCGGGGCCAGCGGCTGGATCAATCGTTGCTCGATCTCCAAAGCCCGGAATACCAGCGGGTCCTGAACCACGGCGCTCCCGGAACGGCTGTGCTGATCACCAGCGGGGATGTGCTGCTGCGCTTTCACCGGGATCTGCCCGCCTTCCCCCAGGTGGATGTGCTTGGGCTCGGCATGCATTGCACGCCGGAGCAGGCGCGTGATTTCGGGGTGTTCTTCAGTCCCCGCCTGCAACCCTCCCAGTTGGCGTTCTTCCTGCAAAAACCGACCGCCGCCCGGATTCGGGAATTGCTGGCGGATCACATCGCCCTCGTTGATACCGGGATGTGGCTTCTGAGCGAGCGCGCCGTGGCCGTGCTCCTGCGCAAGTGCGGATGGGATCCGGCCCGGCAGGCGCTGCCGGCCAGCGGATGCGGCTTGTACGAGCTCTACAGCGATTTCGGTCTCTCCCTCGGGGTCAACCCCGCCAAACACGATCCGGAAATCGCCTCCCTCACGTCTGCCGTGGTGGCCTTGCCCGGCGCGGAGTTCTACCATTTCGGCACCAGCCGCCAGTTGATTGAATCCGTCTCCAGCCTCCAAAACCTGGAGTTGGATGAGACCAAGCTGGGGTTGATGGGTGCCCGGCGGCATCCCGACCAGTACCTGCAAAACGCGCATTTCGAATACCCTTTGCGCCGCGAGCAGAACCACACCCTCTGGATTGAGAATTCCGCCATCCCCAAAACCTGGGAGCTGGCGCATGATCACGTGCTGACCGGCGTGCCGGCCAATCAGTGGGATTTGAAACTGGAACCCGGCGTCTGCCTGGATTTTGTGCCGGTGGGGGAGACGGCGTTCTGTGTGCGTTTTTACGGCATCAACGATGCCTTTCGCGGGCCGGTGGGGGATGCCGGCACGAAATGGCTGGATCGGCCGGCCCCCAATTGGTTTTGGGGCCGGGGGATCAGCCTGGAGCAGGCGGGCATCGCCTCGCCCACGGATATCCAGGATGCGCCGCTTTTCCCGGTGCTGGAACCGGGCGAATTGACGCCCCGGCTTATCGAATGGCTCTATGCCAGCCAGGCTGGCGACCGCCCCGAATTCGCCGCCCAGTGGCGCGCCGCGCGCCGGCTTTCCGCCAATTACATCGCCCGGGAGGTCAACCTCGTCCGGGTCTATGAGCAGCGGCAGCAATTCCGCAGCCATTGTCTGCTACCGATGTTGCGCAACCACCGGTGGAGCGTCTTTTTCAAGCTGGACCTGGAATCCACCGCCCGGCTGTTCGCGCGAACCACTCTGGAAGTGCCTCCGCAGGAGACGGGTGACTTCAACGGGCTGGAGCCGCTGCAACAGGTGCATGACCAGATGTTCCGCTCGGCCGTCGCCCGGCACCGGCGGCAGCCCGGCTGGGAGGCTTTTGAGCAGAACGCCTTTGCGCGGCTGCGCGAAATGATCGTGCGTGACGCCCAGTTGGCGCCGGTTGAGCCGCGCCCCTGCGTGAAAGAGGACCAGATTGTCTGGGCCCGCAGCCCGGTGCGGCTGGATCTGGCGGGAGGCTGGACGGATACGCCCCCTTACTGCCTGGAGTACGGTGGCAAGGTGGTGAATGTGGCGGTCGATTTGAATGGTCAACCCCCCATCCAGGTTTTTGCCAAGCTCTCCAGCCAACCCCAGTTGGTGGTGCGCTCCATTGACCTGGGGGTGGAGCAACGCCTGGCGACTTACGAGGAGTTGGACACGTTTGACCAGCCGGGCAGTGAGTTCGCCCTGGCCAAGGCTGCCCTGGCCCTGGCGGGTTTCCTGCCGCGGTTCCACGCGCATGGCCAGTACCGGACCCTGCGCGAGCAATTGGAGGCTTTCGGAGGCGGGGTGGAGATATCCATGCTCTCCGCCATCCCCAAAGGTTCCGGTTTGGGCACCAGCAGCATCCTGGCGGCCACCCTGCTGGCCACCCTCGGGGATCTCTGCGGTTTGAACTGGGATCGCAATGTGCTCTTTATCCGGACCCTGGCCTTGGAGCAGATGCTGACCACCGGCGGCGGGTGGCAGGACCAGGCCGGAGCCATTTTCCGGGGGTTGAAGCTGATTGAAACCGGGCCCGGCCTGGCCCAGCGGCCCACCCTGCGGTGGCTGCCCGGACACTTGCTGGAGCGCGAGTACGCCAACAAAACCATCCTCCTTTACTACACCGGCATCACTCGGATGGCGAAAAACATCCTGCACGAAATCGTGCGGGGCATCTTCCTGAATTCACCGGAGCATCTGCACACCGTGCAGGAGATCGGCGCGAATGCCGAGTTTGCCTTCAACACGTTGCAGCAGTGCGATTACGAGGGCCTTTGTTTGGCCATCCGCAACAGTTGGCGGCTCAACCAAAAGCTGGACGCCGGCACCAACCCGCCGGAAGTGCAGGCCATTTTGGCCCCCGTTCAGGATTGGTTGGCCGGCTGCAAATTGTTGGGGGCCGGAGGGGGGGGCTACCTGCTCATGCTGGCCAAAGATGAGGCGGCGGCGACCCGCATTCAGAGACAATTGACCGCCCAGCCCCCCAATCCCCGGGCGCGGTTTGTGCAATTCCAACTCTCCGAGCACGGTCTGCAAATCACCCGCAGTTGAAACCCTGGCTGTAACACGTTTGTAACAGGCAGGATGCGCCGATTTGGCTCGCTTTTCACAGGGTTTTGCCCCAAAAACCAACAAATTATGTGTTTGGTTTTGGAATCACGTTGGGTTTAATGGAGAACGAATGAAAGTGCGTAAGGCAAAAATCAACCGGGTCACGAAAGAAACCCAAATCAAGGTTGAGTTGCGGATTGACGGTACCGGCAAGGCAGACATCGCCACCCGGATCCCGTTCTTTGACCACATGCTCACCCTGTTCGCCAAGCATGCGGTTGTGGATCTGAAACTCCATTGCCAGGGGGATGTGGAGGTGGACGCGCATCACACCGTGGAGGATTGCGGCATTGCCTTGGGCCAGGCCTTGGTCCAGGCGTTGGGGGACAAGAAAGGGCTCCGCCGGTATGGCACCGGATTTGATCCCCGAAATCCCCTGTTCGGGGAATCACATGTGCCTATGGATGAGTGTCTTGCCCGGTGTGTGATTGATTTCAGTGGGCGGCCATTTCTCGTCTGGCGGGGGTTGGAGGCGCAAGCCTATAAGCGTTTGACCAAGGCCGAGAAAACGCAGGACATGTCGAGCGCGTTCCGGTTCGGACTGGCACGGGAATTCTTTCAGGGTTTCGCCAATGAGGCCCGCTGCAATCTGCACTTGGAATTATTGTATGGTGATGAGCCGCACCATGTTGCCGAAGCTTTGTTCAAGGCGTTTGCGAAAGCGGTGGACTTTGCCTGCCAGAAAGATCCGCGCATTGCCGGCCTGTTGCCGAGCACCAAGGGGAAATTGTAAGTCACTTCGAATAAAGCCCATACCCCTGGCGTCCTAATTTATGGCGACCGAAAAAAACTATTCCTCCGACACCGATGACGTGTTGGTGAAAGCAGCCCAGAAAGGGGACATGGTTGCTTTCGAGGAGCTGGTGGCGCGCCATCGGGACAAGATTTATGCCCGCGCCTACAGCATGATGAGGAATGAGGATGAGGCGCTTGATCTTTCCCAGGATGCTTGGGTGAAGGGCTGGCAGCGGCTCAAGCAGTTTCAAGGCGATTCAAGCTTTCTGACTTGGATCACCCGGATCGTGATCAACCTCTGCCTGGACCAGTTGCGCAAACAAAAACGGCAGCGCACGGAATCAATTCAGGAAATAGATGAAGAATCCGGCGGGGTTGAGCGTCAAATGCCAGTACTGACAGTGA
>CAIYYI010000106.1 GCA_903930345.1 uncultured Verrucomicrobiota bacterium
CGCCTGGGTGGCGAAACAAAAGGGTCCGATTGATGCGGCGCTGGTGGAACTGGCCCGGCAGGCGGTGGCCCGCGTGTGTACCCGCTCCGAACTCCAGGAGGAATGGGACGAAAACCCGGACGCGGCAGACCGCAAGCAGCAAGCGCAGGATCTTCAGAAACGGCTTCAGGGTTGATACCGAAAAATGGGAGGATCACTACGAGTGTGTACACGGCCATCGGGCAGTGGCTGGCCCTGATCGGACTGCTGCTGGTTGGCGCGGAGCGGACGTGGGGTCCCTCAGTATGTTTGAATATTCTTGATTTTCCGATGTGATTCCTGTTTTATTGTGCCATGGCCCGCAAGTTTCGCATTGAATTTCCTGGGGCCCATTATCACGTCCTGAGCCGAGGAGACCGCCGGGAGAACATTTGTTCAAGCAGTGGATGCGGGCCCGTGCGGAAGAAACACATTCCCCGGAGGCAGGAAGATGAAACCGTTCCGGCTCATTGAGCAAACTGTGAGTCTTGTGGAGTACTTGCTGGCAGTGCAAAATAAAAGAGTTGAGGGTGACCCCGAAGACGGTTTGACCCCTGTAAGAACGGAGCGGCAATGCAAGCGTCACAATCACAACTGGCAAGCTGATGAGTGATGAAATCCAAAAGGCATTTCTACGGTATGACCCCTGTACTTCGAGATCGAAACCGGCCCAGCGGAGGCCACGTTGTTCCCGCCGCTCGCCGCCGATCTCGCGAATGTTCCGTATTTCGTCGTGAGGCGAAACACTTAAAAACACCGGCCATTTACTTCGCCATGAAACCATAAATGAAAACAATACTCAACCTGCTCACACTGGCCGCCGTCGCCTCGCTGGCCGCCGTGGCGTCGCTGAAGGCAGCAGATCAGGGCGCCAAGCCCAACATCATCGTCATCTTCACGGACGACCACGGCTACGCCGATCTCGGTTGCATGGGCATCATGAAGGACGTTAAGACGCCGAACATTGATGCGCTTGCCGCGACGGGCGTGCGCATGACGTCTGGCTATGTGACAGCGCCGCAGTGCGGTCCGTCACGTTGCGGTTTGATCAGCGGTCAATATCAGAACCGCTTCGGCATGGAGGCCAATGGCTATCTCACGGGTGATGTGCGCAAACGGTTTCAGGCATTAAAGACTCTGCCTGCGCGGCTCAAGGAGGCCGGCTACGTCACCGGCATGGCGGGCAAATCCCATATCGGCTCGGACGACAGCGGCGAGCTTGCTAAGCTGGGTTTTGACAAAGTATTTTGGAAACACAGCGATGCGGCGGGCCATTGGAACATGGATCTGACCGGCCAGGATATTCCGCCGCAGGTGCAACCCAAAGGTGGTGGGTATCACCTGGAGCTGCTCGCGGACTTTACCTGCACGTTCATCAACCGTTTCAAAGAGCAGCCGTTCTTTTTCTACCTCGCTTTTCGCGGGCCGCACGTGCCGCTGGATGCGCCCCAAAAATACACCGACCGGTTTCCCGGCCCAATGCCGGAGGAGCGGCGCAAGGCGCTGGGGGCCATTGCGTGCATTGATGACGGCATCGGCAAGATCATGGCCACGCTGCGGAAAAACGGGTTGGAGGAAAACACGTTGCTCTTCATCATCGGGGACAACGGCGCGCCGCTGAAGAAAATGCCGCACGAGTTTGTGACCGACGACAAAGGGCTGAAGACGCTGAAGCCGGGCACCCCCAGCGGCTGGGCAAGCTGGGATGGCTCGCTCAACGACCCGATGAACGGCGAGAAGGGAATGTTGACCGAGGGCGGCATCCGCACCCCGTTCGTAGTGCATTGGAAAGGGATGATTCCGGGCGGCCAGGTTTACAGCAATGCCGTCATTTCGCTCGACGTGGCGGCGACGGCCAATGCCTTGGCCGGCTTGCCAGCCGATCCCGCGTTGGATGGAGTGAACCTGATGCCGTATTTGACCGGAAAAATTCCGGGCGCACCGCATGACCTGTTGTTCTGGCGCTGGGTGGGCCAGTTTGCCGTTCGCAAGGGTGATTGGAAATATCTGACCGGCGGCAACCGGCAGTATCTGTTCAACCTGGCGAAGGATCACGAAGAGAAGCATGACCTGCTCGCACAAAATCCGGAGCTGGGACGGGAGCTTCGGAAGGAATTGGGAAAGTGGAGTCGCGGATTGATGCCACCGGGACTCGTCCCGACCGAATTGACTGGGGCTGGCAGCGCGTATTTTGACTATTATCTGGATGGGAAACGTAAGGTGGCCGCTCCTTCCGAAGCTCCCGCCAGGCCCGCAGCGAAAAAGAAAGGCAAGGCTGGACGCAAAGCCGCTGCAACTACGAACGCGGTGGACAAATGATCCCAAACCAAATCTCCAATTTACCGCAACGCGAC
>CAIYYI010000107.1 GCA_903930345.1 uncultured Verrucomicrobiota bacterium
ACTACGGGGCGGAGGCCCTGGGAGCCAGCGTCATTCCCATTTCGGGCGGCAACACCGACCGTCAGATCATGGTGATGAAGGACTTTGGGGTGACCGTGATTTGCTGCACCCCCAGCTACTTCCTGCACCTGATTGAGCGGGCGGAGGAACTGGGCGTGAAACTCAAGGATCTGCCGCTGCGAACGGGCGTGTTCGGCGCCGAGCCGTGGACCGAATCCATGCGGCAGCGCATCCAGGAGCAATCCGGCATCCGCGCCTACGACATCTACGGACTCTCGGAAATCGTGGGCCCGGGCGTGGCCATGGAATGCCAGCACCAGACCGGGCCCCACATTTTCGAGGACATGTTCTACCCGGAAATCATTGATCCCAAAACCGGGCTGCCGATGCCGGAGGGTGAGGAGGGGGAACTCGTGCTCACCACCCTGTGCAAACGCGCCATGCCGATGCTCCGGTACCGCACCCGCGACATCACCTCGCTGGCCTACGAACGCTGCGCCTGCGGACGCACCCTGCGCCGCATCCGCCGTATCGGTCGCCGCAGCGATGACATGCTGATCATCCGCGGGGTCAACCTCTACCCATCCCAAATCGAAGCCGCCCTGCTCAAGGTGGAGGGCACCCTGCCCCATTACCAGATCATCGTGGACCGCGAGAAGGGGTTGGACGTCATGGAGGTGCAGGTGGAGGTCACCCCTGAATTCTTCAGCGACACCGTGAGCGGGATGGAAGACCTTCAGGCCCGGCTCTCCCACGCCATTGAAACCGTGACCGGCCTCCGCGCCGAAGTGCGACTGGTGGCCCCCCGCACCCTGCAGCGCAGCGAGGGCAAGGCCAAGCGGGTGCATGACAAGCGCAAAATGTGAATCTCCGGCAATCATCATTGCCCTCAACCAAGGGAAAGAAACCTGTATGAAGCTGACTCAACTCTCCATCTTCCTCGAGAACAAGCCGGGCGCGCTCAGCGCCCCCTGTCGGCTGCTGGCCGATGCCGGGATCAACATCCTCACCTTTGCCCTGGCCGACACCCAGAATTTTGGCATCCTGCGCGTGGTGGTGCCGGACTCCGAACCGGCCAAACAGTTGCTCGAACAGAACGGTTACGTGGTGCGGGTGACCGAAGTGGTGGCCATTGAGGTGCCGGATCAACCCGGCGGCCTGGCCGCCCTGCTGGAGTGCGTTGAGGCGGCGGGCGTCAACGTTGAATACGTTTACGCCTTTACCGCCAAGCAGGATGGCAAGGGGTTGATGCTGTTCCGCTTCAATCAGCCGGATGCCGCCGTGCAGGCCCTCCTGGCCGCCCGGGTGAACGTGGTCGGCACCATCGAGCTTTTTAAACGGCTCGGAAGCTGATTTTCTTTCGTGACGGACGGATGCCCCGGGGCTATAAACCCGCATGGCTTTCGCTGACTTGGCGACCACGACACCCGCAGTCCAATTGCTGCAACGCAGCCTGGCAAGCAACCGCCTGGGGCATGCCTACCTGTTCACCGGTCAGGAATTGGCCCCTTTGGAACAGGCGGCCCTCACGCTCGCCAAAACCCTCAACTGTCAGCACCCACCCCGGCGCAACGAGAACGGGCTGCCCCTGGATTGCTGCGATCAGTGCATTGTCTGCCGCAAAATCACTGGTGAAATCCATCCGGATATCCAATGGATCCGGCCGGAATCCAAAACCCGCGTCATCACCGTCGATGCCGTGCGGGAGCTGATGCAACTGGTCAATCTCAAACCGACCGAAGCTGATTACAAGGTGGCCGTACTGGTGGGTGCCGACCGTTTGAACATGGCCGCCGCCAACGCCTTTCTCAAAACCCTTGAGGAACCGCCGGCCAACTCCATCCTCATCCTCCTTTCCACCGAGCCGGATCGCCTGTTGGAAACCATTCTCTCCCGCTGTCTGCGCCTGAACTTTTCGGGTGCCATTGAGGCCCCCTCCCATCCGCGCATCCAGCAGTGGATGAGCGAGTTTGCCACCCAGGCGGCGGCGGAGCAGAAGAGCCTGCTCAGCCGCTACCGCCTCCTGGGATCGCTCCTCCAGCAACTGGCGGCCTTACGCGTGGATATCGAGGAGGCGCTCACCGCCCGTTCCCCGCTGCAAAAGTATCCGGATGCGGAGAATGATCTCCGGGACAAATGGGAGACGGAACTCAGCTCCAGCATTGAGGCGGAATACCGGCGCCAGCGCACGGATTGGCTGCTGGCCCTGCAATGGTGGCTGCGCGATGTCTGGCTCCAGTCCGCCCAATCCGGCCAGGATCTTCTGAGCTACCCCGGCCTGGCCCTTTCCTCGGCGGCGGTCAGCCGACGTTTGCGACCGCAGGAGGCCATGGTCAATATCCAGACCTTGGAGCGCACCCAAAGACTGCTCTACACCAATGCGCAGGAGGCGTTGGTGCTGGAAATCGGCCTTCTGCAATTGAAGCTGTGAGCGGCCCCAAACCCAGTGTGCGACCGGTTCCCCTGGCCGCTGCCGGTGGCGGGTGGGTCGCACTCGCCCTGGGGGTGCTTTTCAGTCTCATCCTGCTCAAACTCGGCACCCCGGCCATCTTTGACACCCAGATCCCGCTGCCGCAGGGGTGGTCGGAATGGATGTTTGCCCCCTGGCCGCTGCCCTCCGGTTATGTGCTGCTCGCCCTGGCCGCCATCGTGGGGCTGCGGTACTGGCGCCGGGTGCCGGGCCACCCATCCTGGGTTTGGTGGATGCCTTTGGCTTGGCTGGCCTGGCAGTGTGCCAGTGCGGCGGTCAGCGTTGACGGTGATTTGTCCGCCCTCATGCTCCGGCATTTCTTCGGTTGTGTTTTTTGCTTCTTTTTTGGGTTGGTGGTGTTCGGCCGGTTGCCCAAAAGCAATTACTTCTGGGCTGCCTTGCTCTTCGGCTTTGTCTGCCTGTTGTGGTCGGGGTGGGATCAGAAATTCGGGGGGCTGGAGCAAACACGGCAGTATAAGCCGGACGACCTGCCGCCGGAACTGCTGGCTCGTTGGAACACGCCTGACTTTCAGGCCAAGCTGGCCAGCAACCGCATTTTTGCCACCTTTGTTTATCCCAATGCCCTGGCGGGCGCCCTCCTGCTCCTCAGCCCGGGGCTGATGTTCTGGCTTTGGTCGGCATCCAAGGCGAGGTTTGAGGTCAGCGCCCGGATTTTGCTGGTCGGCTTGCTGGCGGTGGGGGTGGGCGGGTGCCTCTATTGGTCCGGTTCCAAGGCGGGATGGTTGGTGGCGCTGGGCATGGTGGCGGTGTCTGGTCTGCGTCTGCTGCCTTCGGGCCTCTGGCGGCGCTGGGCGGTGACTTTCCTCCTGGTGGTCGGCCTGGGTGCTTTTGCGTGGCGTTACGCGGCCTATTTTCAAAAAGGGGCCACCAGTGTTGGGGCGCGGTTCGAGTATTGGCGGGCCGCTGTGAAAATCACCGCCCGCCACCCGGTGTTTGGCTCGGGGCCGGGCACTTTCAGTGTGCTTTATCGTCAAATCAAACCACCGGGTGCCGAAATGGCCCGGTTGACCCACAATGACTTTATGCAGCAGGCTTCCGATTCCGGGCTCCTGGGCTTCCTGGCCTACGGAGTCTGGGTGGGGGGCGGGGTGATTGCCCTGCGGAGATTGCTGCTCACCGGCACCCTGGCCGGTTGGGTTTGGCTGGGGGTGGCGGGCTTCTTTGCCCAAAGTCTGGTGGAGTTCCACCTCTATATACCGGCCCTCGCCTGGCCTGCCTTCCTGCTGCTGGGGTGGCTCTGGAGCACCCGGTTGACACTGCTCGACAAAGCCCCGGGTGGCAGTATAGTATTAGGCCGATGAAAATATTGGTCCTCAATGGGCCCAACCTGAACTTGCTGGGACAACGCGAACCCGAGGTTTATGGCAAGACCACTTTGGCCGACATCGAGGCCATGGTGCGAGCCCGGGCCACGCAGAAGGGGGCCGAGATCGATTTTCGCCAATCCAACCTGGAGGGCGAATTGGTGACTTGGATCCAGCAAGCCCGGGGTAAGTTCGATGTCATCCTCCTCAATGCCGCCGCCTATACCCATACCAGCATCGCCCTGCGGGATGCGATCGTGGCGGCAACCGTGCCGACCATTGAAATCCACCTTTCCAACGTCCATGCCCGGGAAGAGTTCCGGCACCGTTCATTGATCGCGCCGGTTTGCCGCGGGGTCATCGCGGGGTTCGGAGCGGATTCCTACCTCTTGGGTGTGGAATCAGCATGTAACGTTAAAGTATAGTTTGGAACCCGTTTATTATTAGGGCCAGTTTGGTCACATTGGTCTGATCGTGTCCCCGGATTTGGGGTGTTTTCACCTGTTTCCGGGTGGTTTTATTCAAGCTTGACGCCCTTTTCGGGTTAATTTATGCTGTTTTCCGCTAAACGACATTTAATCCTAGCAGCGTCGGTTGAATCACTGCTCTTTTTTTTAAATGCACACCATCTTGAAGAAATATAATCGGTCTGAACCGGCATCCAGGAGGCTTCTGTGGACTTAAAGGATATCAAAGCTATCATCGATTTGATGCGTAAGAATTCGATCTCCGAATTCGAACTCGAACGCCAGGAATTCAAGATCAAGCTCAAACGGGGGCCGAACGGGGGGCCGATTCAGTTCGAAGAACTGCCGGCGATGGCCCCGGCCTATCCGACCGCCGCTTTGCCCGCCGCCACGGCTGCCCAAGCGGCTTCGGCCTCGGCAGCGGCCACCGCCGCCAATGAGGCGGAAATCAAATCGCCCATGATTGGCACCTTCTACCGGTCGCCCTCGCCAGACTCGGCTCCGTACGTCGAAGTCGGCACCGAGGTGCAACCGGATACCGTGGTCTGCATCATTGAAGCCATGAAAGTGATGAATGAGATCAAAGCCGAAGTGCGCGGGGTGATCACCCAGGCCGTGGTGGAAAACTCCAAGCCGGTGGAATTTGGTCAGCCGCTGTTCAAGATTCGCCATTTATAACTCACTGATCGCGAACGTTTTCCATTCCAATGTACGAAAAGATTCTAGTCGCAAACCGTGGTGAAATCGCGGTTCGCATCATTCGCGCCTGCAAGGAGTTGAACATCAAGACGGTCGCCGTCTATTCCGAGGCGGACGCCAACTCCATGCACGCCCAGATGGCGGACGAAGCCATTTGCATTGGGCGCTCTCCGGCTTCGGAAAGCTACCTGATGATTGAGCGCATGATCAGTGCGGCTGAGATCACGGATGTGGACGCCATCCATCCCGGTTATGGGTTTCTGTCGGAAAGCGCCCATTTCGCGGATATTTGCGAAAAGTGCAATATCCGCTTCATCGGACCCAGCCCGCGGGCCATGCGGGCCTTGGAGGATAAGGCGGTCAGCCGGGTGCTGGCCAAGAAGGCCGGGGTTCCCGCCCCGCCCGGATCGGAAGGCTTGGTGGAAACCGAACAGGAAGCCCTCGCCACTGCCAGACGTGTTGGCTACCCCGTCATGATCAAGGCCATCGCCGGTGGCGGCGGTCGCGGGATGCGTACCGCGCATAACGATATTTCCCTGGTCAAAGGCTTTCACACCGCCCGCACCGAGGAGGAAAAGGCGTTTGGCAACTCCGGGGTGTACATCGAGAAGTACATCGAGAACCCGCACCATATTGAGTTTCAGATCCTGGGTGACACCAAGGGGAACATCATCCACTTGGGCGAACGCGATTGCTCCATCCAACGCCGCCACCAGAAGATCGTTGAGGAAACGCCGTCGCCCCTGATCGAGTACAAATACAAGGATTTGCGCAAGAAGATGGGCAAAGCGGCCATCAAGATAGCAGAGGCCGCCAATTATACCAATGCCGGCACGGTCGAATTCATCGTGGATGAACACGCCAATTTCTACTTTCTGGAGGTCAACAAGCGCATCCAGGTGGAGCATCCCATCACCGAAGAGGTGACGGGGGTTGATTTGGTGAAACAGCAGATCCTGATCGCCATGGGCGAACCGCTTAAGATTGGGGATGTCACCTTCAAGGGTCACGCCATCGAATGCCGCATCAATGCGGAGGATCCGTTTGATGACTTCCGGCCCAGCCCGGGCCGGATTGAGATGTATTACCCGCCCGGCGGCCGCGGGGTGCGGGTGGATAGCCATGCGTATGCGGGCTACACCATCAGCCCCTATTACGATTCCATGATCGGCAAACTGGTCACATATGGGAAGGACCGCCGGGAGGCCATGACGATCATGATTCGCGCCCTGAGTGAGTTCATGATCACCGGCATCAAGACGACCATTCCCTTCGAACAAGCCATTCTCCAAGACCCGAACTTTGCCCGCGGCGTTTACTCCACCAATTTCGTGGATCAACTGCTCAACAGTGGACGTCGGGGGTTGATCGAGGATAAAGCCTGATTCGACCCACCATGAAACCGCTGTCCCAGTGCCGCCTCTACACTTTTGTGGATGCGGCCTTCCTGCACGGACGGGATCCGGCGGTCATTGCCCGGCAGCTCTGCGAGGGCGGTTCGGATATCATCCAACTGCGCGCCAAGGGTTGCCCGCCGGAGGAGGTGCGGCACCTGGCTGCGCAGGTGCTGGAAGTCACCCGCCAGGCCGGGGTGCCATTGGTGATCAATGACCACCCCAGGATCGCGCTGCAATTGGGAGCGGAATTCTGCCATCTGGGCCAGGAGGATTTTTTTGATGCCGGCTACCGCCAGGCGGCCCAAGTCACCGGCTGCCCCAAGGAAATGCAGCTCGGCTTGAGCACCCATGGGCCGGAGGAGGCCCAAAAGGCGCTGCGGGCCAACCCCGACTACATCGCCATCGGCCCCGTTTTTGCCACCAGCACCAAGCCCACAGCGGCCCCGGTCACCCTCGACTATGTGCGCTGGGCGGCGGAGCATGTGTCATTGCCCTGGTTCGCCATTGGCGGCATCAATTTGGAGACGCTCGTTCCGGTGCTGGCCGCCGGGGCCCGCCGCATCTGTGTGGTGTCGGCCATCCTTAACGCCCCGGATATTGCCGCCGCCTGCCGGGAATATCACCATCGCCTGGCGCAGTTTCCTTTGACTTAGCCTTTTAAAAACTAAACCATCCAGCTCATGAGCATTCTGATCGTCGGTTCCACAGCGCTTGATTCCATCAAAACTCCCAAGGCGGAGAATCCCCGTCTTCTGGGCGGGTCCGCCAGCTACGCCTCGGTGGCGGCCAGCTTCTTCACGCCCGTCAACATGGTGGGCGTGGTGGGGGATGATTTCCCCAAAAAGTACGTGGAGCTTTACCGGCGGCACCAGATTGATCTGGAGGGGTTGCAGATCGTCCCCGGCAAGACCTTCCATTGGTCGGGTGAGTACGAGGTCAACATGAACAACCGCCGCACGCTCGCCACCGAGCTGGGCGTGTTTGAGACTTTCAACCCGGTGCTGCCCAAGTCATATCAGCGCAGCCCGTATGTGCTCCTGGCCAACATCGCGCCCGCCCTCCAGCTCCATGTGCTGGACCAGATGAAGAAACCCAGGTTTGTGGTGGCGGACACCATGGATCTCTGGCTCAACATCGCCCTCAAGGATCTGCTGCGCCTGCTCAAGCGCGTGGATGGCCTGGTGCTCAACGACAGCGAAGCCCGCCAGCTCACCCAGGAGGACAACGTGGTGGTGGCGGCGCAAAAAATCCACAAGCTGGGGCCGGCCTACGTGATTGTGAAGAAGGGCGAGCACGGCGCGATTCTCTCCAGCCCCAAGGGCACGTTCATCTGCCCGGCCTACCCGCTGAAAAAGGTGGTGGATCCCACCGGTGCGGGGGATTCCTTCGTGGGGGCCATGATGGGGTGCCTGGCGGGAGGAACCGGCTCGTTCGAATCACGCCTGCGTCAGGCCATGATCTTCGGCAGTGTGACCGCCTCCTTCTGCTGTGAAGGGTTCGGCCTCACCCGCCTGGCCACCGTCACGGACAAGGAAATTGATCGTCGCGCCAAAGAATTGGTCGCCATGACGAGTTGGTAAACGGTGTTGCCTGGCATTCGTGGTATGGCAAAAGCCGAAAGCTATTCATCGTGGGAGCGCTTGGTGCGCGGTTTCCGCATCGTCACCACCCGCCTGGCAGCGGTGATGGTTGTCGCGGTGCTGCTGTTGGGCACCCCCCCCTACCACGAACGGGGACTCCTGGAGCAACTGCTGAAATTCAGCGGTTTGCTCTTTGTTTTGGTCGGCACTTTTGGCCGGCTTTGGTCCACGCTTTACATCGCCGGCTACAAGACAAGTTCCCTCATCACGGTGGGGCCGTACTCCGTGGTGCGTCATCCCCTCTATTTCTTCAGTTTCGTGGGGGGGCTGGGACTCGCCCTCTCCACTGAAATGCTGACCATCATCGGTTTGTACACCCTCCTGTTCGGCATCTACTACCCCACGGTCATCCGGTTGGAGGAGCGTCGGTTGGGTGGGTTGCACGGCCCTGAACTGGCGGCTTACCGGGCGCGAGTGCCCGCTTTCATCCCCAAATGGTCGCTGTTCCAGGAACCGGAAAACTACCAGGTCAACACCCGACTCTTCCGCCGCAGCCTGCTGGACGGCATGTGGTTCATCATCGCGTATGGCGGGTTGGAGCTGTGTCAGGTGCTGCACCGTCAAGGGGTTTTGCCCAATCTGTTTCTGGTGCCCTGACCGCTCCGCCCCGGTCGCGGCGCGGCGTCTCCTGCGGCTCCGCTTCGGTCATCGCCCGGCGGCTTTGGCGGCGGGCAGCTCCGGCACCATGTACCCCTGGCGCAGGTAAAGATCGTTGGCGACCTGGAATAGCGCGGTGGCGTCCACTTCCGTCTCCCGCAGGGGTTCATCCGGTTGCCGCGTGGCCTGCGGCTGCCCGGTTTTCGGATTGCCCGTGTAATATTGTCGGACTTTGTTCAACCCCAACACCGCCAGGTTCCCCTGCCGATACAGCCCGATGTCCCGGTTGTGGTGCAACAGGGATCGCCCCGTGGCCGGATCAATCCTGAACAGATCCCGGCCGAAGAAGGTGCTGTCGTACGGCCGCCCAATCAGGCCCAGGATCGTCGGGGCCACGTCCAACTGCCCCCCGAGGATGCCGACCCGGGCCGGTTGCGCCGCCGCCGCCGGACCCGCCACCAGCAACGGAATCTCGTACGATTTCATCGGGATGGTTTGCCGCCCGTAAACCCGGGCACCGTGGTCGGCCACCACCACGAAGATGGTATTGGTCCAAAACGGTTCCCGCCGCGCCTGCCTGAAAAATTGCCCCAGGGCGTAATCCGTGTATTTCACCGCGAAATCACGCCGGTGCTCGTCCGGGTTCTCCGGGATGCGTCCCTTGGGATAGGTGAACGGTTTGTGGTTGCTGACGGAGAGGGTGGTGACCAGGAACGGTTTACCCTCCCGGTGCATTTGCCGACACTCCTCCAAGGCCCGCTGGTACAGATCCTCGTTGCTCACCCCCCAGATGGTCTCGAACGCCGGTTTCACAAAATCCCGCAGTTCGATCAGCCGCTCATAACCGTTGGCGGTCATGAATTCCCGCACGTTGTCGAACAGCCCCCGACCGGCGTAGAGGAACAGGGTTTTGTAATCATCCCGCTTGAGGGCCCGGGCGATGGTCTCCACCTGGTGATTCAGGGGGCGCGCCACCACGGAGTCACCCGGCAGCGGCGGGAAACTGCAAATCACCCCTTCCATGCCCCGCACCGTCCGGTTGCCCGAGGCGTAGATGTTGGTGAAGAGCAGGCTTTCATCGGCGAGCTTGTCCAATTCCGGGGTGAGGGTTTCCCCCGGACGCCCCAGACAGCCGAAGAAGTCCGAGCCCAGGCTCTCCTCCAGGAACAGCACCACGTTGAGCTTTGGACGCTGGCTGTCCCCCGCAATGTGGCGGCGGATGGAATGCGGATCCGTCGCAAAGGTGGCGTTCGACTGCTGCAGCAGCATCCGGCTTCGGGCATAGGCGTCCTCCAGCGGCATGGTCTGGTAAAACGGCTCGTAATCCAGTTCCCGGGTCACCGCCGCCTGCACAAACGTGTACCAGCCGTTGCTGGCCATCTCGTTCAGGTTGCGATCCTCGCAGAAGCGCGTCACCCGGTTGCCCACCGCCGGCCAGAGCGCCGCCATCAGGAGCAAGGCTCCCGCAGGCACTCCCCAGCGGGTACGGGTGCTCGTGGCGGTCAGCCATTCCGGCCCCTGGAGGGTGCGCAGCAGCGTCATCCAGCCCACGCCCACCAGCAACGCCAGCGCGATGATCCAACCCATCGGATAATCCTGCCAGAGGTTGATGAACACCTCGTGCGGATAGAGCAGGTAATCCACCGCCACCGTGTTGAACCGGGACCGAAATTCCTCAAAAAAGAAGTACTCCGCCGCGATCATGAAGAAGCTGATCGCCCCGGCCAGCGCCAGCGCCACCCGCGCGGCAATCTGCATCCCCCACCACTTCAGCCAGCGATTGGGGATCAGCGCCAAAGCCCCCCCCAGCAGAAACACCGCGCTGAGGACGACATACACATCCATGAGCAGGCCGATCCCAAAGACCTGCAGCAGTTGTCCCGCCGCCATGCCTGCGGGGGCAAAAGCGATCAGGAGGATCAGACGCAAGAGGGTGTGGATCAAAAGGATGGATCCACTCAATACAACCAGCATACCGACCCGGCCCGCAGGCAACAAGGCGGTCAAGCGACTCAACAAAAGCATAAGGATAGATGACGCCGTCTCAGACACTGAGACTGACTTGTTTCCCCAGATATGGGAACAAGTTAACGTTCACTTGGACAAGCTTAATGTCAACCGGTTCATTTTTTCCCACCACCCGGATTCTGAAACCGGCCAACCTTATTGGGCTGCTTCCACCCCAAATCCATTGTTCCTCAGCGGGGTTTCCCCAGCCGCAGCCGGATGATTTTGATTTTCTCCAGCGGCATCCGGTAGCTGCGCGCCCCGGCGGTGGCGAGTTGGCTCTGGGTGAAAATGCTCATGCCTTGGACCGTATCCAGCTTTGCCAACTGGCCCTCCTGGTCCAGGAATTCCAATTCCACCGGCAGGCTGGTCAGGCCGCTCACCCGGTAAAGCAGAGTGAAATCCTGGTTGGCGTGCATCAGCGCCCCGTTCCCGTAAAGGTACCGGGCGGAGTTCAGTTGCGGATCCTCCAGCGCCTCGCTGGAATTTCGCTCCAGGTGGCCCGCAAACGTGGATAGCCGGACCCGCATCGGTTCCCACTGCCGGGATTCGGCGTTGGTGGCCTGCCCGTCAACGGTGAATTCGATCGGGGGCGGCGCGCTCAGGATCTGGCCGGTGCGCGGGGGCAGCTTCACCCCCGCAAAGTAAAACGTGTACCGCCCGCCAAAGGGGCGCAATTCTATCCGGGGCAGCTCCTTCAGATTGATCCGCGTGGCGTTTTCCGGCTGCAGCGGCCGGTCGAAATGGAGGATGTGCGTGGTTCCGTTGCGCCGGAAATCCAGAAAGTGCGGTGCCCCGGGCGCGAACACCGGCAGTCCGTTCCCCTGCCGCTCCACCAGGCATATCTGCAGTGGTTCGGGCGCCTCTGGTCCGGACCATTCCAGCACCAGGGTTGAGCCCTGCCGCCGCATCGGCTTTTCAAACCAACTGATCTGGTTGCCCCGCAGTTGGTAGCCCCATTGGCCGGAGCGAATCTCTCGCACCGTCAGCTTGCCCCCGGCCAGCTTGGTGTTGTAACCCTCCGCCGGCAGCAGCGTGAGGATGCCGTTGGTGGTGGTGTGGCAGGCTGCCCGGAACCACAGGTCCACCTTGTCCGGCAGGGGCCTCCCGGCGGAGCGGATTTGCAGCATCCCGTGGTCTGTCAGCTCCCAGCCCACGCTTCGCCCGTCGCTTTTGGACCCCAGCAGGGTCCGGGTTTCGTGATCAAACACCCGGGTCTCAATGATGTCGAACAGCAGGTGCTGGTTCGGCTGGTCCGGGGCGATGCCGAAGGAGACGTTCGCCAGGTCCAGCCATTCCCCCTGCTGCACCAGTTGCGGGTTGGATTTCAGGTCCAGGCTGTTGAGCGGCGCGCCCCGGCCATCGCCCAGATGCAATTGGCCGCCCCGGTCGTTGCGCAGCACGCTGCGCACGGTGAAGCGCTGCGGCCCCGCCTCTACCGTCAGATCGGCTCCGGAGGACACCGCCCGCTCGTAAAGGCCCAGCACACCGGGCCGGTCGGAGTGCTGTTTCACGACGTGGCTCAGGAACAGCGCGGTCGCCACCCCGGCCAGCGTGAGCGCGATGGTTTTGGGCCTTGGGAAACGGCCTGTGCGGCCCAGGTGCGCGCGGTAAAACAGCGCGGCCGGCACCAGGAACAGCGTGAAGGCCCACGGTGCCCGGCTCCCTTCCGCCAGCGCAAATGTCAGCCACCCGGCCGCGATCAGCGCCGCGCCCCAGCCCTCCCTTTTCCAGCCCAGCAGCAGCCCGCTGAGCATCGCCACCATGGCCAGCAACTCCACCCGCACCAGGCCGGGCTGTTTCAGGAATGGCGGGAAACCTTCCGCCAGGATGAACACCAGCACAAACAGGAACAGCAGCGATCCCACCCCGCGCGCCGTCCAGCGCCAGCCGCTGGCCCCGGTCGTCCGGGCAGCGGGCGGCGGCTGGCTGGCGATGGTCTCCATCCGGGTCTTGACCTCCCGCGCCTGCTGGTAACGCCGATCCGGTTCCTTTTCCAGGGCGCGCAGCACCACCTCATCCAGCCGGATGTCCACCTGCAACCCCGCCATGCGGGTGCTGGGCGGCTGGGCGCTGGCGGCCGGCAGTTCGCCAGTCAGCATCTGGTAAAAGACCACCCCCAGGGAGTAAATGTCCGCCCGGTGATCCACCTCCGTCGGCCGCTCCCGCTGCTCCGGGGCCATGTACTGCGGGGTGCCCATCACCCGGCCCGCCACGGTCAGCGCCGGGGCGGCGGTGGGCGTTTCGGTCGGCGCGGCGTGCTCCGGCGGGGCCTCCTGGCGCATCAGCTTGGCCAGCCCGAAATCCGCCACCTTCACCCGGCCCTGCCGGTTCAGCAGGATGTTCTCCGGCTTGATGTCCCGGTGCACGATCCCCTCGTCATGCGCGTACTGGAGCGCGTCGCAGATCTGCGGCACCACCATCAGCGCCTCCCGGGCCGCGAGCCGCCGGTCCTCCAGCACCTGGCGCAGGTTCACGCCGTCCACGTACTCCATCAGGAAATAGCACTGGTTCTCCACCTGGCCATACTCGTACAGGGTGACAATGCCGGGGTGGTTCAGCCGCGCCATGGCCCGCGCCTCCCGCGCGAACCGGTCCGCAAAGACGGGGTCGGCCCCCATCGCGGGCGGCAGGATCTTCAGCGCCACCACGCGGTCCAGTTGCTTCTGGCGGGCCTGATAGACCGCGCCCATGCCACCCTGTCCCAGCAGGCGCAGGATTTCAAGCTGCGGAAAGAGGCGGGCCAGCGTCTCCAGGCTCGGGGCGGTGAACGGTCGGCGGCCGCTCCCGGCCTGGCTGTCCGGCCCGGCGTCCACTCCGGTCCCCAGGCCGGCCTGGAGCAGGCAGGCCGGGCACGGCCCGGGCGGGGCGGTGGGTTCCAGCGGTTTGCCGCAACTGCCGCATGTGCGCGTTGTGTCCATAATTGACCTTTCACCCCTTTCACTAAGGATCCGAAGGGAAAGGTTACCCGAAAAATCAGATTATCCGCGCGCCAGCACCCGCACCAGGTGGCGCAGTTCCTCCTCCACCTCCTCCGGGCCTGCTACTGTCTGGGCGATCTCCGCCCGCAGCCGCTCCCGGTAGCGCTGGCGCAACCGGCTCACCGCCACCTTGATGGCCCCCTCGCTCAGCCCCAGTCGGGGTCCCAGCTCCGCGTAGGGAAGGGTCTCGCGGCTGCCGGCCAGGGTTGGCTTCAGGGCGGCAAAGAGCGCGTGCTGGTCCGCCACCTGGTATTCCTGCTGTAACTGTTCCAGCACCTGGTCCAGCAGGGTCAAAGCCCACTGTTTCTCAAAGGCATCTTCCGGGGTGGTCCGGGTGGCGGGCTCCTGCGCGTAGCGCGTCTCGGCGGTGTCCGGCACCAGCGGCTGGTGCGGGTGCGATCCGCCCCGCTTCAGGGTCCGGGCGCGATCCCATTCGTTGGCCAGGAACCGGCTCATCGCCATCAGCAGAAAGGAGCGGAACCGCCCCTTCTCCCGGTCCGCCCGCGCCACCCAGTCCTGCGCCAGCATCCGGGCAAAGAACTCCTGCGTCAGATCCTGGGCATCGCACGGGGCGTGGCCGCGGCGGCGCACGTAGCAGTAGAGCGGGTACCAGTAGGTGCGGCAGAGCGTCTCCAAAGCCGCCGCCGCTGCCGCCTCATCCCCCCGGGCCGCCTGCAGCACCACCGTCCAGCGGGTGGCGACAAACCCCGCCCCTTCCCCGCGGTTTAGATCGGTGGTGTTCAGCTTGAGTCCCGCCCCCGGCGGTTATTTGGCCGCCACGCACACCAGGTCGCCCTTGGCGTTGCGGCAGTAAATCCGGCCGTTGGACAGCACCGGCATCGTCCAGCACTTGCCGGTCAGCACCTGGGCGCTGGCCAGCTGCTTGAAGGCTTCCGGATTGGCCTCGGCGATCACCAGCTTGCCCTTGTCCGCCAGGATCACCAGCTTGCCGTCCGCCGCCATCAGCCCGCCGGTCGTCATGCCGGACTGGCTCCACTTCACCGAACCGGTCGCCAGGTCCAGGCACTTCAGGCTGCCGCCGCCGGTGTTCCCGTCGAACCCGTAAATGTGCTTCTCCACCAGCACGCAGTTGGCGAAATGGTTCCGCATGTTGGCGTTCTCCCACACCTTCGTGGCCTGTCCGCCCTTGACCTCAAACAGCGCGCAGCCCCGGTTGTAACCGGACGAGACAAACACCTGGTTGCCCGCCAGGATCGGGTCCGCCGCGTTCACGTCGTAGCTCGTTTTCCACTCAAATTCCCAGACCTTCTTGCCGTCGGCCATCGCCACGGCTGTCACGGTCTTGGCCCCGAACAGCACCACGGTCCGCGTGCCGTCGTAGGTGGCGGCCACCGGCGTGGAATACCCGCCGGCGCTCTTGCCGTTCTGCCACACCTTGTTTCCGGTCGCCTTGTCCAGCGCCAGCCCGGCATCCCCGGCGTTGATGAACACCAGGTTGCCTTCCGCCAGCACCGATCCGGAGAAGCCCCAGGCCGGGCGCGCCATGCCAAAGTCCTGCATCAGGTGCTTCTTCCACAGCTCTTTGCCCGTGGCGGCATCCAGCGCAAAGATGTGCCCGTAGCGGCTGCTGGTATAGACCGTGTTGCCGTCCACCGTCGGGGTGGCGGTCGGCCCGCCCTCGAACATGTTCGGGTCCAGCTTGCACGGGTAGGAGAACTTCCACAGTTCCTTGCCCGTGGCGGCGTCCAGGCAATAGACCGTGTCCGTGTCCGCCGCGTTGCCCATGGTGAAGAGCTTGCCGTTGCTCACGGAGACAATGTTGAACCCGGTCCCCACGGAGGCCTTCCAGAGGGTGCGCGGCCCGGTCTCGGGCCAGGCGGCAAACCAGCCCTTCTCGTCGGAGACGCCGGTCTGTTTTGCCCCCCGGTAAATCGGCCAGTCGGAGGCCGAAAGGGAGACGAGATTGCCGCAGAGGGTGAGGAGGAGGAGCGGGCTGTTGATTGACTTCATCGTGAGCATGGCGACTTCCTATCCGACCCGCCCGGGAAAGTCAATCACGATGGGTTGTGGCCGCCCCCGTTTTTCCCCGGCCTGCCTTTTTCCTAGGCACCCTCCGGCTGCCTTGTTAACCTGCCTCCTTCAAGCCCTTGTAGTGTGGAAGGTAACCAGCAATGAGTCATCCATTTCAGGTACGAATCCGCGGGGCTGCCCCCGGCGGCAACCGCGTTGGGGCCCCGCTTGCGGGGCTGCTGCTGGTCGTGTGCCTCGTCTTCGCCCGGCTCCCGGCGGGCGGGGCCGTGCTCACCGCTGATTTCTCCGCTGCGGCGGGCACCATCCGCCCCCTCCACGGCATCAACAAGGGGCCGCTCGCGCCGGGCGGCATCTTCGAGCTGATCAAGGAGCAGAAGGCCCTCGGCATCCCCTTCACGCGCCTGCACGACTGCGGCTGGCCCAACCCCTACGTCGTCGATCACCATGCCGTCTTCCCCAACCCCAACGCCGACCCCGCCCTGCCGGAGAGCTACGATTTCCGGCTCACCGACGAATATATCGACGCCGTGCGTCAGACCGGCGCGGAGCCGATCTACCGCCTCGGCGAGAGCATCGAGCACACCACCGTCAAACGCTTTGTCCACCCCCCGGCCGACCCGGCGAAATGGGCCGCCATCTGCCTCGGCATCATCCGGCATTACAACGAAGGCTGGGCCAATGGCTTTCACCACCGGATCCGCTACTGGGAGATCTGGAACGAGCCCGAAAACCGCCCGACCATGTGGAGCGGCACCGACGACGACTACCTGCGCCTCTACCGCACCGCCGCCACCGCCATCAAGCAGCAGTTCCCGGCCCTGCAGGTCGGCTGCCCCGCGCTGGGCGCCAGCGGCAGCTTTGTGAAGGGGGAGTTCGTCCCCACCCCCTTTGCCGCCAGCTTTCTGGTCATGTGCCGCAAGGAGAATGTCCCCCTCAATTTCTTCTCCTGGCATTGCTACACCGCTGACCCCGCTGAGCTCACCGCCCGCGCCCGCGCCATCCGGCGGCTCCTGGATACCCACGGCTTCACCGAGACCGAGAGCCACCTCAACGAATGGAATTTCCTCCCCGGCAACACCTGGCAGCCCATCACCAAAGCGGGCACCCCCGCCGGCCGCCAGCGCTACTACGAGGAGATGGGCGGCGCCCCGGGGGCCGCGTTCCTCGCCGCCTCCCTGCTGGAGCTGCAGGATGCGCCCGTCGATGTCTGCAACTTCTACCACGGCGAGATCGGCCCCTTCGGCCTCTTCACCGAGCAGGGCGTGCCGCTGAAATCCTACCAGGCCCTGCGCGCCTTCCAGGGCCTCGTCGCCAACCCCCGGCGCGTGGCCACCCGGGGCGCCGTGCCGGGCCAGCTCGCCTTCGCCGCCGGCCTGGGCGCGGATGGTCGGGAGGCCGCCCTGCTCGTGACCAACTTCGGCGACCCGCGCCCGGACGTTGACATCAACTGGAAAAGCTTCGCCTGGACCGGCGGCGTCACGGCCGAGATCCGCACCGTCTCCGCCACCAACGACTTCGCCACCGTGCGCACCGAGACGGTCGCGGGCGAAAACCCCTCGCTGCGCCTCCGCCTCCCGGCGCCGGCCCTCGCGCTCATCCGCCTGCGCCCGGCGGCTGCGGCGGCCCGTATCACCCTGTCGGTCACCGGCCCCGCCAACCGGCTCGTCTTCCAGCGCAGCCCGGCCGGGCAGGCCGTGATCGCCGTCGGCGGAAACTGCGCGTGGCCCGGAGCCGCTGTCGAGGCCCGGCTCGTGGAAGTGGCCACCGGCAAAGCCGGGGATTGGGCCGCGCTCGGCCCCGTGCAGCCCGATTTCACCTACCGGGGCCGCCTCACCGCCGCCGCCGGCTGGTACACCCTGGAAGTCCGCGCCCGGGGCGGCGACCACGCCGCCAGCGCCACCGTCGAGCGCGTGGGCGTGGGCGAAGTCTTCCTCGTCGTCGGCCACTCGGTCGCGCACGGCGGGCAGATCAACCTGCCCGGCGCGGCGGATGACCGCGTCAGCACCATCGCCCTGCCGGCGGGCGATCAGGCAACGCAGCGCCGCTACCAGCTCACCGGCGATCCCCAGTTCCTGCCGCCGGCCGTCGGGACGCAGTACGGCGACGGCATCCAGCCCTCCCCGGCCGGGCGCGGCACCTACTTCTGGGCCGCCTTTGCGGAGCGCGTGGCCCGGGCGCAGAACGTGCCCGTGCTGCTGCTCAACGCGGCCTTTGGCGGCACCAGCCTGGAGCACTGGGCCAAGTCGGCCCGGGGCGAGCCCTTCCCGCACCCCTTCGTGAACTCCGCCCTCCGCATGCCTTACATCCGGCTGGAGCACGCGCTGAAAAAGTACGGCGCCGTCACCGGCCTGCGCGCCATCCTTGCCGACCAGGGCCAGAACGATTGGCCGGAGCGGGACGAGGCCAAAATCCTGGCCAACTACCGGGCGTGGATCGACCAGGCCCGGCGGGACACCGGCTTTCCGGAGCTGGCCGTGGTGGTCAACCGCCAATCGCCGCCCGACGGCTTTGGCCAGATCCGCCGGGTGCAGGAGCGCATCATCCGGGAGCACCCGCACTGTTTCCCTGGTGCGGACTACGACATCCTGGCCCGGGAAGACACCACCGACAAAATCCACCTCAGCGAATCCGGTGCCAAAAAAGCCGCGCGCCTCTGGGCCGAGGCCCTGGGCCCGGACTTCTTCAAGGCAGCCCTCCCCTTGCTTCCAAAGTAGTCGGGATGTCCGGTTCAGAGATTAGAGGTCAGTTTTCCTACGAACTGCCGGCCGTCTTCTTCTTCGATCGATTCATGGGTGAACATAAAACGAACGATTTCCACAATCTTGGTTCGGCTTGGCCCGATCAGGCAGTTTCCACGCTGCGAGTCATAGTGCTGGCAGAAGTCGGCGGCCAGTTTGTAACCCGCAGACTGCGAGGCTGCCTGGCGGAAATAGAGCGCCAATCCCTGCTCCACCAACAGAAGCGGCCAGCAATGAATGATTCGCACTGGACCCCACTGCTGCTGCCGGAATTCGTTTTGAAATTCCCGCGCCCGGTCATGCAGGAGTTTCGCCGCCCCCGGGTCCACGGGCCGCAGGAAGCCCTCACGTGTTGCCGTCGTTCCGAGCAGGGCGTGCGCCTCGTTCAACAAGGCACCTGCCGCAGCCTCGGCCTTGGTCTTGCCTTTGCGGCCAGCGGAGCGTTTCGCAATCCACAAACCGAAAGCGCATAACCGGCCTGGATGCTCAAACCACTTCTTCAAAACCGTCAGGCGCGTGAGATTGGCGGACCCATGAGCGTCGATCTCTTCGACGATGGCCAGTAGCTTTTCAGGAACTTGGGTGCGCATGGCGAATGTTCAGCCGAAAAAGCAACCGTTCGCGTCTGCCTCAATCACACGGAGGGCGTCGGCCAGCGATGGGGCCTCTGCGCAGGGTTTGTATCCGTGCCACTTGCCGTCGGCACGTTTCCAGAAGATGCGCCAGACTCGCTGGCTGCGCACCTGCCGCACCTTGGCGATGGATTCCTCGATGTGTTCGCCGGGACGATTGAAAGCCGGGCGCACGATGAAAAGCTCAATGGCCTGGTCCGTGAACCTCTGGCCCTCGCGGACTTTGTCGCGCAGGTGCAGGGGCGGACGGCGTCGGGACCAGAACGAGTCTTCCAGCACCTTCATGTGGTCGGCGATTTCGAGGTCGGTGAATGCCATGGCGGTAGAGAAAAGGGTTCAGGCGGTGGTGAGTACGGCGACGCGGGCGGAAAGGAGGTGTGTGGCGGTGGCGCGGGAGGC
>CAIYYI010000108.1 GCA_903930345.1 uncultured Verrucomicrobiota bacterium
AGCATCAGCGTGTTGATGCCACGCAGATCAGCCGCTTCGGCACACGGCCCCTCCACCCAGCCCTCGACCAGCTTGTCGCGGCCCGCTTTTTCTTTCAGCAACGCGGCCCCTTTGACGCGGTCATGCATTCGGCCGCCACCCAGGGGATCGGGCACGCCCAACCGAAGCAATTCTGACTTGTCCGCCAACCGTGAATTGGTTTCATCCAGCGCCGGTGGCTGATGATCAAAAAAGCGCACTGCCGCACCGCAATCCGCCGCCTCGCGGGCCGGATCGGAGATGACCGAAACGTAATCAAAGTCATATTTTTCCGCGACGCGCAACTGCGCCTCGACCAGCACCCGATAATCCGTGGCGTAATCGCGATACAACGCGCCAATTTCGTCTGCCGCCAGCATCATGGTGATGGGCATCAGCGGACGACTATCGACCGGCTGCCCGGAAAGAAACAAACTAGCGCGCTCGCGTCCATTCATAGTCGCCATATGATTCAAAAACATCCCAGAACTGCTGCCCTTCAGGGCGTTTACCAGCAAAAAACCACAGTAAGGGTATGGGCTAGGTTAACCGCCCCCAAGAGATTTGTTAAAGGATATTTTTTAAATATACAGCAAGGAAATATCTGACGCTAACCTTCCATTTAAGACTCATTTTTTGCTTTCGTCCCAGGCCTTTTCATGGAACTTTTGAGTGCGAACCAGTATGAACACCCTAAATCGACGCACTTTCCTCGGAACCGCAACCACCGCAACACTGCTCGCCCAGGCACTGGTAACCCAGGCCGCCGATAGCACCCCGCCAACCCCAAAGCTCAAAATGGGGCTGATCGGGTGTGGCTGGTATGGAATGGTGGATGTCAAGGCCGCCTGCAAATGCGGCGGGGTCGAGATCATCGGCCTGTGCGACGTTGACTCCGAGCATCTGGAGAAAAGCGCCGCCGAGGTGGAGAAAATCCAGGGCCAGCGCCCCCGCACCTTCAAACGCCACGAGGAACTGCTGGCGATGCCGGGATTGCAGGCGGTCATCATCGCGACCCCACCCCACTGGCACGCGCTGCAATTCATCGCCGCCCTGGAACATAAGCTGGATGTGTATTGCGAGAAACCGCTGGCCTACGACGTGCGCGAGGGCCAGGCCATGGTGGCGGCAGCCAACAAATCGGGCCGCATCATCCAGATCGGTTTTCAACGGCGACAAAGCCTCGCCATCCAGCAGGCCCGCCAATATCTGCAATCGGGCCAGGCGGGCAGAATCATCAACGCGGAAGCGCAGATCCATTATACGGCGGGGGTCAAGGATGCGACCCCGCAAAAGCCCCCGACCACCCTGGATTGGGACCTCTGGTGCGGACCCGGTCCGCTGCTGCCGTACAGCCCGCAGATCGGACACATGAACTGGCGGCTTGAAAAGGAGTCCGGGCACGGTCATCTCGTGGATTGGGGCATCCATCTGATCGATGCCACCCGCTGGATTTTGGGCGCGCAAATGCCCCGCACCGTCTCCGCCATGGGCGGCCTTTACTACCTTCAGGGGAAGATCACAACCCCCGACATCCTGACGGCCCACTTCGAATTTGAGCAATGTCCGGTCACCTGGCGGCACCGGATTTGGGGAGCGGAGGAATACCAACCCGAGGTCAGCAACGGCATTTTCTTTTACGGCGAAAAAGAAACCGTGTTTGTCACAGACAACAAATGGGTGGTCATCCCGCGCGGCAAAGGAAAGGAACGGCGGGAAATGGAAGCCAAGGCGGATGCGGGGGTTCTGCACATGGCCGAGTTCCTCCAGGCCGTGCGCAAGCGTCAACAACCGGGATGCTCCACCCTGGACGCCTTCCATTCCACCGCCACGGTCAAACTGGCCATGATCGCCCTCGAAACCGGCAGCCGGATCCAGTGGGATGCCCAGACCATGAGCATTCCAGGCAACCCGGCCGCCAACCAGTTGCTGAAGCGGGCCTACCGTGCCCCCCACCAGCACCCCTGGAAGGGATGATTGGCCCCCTCAACTTCCGCCGCCCGTGCGAACAGCACAAACGTCGGTGAATGAAACCCGCGCTCAAAACCCCCGAGGACTGCATGCGCCTGGCCTTGCGCCTGGCCCGGCGGGCGTTGGGAGACACCGCCCCCAACCCGATGGTTGGAGCGGTGCTGGTGAAACATGGCCGCGTCATCGGCCAGGGCTGGCATCATCGGGCCGGCCAGCCGCACGCTGAAATTGAAGCCCTGGCGGATGCGCGGCATCGAGGCAACTCCCCGGCGGATGCCACCCTTTATGTGACCCTGGAACCGTGCTGCACCCATGGCCGCACCCCGCCCTGCACTGAAGCCATCAAAGCTGCGGGCATCCGCCATGTCGTCGTGGGGGCCACCGATCCCAACCCGGCGCACGCCGGCCGGGGGTTCGCCATTTTGCAGGCGGCGGACATCTCCTGCCAAACCGGAGTGCTGGCGGATCCCTGCACCGAACTCAACGAGGCGTTCAACCATTGGATCACTCACCGCACCCCGTGGGTGGTGGTGAAAGCCGCCCTGACGCTGGATGGCAAAATCGCGACCGCCAGTGGTGAGTCAAAATGGATCACCAGCCCGGCCTCGCGCGCCCACGCCATGCGATTGCGCCAGGCCTCAGACGCGGTGCTGGTCGGCATCAACACCGTGCTGGCGGACGATCCGGGATTAACCGTGCGACTGGCCAGGCGCGCCCCTGGAGCCCGGTGGCGCGTCATTTTGGACAGCCAGGCACGCACCCCGACCACCTCCCAGGTCGTCACCGATGCCTGGGCCGAAAAAACCATCATTGTTGCCTCGGCGGGAGCCTCAGCGACACGAATGGCCGCATTGCAAAAAAGGGTGACGGTCTGGAAGGCTCCAATCAACCGCCAGGGACTGGATCTGGAATGGGTGTTGGGAGAACTGGGCCGTCACAACATCCTCCAATTGCTGGTCGAAGGCGGCGGGGAGGTCAACGGCTCATTCCTGGAGCAAGGACTGGCGCATCGCGTGGCATTTTTCTACGGACCCAAAATCCTCGGAGGCAAAACCGCCCGTAAAGGCGTGGCCGGCCTGGGGGCTCACGACTGGCCATCCGTCATCAAGCTGGCAGCCCCCCGATGGCGTCGTCTGGGTGACGACCTGCTGCTGACCGCCCGGGTGGTGCCCCGGGAAACAGGTGCCCCCACCGCCCGCTGACAGCCGCAACACGGTTCCGAATGTCACGGTGTTTCATATTTTCCGTTACCTCATTTGCCTAATTGTATTCATAAGGTATATTGGAGGGCTTTGAAACAGGTATGAATCCGGCGGCAATTGAAAGCCACTTGAAGATGGTCCTTCTGCAATGGTTCCTCATTGTGGTGGCGGCCTATTATTTTGGCCGGGCGGCCAAGCGCCTAGGGCAGCCATTGGCGGTCGGGGAGATCGTGGCCGGCCTTGTGCTGGGCCCATCCCTCTTTGGCTGGCTCTGGCCGGAGGCCTTCGCCTCCATCTGGATCCCGGAAACCCAGGGCTCCCTGCAGCTCCTCGGAAAAATCGGCATCATCCTGCTCGTATTCCAGGTGGGGATGGAGTTCGACTTCGGCCACTTGCGCAGTGGTTCCAAGACCGTCACCGCTGTCTCCGCTCTGGGAATGCTGGCGCCCTTTCTGGCCGGGTTGGCCATCGGCCCCTGGCTGCACCGCAACTTTGCCCCCCAAGTTTCCTATATCGGCTTTCAGGCGTTCATCTGCGTGGCCCTCTCCATCAGCGCCCTGCCCATCCTAGGGCGCATCCTCCTGGAGTACCGGCTTGAGCGCACCACTTTGGGAGTCACCAGCATCAGCGCCGCCGCGATCGATGATGTAGCCGGCTGGGTGCTGCTGGCCGGCATCACCTCGCTGGTGACCACCGGATTTGATTGGCGGGGGATGCTCTGGCAATTGTTTGGCACCGTCTCGCTGTTCACATTGCTCATGCTGCTGGTGGGCCCGTGGCTGCGGGAGCGCTGGCGGCAAAGCTCCGCCGCGCAGGGCACCCCCCTGCCGCGCTCCTTCCTGGCGCTGCTCCTGGCCGCCCTGTTCGCATCGGCCTTGGCGACCAATGTGCTGGGGATTTTTTCGATCTTCGGAGCCTTCCTGCTGGGCGTGGCGCTGCATCAGGAGGCCGGACTGGTCAAGGCCTGGCGGGACCGATTCTCGGACTTTGTGCTCGTCGCGCTGGTCCCCATCTTTTTCACCAACACCGGGCTGCGCACCGCCTTGGGCGCGCTCTCCTCGCCGGTGGCGTGGATTGGCTGCGGCCTGGTGCTCCTCGCAGCGGTCACCGGCAAGCTCGGTGGCTGCTACCTCGGCGCCCGCCTCACGGGCGAGTCCTGGCGCTCGGCCGCCTCCATCGCTGCTCTCATGAACACCCGGGCCCTCATGGGCCTGATCGCCATCAATGTCGGGGCCGACCTCGGCCTGCTCCCGCGCGACGTCTTCACCATGTTCGTCATCATGGCCCTGGCCACCACCGCCATGACCGGACCCCTGCTCAGCCTGTGGCTGCCACCGGAACTCAGGATCCAACCCGGTTCTCCCGCGGCCCTGCCCCAGAGCCCGCACGGTCTGAGGCCCGCCGCCGCTCCCCCAATGCCATGAGGTTTACCAATTTTAACCATTTTCCATAATGATGAATAATACACCATATGGTCGCGTCTTTGATTTCTCCCGGACCGGAGCGTGACGGAATAAGACCCATGACTGAATCCCTTACCGAACCGACCACCCTGCCGCCCGCCGCTGAGCGGACGACGGCGGGCAATTACTTTGTCTCCAATTATCCGCCCTTCTCGTTTTGGCGGCCGGAGCGGGTAGGTGACGCGACCGCAGCCCTAGACCAGGTGCCCAAAGCCGGTACCCCGCTGGGGGTTTACCTGCACATCCCATTCTGCCGCAAGCGGTGCCACTTCTGCTATTTCAAGGTTTATACGGACAAGGATTCCCACGCCATCCGCGCCTACCTCGACGCCACCCTAGGGGAACTTGAGTTGGCAGCCCGCCGTCCGGCCATCGCCGGGCGCAAACCGTCATTCGTCTATTTTGGCGGCGGCACCCCCTCCTACCTTTCCGAGTCCCAGTTGCAATACCTCGGGGA
>CAIYYI010000109.1 GCA_903930345.1 uncultured Verrucomicrobiota bacterium
CATTGCACAGGAGGTCCGCCCCGGGGTATCATTAGGATTCAAGATGTTTATCGATGAAGTTAAAGTTTATGCCAAGGCTGGCAATGGCGGCAAAGGATGTGTGGCGTTTCTGCGCGAAGCGTATCGCGCCAAAGGCGGCCCATCCGGCGGCAATGGCGGCCGGGGCGGCAATGTGATCCTGCAGGCGGATCACGACCTGAACAACCTGATCGCCGAGTTTTACCGGCCACGGCTGATCGCGGAAAAGGGCCAGGGAGGCCTGGGCAAGGGCATGGATGGCCACGGCGGCAAGGACCTGATCATCAAAGTCCCGTGTGGCACCCTCGTCTGGCGCCTGCCCACCACGCCATCCGCCGAAGGCGATGCGGAAGGGGCAAACGAGGAGGAGCTGGAGGACTCGGATTATGAACACGCCCCCGCGATGCCCCCAGCCCATCCGGAGCAGCGGATGAAGCTGCGCTACGCCGGAGCCAATCGCGGCATGGAGGTGGATCTGGCCAACGAGGCCCCGACCGGAAAAGAGGAGGACGCGTTCTCGCATCCCAAGGGTGAGCTGATCGCGGATCTGACGCACCATGGCGAACAATTTGTCCTGTGCCAAGGCGGACGGGGCGGTCTGGGCAACCGGAACTTTGCCACCGCCGCCCGGCAAACCCCCCGGTTTGCCCAGCCGGGCGAGGCCGGCGATGAGGGGGAATTTCTCCTGGAGCTGCGCATCCTCGCGGAGGTCGGGCTGGTCGGCTACCCCAACGCCGGCAAATCCACCCTGCTCGCGGCGATTTCCGCCGCCCGGCCGAAAATCGCCCCCTACCCGTTCACGACGCTGCACCCGCAGATCGGCATTGTGGAGTATGCGGACTTTCACCGGCTGACGCTCTGCGACGTGCCGGGACTCATTGAGGGGGCCCATCAGAACGTGGGCCTGGGCCACGCCTTTTTGCGGCACATTGAGCGGTGCAAAGTCCTGGTGCTCCTGCTGGACATGGCGGGCACGGACAACCGCGCCCCCTGGGACGATTACAAGCAGCTCCTGAAGGAACTGGAGATGTACGACCCGCTGTTGCTGGACAAGCCCCGCCTGGTGGTGGCCAACAAGATGGATGAGCCGGCCGCCGCCGACAACCTGAAGAAATTCAAGCGGCGCATCACCAAAACGCCCGTGTTGCAGATCAGCGCGGCCTACGATGACGGCCTGGAGCTGTTCAAAAAAACCATCCGCCAGGCGGTGGCGGACCGGGAGAAGGCGGAAGCCCCCGAATGAGGGCTACCGCAGACTCAGGCTCAATTCACCCTGCCGGAACTCGATGAACGCGCCCCGGCGGCGCTGCACGACAACCTGAAACGGCACGGCCTCGCTCTTTTTGCGCTGGTGAAAACCGCGGGCCACGGAGATGAGATCCTGGGGCACCTCGCCGGCAATGCCGGTGATGATGAAGCCCTTTTCGAACCCGGCCTTCTCGCCCGGACCGCCTTTGTCCACGCCGGCCACGATCATGCCATCGGCGCTGTTCAAGCCCAGGCGATCCGCCAGTTCCGTGGTGAGCATTTGCAGGGATAAACCGGTGCGCTGCTGGATGAGCTGCTCGTTGAAAAACGACTTCTCAGGCACCAGGCGCAAAGTGACGGTTTTCAGCTCCTCACCGCGCCGGAGCTGCAGGGTGCATTCCTTCTGCTCGCCGATGTTGAGCAGCTCGCGGTTGAAATCAATGAACCCGCTGACCGTCCGGCCATTGATGCGCAGGATGTTATCGGCGGGCTTGAGGCCCGCCTTGTCCGCCGGGCTGCCCAGCTCCACAGAGGTGACCAGCAGGGGCGTGGTGGCGGGTTTGATCCGGGCGCCGAACCAGAGCTGTTGGAGGTTTTCGGGTTTGAAGCTTTCCGACAGGGCCTGGGATACCAGGCGCACCGGAATGGCGAAGCCAATCCCCTGCCCCTCCCGGTACATCGCCACGTTCAAACCGATCAGCTCGCCGCGCAGGTTGATCAGCGGGCCGCCGCTGTTGCCGGGATTGATCGCGGCATCCGTCTGCAGCCAGTCGGCCACATCCATCGTCTCATTCTCGCGCGGGGGGCGGCGGTTCTTGGAGCTGAGAATGCCCCGGCTCACCGAGCCGCCCAGGCCGAACGGATTGCCCAGGGCCAGCACGGTCTCCCCCAGCAGCAAATCCTCGTCCGGGGCGAAGCGCACTGCGGCAAATTTCTCACCCGGTTTGATGCGCATCTTCAGGAGGGAAACATCGCTGCGGGCGGAAGTGGCCACGCGGTCGCACTCAAACTCCCGCCCATCCGATAGCTTCACTGAAATGCGGCTCGCCCGCCGCACCACGTGATCGTTGGTGATCACGTAGCCCTCCTCGTCAATGATCACCCCGGAACCAAGGCTGTACTGGCTTTTGGGCTGGCGCCGGTAAAAGGGATCGTAGAACTCCCGGATCAGATCCTCCAGGGGATGGCGGGTGTAGACCACCGTCTCCGTGGCGATGTTGACCACGCTGGGCATCACCTTCTCCACCGCGATCACGGCGGCATCCCGGCGGATATCCGGCTCCGCTGCGTTCCCGGCGGTCGCAGCCGCGAGCCACAAACCCAAACCAATGATAAAAAACGATTTGCGCATAGTAATAAATCCATTCCAAAGGGAGCAACCAGGTTTTCACCCCGGTGCCTTGACCGGCTGGAAAGTAGTCCAGCCGCGCCAGTTTAGACAACCGGAAAGCAAAGTTGTTTATTCCAATGAGCTTTCAAGATAGGCCAAATTCGCTTGTTCTTTGGGCCGCTGGCGTTGTTGCTCGCTCGTAACAGATCGCTGCGGATATGCGCCTCGCTCGCGCCTAGTATTACTATGTTATGTAATATCTTGACTTTTCTAGCCGCTTCCAGGATTCTGCCCGGATATGGCATGGAACGAAGCCCAGTGGGAGCAAAGCGCCGGGCGGCTCCCGAAATTTCTCAGTCCATTGGTTCAAGGCCTCGGGCGCAGCGAGCGGCGGGTCGGGGCGACGCTGTATGTGGAGGGGTTGCTCATGCCCGGACAGCGCAAATCCATTGGCCCCATGGCCGAACGTTTGGGCGTTGACTCACAGAAACTGCAACAGTTCATCACGGACA
>CAIYYI010000110.1 GCA_903930345.1 uncultured Verrucomicrobiota bacterium
CACCGCCAAACTGCCGCCGCTCAAGGTCGGTCCCGACGGCCGTTTGCTCGAATGGGCTGAACCCTATCCGGAAGCCGAGCCGGGGCACCGCCACATGTCGCACCTGATCGGCCTGCACCCGTTCAACCTGATCACGCCCGCCACTCCGGAACTGCTGACCGCCGCGCGCAAGGTGCTGGATTACCGGCTGGCTCATGGCGGCGGCGGCACCGGCTGGAGCCGCGCGTGGATCATCAATCACTTCGCGCGGCTGCGCGATGGCGACGCCGCGCGCGAGCATTTCCTCGCCCTGCTGCGCCGCAGCACCCTGCCCAACCTCTTCGATGTCTGTCCGCCGTTTCAGATTGACGGCAACTTCGGCGGCTGCGCCGGCCTCGCGGAAATGCTCCTGCAAAGCCATGAGCCGGTGGAAGTCAGCGGGCAGGAATCGGCCTTTCTTATTGATTTGTTACCCGCCTGGCCGAAGGCGTGGCCCAGCGGCAGTGTCAAAGGCCTGCGTGCCCGCGGCGGGATCGAGGTGGACATCGCCTGGCAGGCCGGCAAGGTCACGAATTACCGCGTCCGTTCGAAAGAGCCGCGCCCGGTGACGGTGCGCGTCAACGGCGAGACGAAGAAACTTGTTTCAGAAAAGCTCTAACCGCCAATATCTTTATCGAATCATGAAGCACTGCCTCACCCTCCTCACCGCCCTGCTGCTGGCGCCGTTGGCTGGACTGCACGCCGCCCCGGCAGCGGCGAAGCCCAACATCCTCATCCTCTATGCCGACGACATGGGCTACGGCGATCTCGGGGCGAACAATCCCGCGTCGAAGATTCCCACGCCGCAGCTCGATCGGCTCGCGGCCGAAGGATTGCGATTCACCGACGGGCATAGTTCCTCCGGCATCTGCACGCCTTCGCGCTACGCGATGCTGACGGGGCGGCATCATTGGCGGGATTTTCACGGCATCGCCAACGCCTTCGACAGCACCGTGTTCAAGCCGGCACAGCTGACGATGCCGGCGATGTTGCGGCAAAAGGGCTATGCGACGGCGTGCATCGGCAAGTGGCATCTCGGCTTCGACTGGGACGCCATCCGCAAACCGGGCACACCGAAGGATTCCATCAAACACACCGATTTCGACTGGGCTAGAAAATTTCCCGGCGGCCCGGTGGATCACGGGTTCGACTACTACTTCGGTGACAATGTCATCAACTTTCCGCCCTACGCCTGGATTGAGAACGACCGGCTGATCGCCGCTCCGGATACCACTCTTGTCAGCGTTCCCGGCAAGCCCAAAGAGGGGTCCTGGGAGTGTCGACCAGGTCCGGCCCGCTCGGATTGGGACTTCTTTCAGGTGTTGCCAACGCTCACGCGCAAGGGAGTGGAATACATTCAATCCCGCAAGGGCAAAGAGCAGCCGTTCTTCCTCTACTTCCCGCTGCCATCGCCGCACGCGCCAATCGTCCCGACGGATGCGTTCGACGGGAAATCCAAGGCGGGCGCGTATGGCGATTACGTGGCGGAAACGGACGACACGTGCGGGCAATTGCTCACGGCGTTGCGCGCGAGCGGCCTCGAGTCCAACACCATTGTGATCTTCAGCGCCGACAATGGCGCGGAGAAATACGCCTACGTGCGCGACGAGAAATTTGATCACTGGTCCTCCGCTCCGTTCCGTGGCCTCAAGCGCAACATCTACGAAGGCGGTCATCACGTGCCGTTCCTCATCAAGTGGCCCGGCGTGACCAAGGCAGGGACGGTCACCGACGCGCTGATCTCGCAAGTGGACCTGATGGCCACGTTCGCCGCCTTGGTAAATTTCGATCTGCCTAAGAATGCCGCCGAGGATTCCTATAACTTCCAGCCCTGGCTCAAAGGCGAGAGCAAGACCCCGCCACGCAGCACCATGGTCCACAATACCAACGCCAAGGACTACGCCATCCGCAGTGGCGACTGGCTGCTGGTGGACGCCAAGTCAGGCGGCTCCTCACCTCCCGCCTGGAACAAGAAGCACCACCAACCGCCGGATGACGACCTGCCGGTGGAGCTCTACAATCTGAAGGCAGACATCAGCCAACAGCACAACCTCGCCGCTGAGCATCCCGATAAAGTCACCCAACTCCAGGCGTTGTTGAAAAAACTCCGCGACCAGGGACATTCAGCTCCAAGACTTAAATGACATGATGCTCGGGCAATTCAGGCCACCTCGCCTGCCCCTCACCGGTAGCCGTATTAACCCCCATTTCCCCGCCATTCGGTCCGGCCACCCGATCTTTCAGCGGCCTTAGTCTCAAAAGCGATCAGAGTTTCAGCCGGTAAAACATGGAATCCGGCGTTGCTGGCACCAGCACCTGGTTGGTGGGAACGCCCAGCGGAATGACCACCGCATTGGTTGTGTTCACCCAGCTTTGGTGGTCCAAACTCCGGTTTTCCTGCAAAGAATAGCCCGATCCCATCCAGGAGATCACCGCACAATTCGTGGGCGTCACCGAGATGGCCAGCGGCGGCAAGGCTTGCTGCACGCTCACACCATCAAGGAAAAAATAATTCAGGGATTGCCCATAGGTGAACTTGATCGTGGATTCCGGCCCTGCTGCCTGAGTCTCCAGTCTGATGCAGGTCCAGTCAAAAGCGGGAAGGTTCGTCCGGGCAAAGAGGGGGATTCCGTTCCACTCGACCAGGAACAAATTGCTTCCACCTGACACGGGGTTGCTCAGCCAAAAAGATATGACATAGCTCGCCCCGGAGACAGTCGGCAGAGTCTGGGTCAGCGTTCCCGGCAATGCCAGTCGCGCGCCAAATCCACCGGAATGGATGCTGCCGAATGTGTTTAAAACGCGCGAGCTGTATCGGTACGAGAAGATGCTGTCGTCATCGGTTTGGTTCCACCCCTCAAAGCCGCCGGTTTCAAAGCCGCCATTGTGGACGGTTGCCGAACTCACCGACAGGGTGGCGTTGGAACTTAGGCAGAGGCCGCTGACGTTGCTCACCTGGCAACTGAACTGGCTGCCGCTATCGCCTGGTTGTGCCTGGGCCAGGGTGTAGCTTGAGTTGGTCGCTCCGGCCACCGGCGACCCGTTGCGCAGCCATCTGTAGCTCAACGGTTCCGGCCCTGAGGCGATCAGGCTGAAGGTGGCACTCTCGCCCGTCGGAATGGTCTGGGCGAAGGGCTGGAGCGTGATCATTGGCCGCACGGCAACGGTGGCAACCGCCTGCAAAGCCCGGTCGGCCATCAGAATGCCCGCGCCGGTGCTCTGGTCCCAGCCAGGGCTCATCACATCCACACAGGAGGCAGCCAAGGCGGCACGCACTTCCGCCCCGGTCAGATTGGTCTTATAGGAAAGCAGCAGCGCGGCGATGGCCGCCGCGTGGGGGGCGGCGCAACTGGTGCCCCAGAAGGTGCCGAACATGTCCGCATTCGAGGTGAGGCCGGCAAACCCGGTGGTAACGCCAGTGGCGGCGGCAAAGTCGGGCTTGTTGAGCACACGCCCGCCGGTCGAGCTGAAATTGCCGGGGGTGATGGGCGTGCCATCCGCTTCGTAGAAAATCCGGCGGGGCCCATCCGAGCTATCGAGATAAACCCAGTTGCTGGCATTGAAACTGCCAGGGTAAGGGCCGGGCGGAAAGACGGGCGTGGGGGAGATGGAGGCGGGCGCGCCCGCCACACAAAAAGCGTTGGCCGCCCCGCAAGCGTTGTGACCGCGAACGGCCCCGGGGGTTTTGAACTTCATCCGGCCTCCGTGATTTTGCAGATGGAGAATGCGAGCATCGCCGCCAAATCGCACGATGGCAATCTGCATGCCTGTGGGCACCTGCCCGATGAAATATTCGATCGGATCCTGGGTTCCATCCTGGACGTTCATCGAAGAGAACCAAACGTCCCCATCCGCGGTTAAAATGAAGAGGTCGTAGTCATTTGCCGAGGCCCCCATCGGATCATTCCAAAACAGCGAAACCCCCTCAAGGGTCAGGCGGGTGACGGCATTGACATTGGTGCCCGGCGCAAAAGCATGGATCCGAATGCCTTCGCCCTCATAACCCCAATCAAGGGAAACCGGACCGCCGTCCAAAAAATCCCCCTCCCAAATGCTGGAGGACTTGCTGTCCATGTTGCCATCGTTTCCAGCGGCGGAAAAATACAAAACACCCTGGTCCGAAACCTCCCTGATGGCCTGGCCGATCGCGTTGTCTTGGAACGGTGACTCAGCCTTGGAGGCAATATCGTCCACGATTACCCGGCATCCGGATCGGGCCAGCGCCCGGATGTTATCCGCAAAGGAATCTCCCGGCACGATGCTGCCATCCGGACGCTGCATGCCGCCGAGGCCGGTGGCGAAGACGATGGATGCCTCCGGGGCGAGGTCCTGAATGATTTTGCTCATTGCCAAGCCCTCCACGCGGTTTCTCATGCCCTCCTGGCCGGGCAGCACGGTCAGGAGATTGGTGTTGAACAAGCCACTGGTCGCCACTGCCGCCTGCGTGCCCATATCGTCATCGACGCTGTCAGAAATAAGGCCCACTTTGATCCCCGCCCCGGTGGCACCATACAGCTCCCGCGCGGCAATGGCCTGATGGGCGGCGGCACCTTCCGAGATCGGCGTGCCACTGTTGAGCGAAACCCGGGCTGGCGGCTTGATATGGATGACGTCCGGACACGCCGCCAGCTCCTCCAGCCGATTCAGCGCCAGCGACGCGATCATCCGGCGCTCGCGCGCGGCGACCCAAAGGACCCGGCCACTGGCGGCGGCGACTGCGGCGCGCAATTTGTCCGTAATCGTCCCCTGGATTTCCACCGTGATAAAGCCGTCGCTTCCCGCCTTTGCCATCGCCTGGAGCCGCGGCACGGCGGGGATTGCAACCTTGGTCTTGTTTTGCCTGGCGGCATAGATCAATTGGGAATCCAGCTTTCTCTGCGGCTTGGTGCGGTTGGCCTTGTCCTGCATCAGGGCCATGATCTGTCGGCGAGCGTTGTCGTTGAGGTGTTCCGTGGTTTGCGCCGGAGCTGCCCAGGGCAGCAACATGGATAAAAACAACAGGCCGGACACGAGGGTCAAGCCGTGTTTGGGCGAATGCTTTGGCAAGCGCGGCTGAAAGGCAGGGCCATGGGCCGAGAGAAAACCCGGAGATGTCATACGCATAGTGAGGTGGCGGTTGGAGCGCCTAGCGGGACGGCGTAACGCGGCGGGCGTTTCGCATAACCCGGAACTGTTTCTGTTGTACTTAGGTAAATGGATCAAATGAATCAAAGCACGAATACTATAAGAATTATCCTAACAAAGGCAATTGTAAAATAAGTTATTGAATACGGTGGCCGGTTGAGCGTCAACCGATACAGAACCACTGTGCCATGAACCGAATTCTTTTTGCCGTCCTCTGCCTGGCGGCCGCCGCCTGCGCGCCAGCCCAGGAACTGACTCTGGCGGCGCGTTCCCAGCCTGCCGCCTGCACCATCGTCCGCCCTACATCCGCCTCGCCCTCGCAAGTGTACGCCGCTGAGGAACTGCAGCGTTTCACGGAACAGATGACGGGCGTCAGGCTGCCGATTGCCACCGACGAGGCCCCGCTTCCGGCGCGGGCCGTGCTGCTCGGCAACACGCGCTACACGGCGGAACTCCTGGGTGCCCCAGCCGATGTCGGAGCCCTGGGCGACGACGGCTTTCGCCTCGTGCGCCGCGGTGATCGCCTGCTGGTGCTGGGCGGCCCCATGCGCGGCACGCTCTATGGCGTGTACGAGCTGCTGGAGCGCTTCGGGGGGTGCCGCTGGTACAGCTCCTGGCACAGCGTCATCCCGCGCCGGGAGGCTTTCACCGTGCCCGCACTGGACGAGACGCAGAAGCCCGCCTTCGCCCTGCGGGAGCCGTTCTGGTACGACCTGTTCAACGGCGATCTGGCCGCCCGCAACAAGGTCAACGGTAACGCCATGCATCTGGAAGCCAGACACGGGGGCCATGCCTACCGGTTCGGCGGCGGGCTGGGGAGCTGCCACACGTTCGACACCCTCTGCTCGCCCGAGGTCTATTTCGCCGAGCACCCGGAGTACTTCAGCGAAGTCAACGGCAAGCGCCTCAAGGAAAACACGCAGCTCTGCCTTTCCAACCCGGACGTGCTGCGCCTGGTCACCTCCAACGTGCTGGCACGCATCCGCAAGGACCCCGGCGCCGCGTTCTACGGGGTGAGCCAGAACGACTGGTACAACTTCTGCACCTGCGCGGCCTGCAAGGCCATCGACGACACCGAAGAGTCGCACGCGGGCACGATGATCGCGTTCGTGAACCAGATCGCCGCCGCCGTGGAGAAGGAGTTCCCGAACGTCATCATTGAGACGCTGGCCTACCAGTACACGCGCAAGCCGCCCAAGACCCTCCGGCCGCGGGACAACGTCATGCCGTGCCTGTGCACCATCGAGTGCGACTTTTCATTCCCGATCCCAGCCAGCGCGTTCAAGGAGAACCGCGCGTTCATGGACGACATCCGCGGCTGGAGCGCCATCTGCAAGCGCCTCTACGTCTGGGACTACACCACCAACTTCCGCGACTACGCCAGCCCCTTCCCGAACGTGCTGGCGCTGCAGGGCAACGTGCAGTTCTTCCACACCAACCGGGTGGACTACCTGTTTGAGCAGGGAGCCTACCAGGGCCGCCACGGCGACTTTGCCGAGCTGAAGGCGTGGCTGCTGGCCAAGTGGCTGTGGAACCCGGACCTGCCGGCGGAGCCGCTGCTGCAGGACTTTTTCCAGGGCTACTACGGCGCGGCCGCGCCGCTGGTGCGCACCTACTTTGATGCGCTGCACAGCTATTACCGCGACCCCGCAGCCAAACCGCTGCGCATCTTCGACGACCCCCGCCGCACGCCGCTGACGGACGACTTCTACGCCCGCGCCGACGCGCTGTGGCGGCAGGCCGAAGCGGCGGTCAAAGACGACCCTGCCCGCCTCTACAATGTGCGCCTGGGGGCATTCCCGGTGCTCTACGGGCGGATGGCGCGAATGCCGGCCACGGAGGAGATCAAGGTCTGGGTCACGGAGAACCCGAAGCAATACGAGACGCCTGCCGCACCGCGCCAGCTCGCCACCGAGCTGCTGCAGCGCTTCGACGAGGCCCGGAACATCCGCCTGGCCGAGGACGGCGGCCGCCACCGGGACGTGCTGGCGCGCTGGCAGGTGCTGGCCCACCCGCCGGCCCTGCCGCCCGCACAGACGCGCGCAATCGTTGAAGACACGCTCCTCACGCTCGGCAAGCGGGGCACCTACGGCGACACCGTGACCGATCCGCTGGCGGAGGACGGCTCGGCCATGAAGCTGTACAACACGCACTTCGAGTGGTGCGCAACACTGCCCTTCGCGAAGGTGGCCTTCGACGCCGGCAAGAAGTACCGCATCCGCATGCGGGTGTGCGTGGAGAAAGAACCCGGCAAAGAAGGCGATGCCTTCTGGGTGGGCATCTATGACGCCAAGAACCGCCGGGGCTGCGGCGGCATGGAACGTCAGACCTCCGCCGTCGGCGAAGGCTACGCGTGGTACGACGTGGCGGAGTGGGTGCCAGAGCGCGACCACTACTTCTGGATCGGCCCCGGACGGTTCGATAAAAAGGGCGGTGCCACCTCCGCCATCAAGGCCCTTAAGATCGACAAGCTTGAGCTGCTCCGGGTGGACTGAAAGAGCATTTGCGTGCACATAATCAATGTCCTGATTCCGACGCGAACTTGAGACCCACGACGCCCGCGACGATGAGCACAATGCAAAGAATGCGTAACACCTCTCGTGACTCACCGAGGAACACCATCCCGATGATGGCTGTACCCACCGCACCGATACCCGTCCACACGGCGTAGGCTGTGCCTACGGGTATCGTCTTGAGTGCTGCCGCCAACAAACCGAAGCTAGCAATCATAATGCAGATGGTCACCACGCTCGGCCAAAACCTGGAAAAGCCCCCCGTATATTTGAGACCAATGGCCCACCCGATTTCGAGAAGGCCGGCGATGACTAAATAAATCCAAGCCATGATTCCACTTGTTTCGAGAATGCTGTCGAATGTGCAAGCGCGCTCATTGTCGCCCAACGCCCCGGCGCAGCCTGCAGCCGGTCAGCCCTTGTGCTCATCTCTTCCCTTCCGGATCTCACGCAAGATCAACTCCTGGGCCTCCTCAATACGTACGAGCCGAGTGCCGATGTCCCACAGCACGTACAAAACAACCGTGAGGATCAATAGTCCGAAGACAGTGCCTATCCATCGCCCCCACTCAGACCCGTGGGGGTATTTGCCAACCAGCATGCCGACAACGGGGCCGACAAGCAGCCATGCGCAAGCAAGCGCCGAGAGCAGGGACAGAAAGTTCAGGCTTTTGTACGTCAGTTTTCGTTTCATAGCGCAAGTCCTCGGCTCTGGGTGATGGGCTAACGGTAATAATGAACGAATTTTTCGCTCGTTGTTACCGGTGGCAGGTTTTTCATCAGGATGGCGATATTGGATAGGGAAACCAAAGTTGGCAATGGCAAACAGTGCTCGGCCAAATGCTGAAGGCAGAAAATAGGACGTTACTCCATTAAAAACGGCAAGGACTTTGGTTCAAAAAAACGGCAGCAAGACGCTGGCGCGACTCCTATTACACATGCTTATACGATAGGCGAGAAATATCTGTCCCGCCTGACGCAACAGAGGGATGATCCCGATGCTTACAAAACCCGGGCCACTTGCTTCTGACTCTGAGCCACTTCTGCCTGGACGCCGAATGCAAGCGCAGGCTGCATACACGACAGGCATGCTTTGCCGCTCCAAAATACCTGGAATTAACTCCATGAAGCACCTGCATACTGCTTGTCTCAGGACACTTACGGATATCAAACCGAATTAACCAAGCTGTAACACACGCTTTCCCCCCGGAGGTGGTATGTTTGGCGCGTGAAAATGAATGATGAGACGATAAACTTGGGGCAGGCACCGATGCCCGACAGTTGCGTCAGAGGCGGCCAACCGGCCACCCGGAGCCAGGCGGGGATGCCAGCGGATCTGTCCACCTGGACGGGTTCCATGGAGCTGGTGCGACTGGTTCTCGAAGCCGCGAGCCTGAATGCAAACCTTTTGGAGAAACGAGACTTTCGAATGAACGGGGCGGCTTTTCGCCCCCCCACCCTGCTGAGTCTGCTCGCCTACGCGTACCTGTCAGGAATCAATGGTTCCCGGGATATTGAGGCGGCGCTGGGCAGCAATCGTGGCTTGCGCTACCTGGCCGCGAACACTGCCGCTTCTGGAGCGGTACTGCGGCAGTTCCGGCGGCTGAACCGGGCCGTCCTGAAAAAAGTCCTGGTAAACGTGCTCCGAACCGTCTGGGAGGATAGATTCTCCAAAGACGACCTTTCCGCCTCCACCGGTTTTTCCTATGTGACGCAATCGCTCGACCGCTGGCTGGAGCCACTGCGTCACCCGTCCTTCGAGGCGGATGCGGAGGACCGCATCCGGCAGGCCATCATGGCTGACAGCATGGCCCTGGACGAATAGAAGGCCCCGTTCAGACATTCCCATTTGACTCCAACCCGGTTAAGGCCGGGTCTTTTTTTTACCCGAGGCCAAAGCCGGTCCCGGATTCGGGTTGAAGCGGTGCCGGTTGTTGCCTAGGATCATCCGCAGATGGCCAGCGAAGTCCAATTGACCCCCATGATGGCGCAGTATCGCCGCATCAAGAGCGAACTGCCCAAAGACGCCCTGCTGCTGTTTCGGCTGGGGGACTTTTATGAGATGTTTTTTGAGGATGCGCAAACGGGGGCGCAAATCCTGAATGTGGCGCTCACCCGGCGGGGCACCACCCCCATGTGCGGCATCCCCTATCACGCCGCCCACGCCTACCTGGCCAAAATCCTGAAAGCGGGCCGCAAAGTGGCGATCTGCGACCAGATGGAGGAGGCGCGGCCCGGGCAACTGGTCAAGCGCGAGGTCACCCAGATCCTGAGCCCGGGCACCCATTTTGATGAACGCATCCTCTCCGCCGAGCAGAATAACTTTCTGGTCGCCGTCCAACCCCTCGCCGGAGCCTTTGGTCTGGCGTTGGTGGATTTGACCACGGGGAGCTTCCGCTGCACGGAGCTGGAGGGTGAACCCGCCCTGCAATCGGAGCTGGCCCGGCTGCGCCCGGCGGAGATGATCGCCCCCAGCCAATCAGCCGCCCTGCTGACAGTCCTACGCCGCCAATGCCCGATCATCAATGAATATGAGGATTGGGCGTTTGCGCCGGAAAACGCCATATTCACGCTGCGCGACCATTTCCGGGTGGCGAGCCTGGATGGTTTCGGCCTGCGCAACCACACCGCCGCGACGGGAGCGGCGGGGGCGGTGCTGCA
>CAIYYI010000111.1 GCA_903930345.1 uncultured Verrucomicrobiota bacterium
AAAAAAACTTCCGGTGTGACGTGGGAGCAGGTGTTGACGAGGATGCGGCCGTGGCTGCTGAAGTTGGTCGGCTTTTGCTATTGCTGCGGCAGAAAGTTTGAGGATGTCAGCGTCGATTCTACATAACATAGTAATACTAGTTCCAGGGGTAAGCGAAAAGCGCTGGCCCTGCCGGAAATACTCTTCAGCCCAGACCGGGTCACCTGCACGATCTGCCATCCTGCCGAGAGCGTCGAATGCCGAGGATACCTCGCACGCGATCACATGACTTGTGCGAGCAAGCTCCAACTCCGGATCCTCAACAACCAACCGCAACAGTCGCTCCGCGACTTCCCGCTTTTTGGGATCTCCCGTCTTTTCAAGAATGCTTGCTTTGACACGTAAGGCAAAGGCTCGACCAGAGTATCCACGTTGAGCTGCCAAGCGTCGCTTGAGCCGTAGCTCATCCTCCTCCGACCACTCAGGCGTGCGATACCAGTCGAGTGCCATAACGTGCTACTGCCAACGACCGGCCTCACTGGCGGCGCGCCCGTGACGCTCGGAATTCAAACAGGACGGCCCCGCGCCGTCCAGTGCAGGCCGCAGGTTAGACCGCATGGTCAATCCCACCATAAATGAAGAAATCCCTCTTCCATGACAACGGATCCAATACAACCTGCGTCACCGTAAATCTCGATCCCCTCGGTAATGGTGGAATCGAGGAACTCTCCAAACTCCTCAGTTAGTTGCTGCTCAAATGTGCATTTGAGTCCCGCCGCGTCTGCAAAGAAAGGCACTATCGGATTGCGGGCATGCACCAAGGTTATCTCATCCAGAACTGTCGGTAGGACATTCTCACCGTAGGAGAGCTCAGCGTGTGAGCCGACTTCGAACTCCCTTACGATGTCCAACGGGTCGCGAGTTTCAATTCGGTAAAGCATGTGCTGCGAGTCGTCCGGCAGAAACCCGCAAACGAAATAGGTATGAGGCGGGCGCGATGCGTTGAGCCGCATCGCCAATTCCTCAACCGCCTCCGAATCCCCGCAACCGTCGGCACGATGCCAACCTGGTCTGTCTTCTACGGAATGGAATTTTGGCATTTGCATAGTATGCGATCTGATCTAACCATGTTTTCAGGTCAATTTGCCCTGATAACCTGATATTGGCGGGGTTTTCAGGCAAGTTTGCCCGGTGTTGTTATCATCCAGAGAAACACAGTGATTCATGGCTGTCACCCTATGCGTTCCGCATGAATTGTCAATCCACCAGCCCCCAAACTTCCCACCAAGCTGACAGTGGGAAAGGCCAACGGAATGGGGAACGCGGAAGGTGGGTGCCGTTATTCCATTTTAAATTGGCAAGGGCGTTGGTTGTCCAACAAAGCGGCAGCAAGCCGCCGCACTCCAAGACGCTGGCGCGACTCCTGTTGCAACTGGTTCTATGATTGTTGATTGCGTGTGATTATACGCTTGCCATAGGTGCTGACGGCTCGGCGGGAGCCTCACCGGCATGAGGGTATTGCGGAACATGCGGAATTGGGCGCGCCTCTCGGGCAGGCTGAAGCCTGTACAACAAACAAAGAAACTCACGGCCTGGCGGGAGACAATGCGGAAGACGGGGACGGCTCGGCGGGAGCCTCTCCCCACCGGGGGAATGGGGACGCCGTTGTCTTGAAGCCGGCCGGGTGTGATGGGATACTTTTGCTGCCCGCGACGACGCCCCAGCCCGCCGTGCGCAAGGCGGGATCGGTGCGCTCGGCTCTTGGTCTAGAGTTTCGTTCATGTGATCGCTTTAACGAGGGAGGACGGGGGTAGAAAATTATCACGGGTGATCACCTTCCGTCCGGTTTTGGATTCCAGCTCCAGGCGCGCCTTCTTGGCGATGCCCCCGCCCGTCTTGGCAGCGGTGGCGTTTTCCACCATGCCGGTGGCATCCACGCTTTCGGCGATTTGACGGGTGGACAGCTCGGCCAGCGCGGTGAAAATCAATTCCGCCTCACTCATGTGGTCGCGCAGGTTCTGGGTTTCGAGGCCTTTCAAATCCTTGTGCGCTTTCACGCTCACGTCCGACCACTCCTGATGGATGATGTTCGTGAGGATGGCAAATTCATCGCCCTTTTTGATTTCATGCCCGGCCCAGTAATCGGTGAGTTTGTTGCGCGTTTCCTGTCCGGTCATGCGCTGCTGTATCCATTTCTCGCTGCGACCGTGCTTTTGCCAGGTTTCACGCGCGCGGTCCAGCGAGCGGGCGGGATCGGCCATCTCCTGCATCCGCTCGTAGGCGACCTTGGCCAGCCAGAGCTTGATCGGTTCGGCCTTGGGGCTGGGAATGCTCTGGACAAGGCGCAACAGGGTTTCGGCGGTGGCCACGTCGGTGAGGTAACTTTTGCCGTCCGCAGCGGGTATTTTCAGTTGGTTACAATTTGTAACCAACTGAGATCCCTCCTTGTTCAAGCGGTGTTTCAGGACTTTCCAGTAATTTTGCGCCAGCTTGTAATTTGGCTGCTGCGTCAGCACTTGGACGATGTCCACGACCGAAAACCACCAAGTTTCGGTCTGCTCGTCGTAGTGGCGGCGAATTTTTTGTCCGTCAAAAACGGCTGGTCCTTTTTTCATGGCAAGGGGCATGTGGTGGTGCCGTGGGTTATGCTTGAGCTGAAAGCCAGCAGGAATGGTCCGCTGGCCAGGGCGTTGGCGATATCTCGCAACTGGTTTGAATCCTTCATCTTGGCACTACCTGCAACACTCAAGGGCTTATGGGGACAGGCTACCAAGTCGGGCGGGGGGGTGGCTAGAAAAATGAAAGGGGGAACGGAGGGCTAATGCGGAACCCTTGGGATGCGCGGGCCTCGTCGCCGCACCCATCGCAATTTTCAGATAAACTCCAAGGGGCGTCAGCCTGGCTTTTGCAGCTGATGGGCGGCGATCTCCGCGGCGTAACCTTCCCGGAAGGTGGGGTATTGGCAGCGGTAGTTCAAATCAGTTTTGAGCCGGGCGTTGCTGATGCGTTTGTTGGAGACGCCCCGTTTGCGGGAGAGGGCGGCGTCCGGCGCGATGGCGGGGGGAAGGTCGCGGCCCAGTTGCCCGGCGAGCCAGCGGAAGAATTCGATCTGGGGGACCGGCTCGTCATCGCAGGCATGGTAAATCTCCCCGGGCTGACCCTGCCACAGGGCCGCGATGATGGCTCCCACGACGTCATCGCGGTGGATCATGTTGAGGTGGCGTTCGCCCGCGCCCTCCATCCGGGCCTCCCCGCTGAGGAACTGTTTGAAAAAGTAACCGCGCCCCGGGCCGTAGATGCCGGCGACCCGCAGAATGACGGCGGGAAATCCGTGGAGCCGGGCGGCCTCCAGGAGGAGTTGCTCGGTGGCGCGGAGGATTTGGCCGGTGGGGGAGGGGGGCTCGGCAGGGGCGGTTTCGGTGAGCAGGGAGCCATCATCCTGGCCATAGACGCCCGTGCTGCTGGTATAGACGAATTTTTTGGGCGGCTGGGGGGCGAGCCAGGCCAGGAGGTTGCGGGTGCCCTCGAAATAGACGCGCTGATAATCCTCCGCCCCGCCGTGGGTGCTGGAGACGCAGTTGACCACCCAATCAAACGGGCCGGGGAGCCGTGCGAGATCGGCGGGCTGGGTCAGGTCGCCAGAGAGGAGCGTGATGCCCGCCGCGGTGAGTTCCGGGGTGTCCACGGGGGAGCGGCTCAGGCCAAAGACCTGGTGCCCCTGCCGCGCAAGCTGGAAGGCCAGGGATTGCCCGACGTATCCGCAACCGATGACGAGTACACGCATGGCCCCATGGTAACCCCGAATCGGGCCGGGCAGAAATAAAAAGGTCCAGATCCTGGCGAGCCGGATTCACCGGGTCCGCATCCGGAACACGGTCAGCGAATGGAAGCACTCAAAATACCCGAGGCCCAGGGTCTGATGGCAGCCCCGGATGTTGGGTTGTGCCCGGCGCTGTTCCACGGGGCCATTGGTCTCCTGCCACCGGTACAATCGTGGGGGCAACCTCATTGGAATCAGAATTTCAGGGTCAACTGTCCGGCCAGCAATTGTTCCCCCTGCTCGAAGGGGCCGCGCTGGTCGCTCAGGCTGTACTGGATCTTGGCCTGCACATGCCGGGTGAAACGGCAGCCGAGCGCCAAATCCGTGTGCACCATGTCCGCGTCCCAGACCTGCCGACCACCCAGGCCGTTGGGGACGGTGCCGAACACCTGCTGGTTCCAGCGGGCGGCGGCGTAAAGGCGGGCGGTGAGTTTGTACTTGGCCTCCAGGTAGTAGGTGAAGGTGTCCGCGTTGCCCACGTTGGGCACCTGGAACCGGCTGGCAAAGGCCTCCCCCCAGAACTGCCATTTGCGCCACGCGAATCCCGCATCCCAGCCGAGCGTCATCTGGTTGTAATCCCCCAGCGTGCGGCCCGGGGGCAGCGTCCCTTCCGCCGCCGGGAGCAGATAGGCGCCGCGGCTGAACGACAGGCCATGGTTCCAGCGCGGGCCGGGTCGGTGGCCCAGGCGCAATTCCCAGGTGGGGTGGTCCCAGTTCAGCTCCTCGGCCCCCCAGACAAATGGGCGGGAGGAGATGGAGGCGTTCTTGAACGCCACCGCGTAATCCCATTGCTGAAGCGAGCCGAACACCGAGGCCCCGGAGGTGTAGGCGGGGCCCCAGAGCACCGGCAGCCAGCGGCCCCGGGCATCCGCCATCGCCTGGCGGCCCAGGAAAGCCGCCGGGGTGGCCGGGGCGAACTGATCCGTGATCACCGTCACATTCTCGTACGGAACCGGGGCGGTGATGAACGGGTTCTGCCAGGAATCATGGCGCCGCACCCAGTTGCCCACCACGGTGGCAAATTTGCCGGCCTGCACGTTGACCTGGCTTTCCGTCAGGGGGCTCCACCGCACCAGATACTCATCCAGCCGGGCATCCCAACCGGTGGCCTTGGGATCGAACCCCTTGTCCACCCGGGTTTGCAGCAGGGCGTAAAAATGCGGCCCGAGGCGGGCATCCAGGAAAAGGCTGAACCGGGGCGCGATGAAGCTCTGCTGGCTGAAGAGCAGCCCGGGCGGGAACCGGTCGATGTAATAGCCCTCCAGGTCAATCAGAGCGCTGAGGTCCATCCGCACCTCCCCGGAGCGGTTTTGCCAGGCGAGGGCGTCATCAATCTTGTCGAGCAAAGCCTGGGCGGCGGCCGGTGTGGCCGCCGTCGCCAGGGTGAGCCAGCCGGCCAGGCAGGCCGCCAGGGAGGGAGCGCCAAACGGGTGGGATGTTTTCATGAGGGGGTATGGTTCAACCCGGGTCGCGGTTGGATTTTCAGGAGTTTGAAAGCCGGCACAGGATCGCTGAAACCCTTGAGCTTGAGCGGCGGCAGGGGCGTGGTGACCGCGCAGTCGCGCAGTCGCTCCTCCGTGGCGGCATCAATGACCACCTCCATCCGGCCCGCCTGGCTGCACAGGCGCGCGGCCAGGTTCACCCGCTCGCCAAGCACGGTGTAGTTCAGACGGTCGCTCGATCCCATGCAGCCGGCCACCGCCTGGCCCGTGGCCAGACCGATGCCGACCTGGATGTGGTGCCGTGAGACCAGGTTCAACTGGTCCCGCTCCTCGATCATGCGCCGGGCGCAATGGGCGGCGTTCCAGGTGTCCTCCGGGGTGGCGCGGGGCGCGCCAAACACCGCCATGATCAGGTCCCCCACAAACTTGTCCACAATGCCGTTGTGCTCATAGACCACCCGGGTGAGGATGGTCATGTGCTCGTTGAGCATCTCAATGACCTCGGCGGGCGGCCGGCCCTGCGTGAGGGAGGTGAAGCCGCGGATATCGCAGAAGAGGACGCTGACCTCGCGCAACTCCCCGCCCAGCGCGGCCGGGTTGGTGAGCAGCTCCTCGGCCACCTTCTTGTCGGACACCAGGTTGAGCAGGCTGCGGAATTTCTCCTTCTGCACCAGGCCCTCGGCCATGGTGTTGAACGAGGCGGTCAGTTGCCCGATCTCATCGCGCGAGCGCACCGGCACCTTGATATTGTAGTTGCCGCGCTCAATCTCGGTGGTGCCATCCACCAACTGCCGGATGGGCACCACCAGGCCATGCGAGAGCAGCCAACTCAACCCCAGCGCCCCGACGAAGGCCACCCCGACCGCCAGGGCCAGGTTGGTCTTGAGCCGCCCCAGCTTGCCCAGGTAATCGGACAGGGAGTAGAGCGTCACCTGATAGGCGGCGGGAAAGTCCGCGTCCGAGTTGATGCGCTGGCAGAACACCTGGCGCGGGTCTCCCTCCACCTCCAGCACCAGCTTGTCGCTTACGCGCCCGTGGCGGCGCAGCTCGGAGCCCACCCGGACCACGAGGGTTTCCTGCAATTCGGGCGGAATGGTGCCGGAGTAGAAATCATCCTCCACCAGGATGCCGGAGATGATGGGGTGGCGCGCGGTTTCCGGCGGCGCGTTCTGGAAGCCGCCCAGCTCCTGATCGGAAACCGGCACAAAGCAGAGCATGGCCCCGTTGGTGCGTTTTTCGATCTGATCAATGATCGGGGTGCAGATCACCTCGCGCAACAGGAAGCTCCCGTCCTCCTCCGCCGGGGCCAGATAGCCGGTCTGCTGACGTCCGGACTGGATGGCGGCGGTGCCGATGGCGGAGAGAAACCGTTGCACACGCTCCAGCCCCCTGGGCTTGAGGGCCACCTCCTCCAGGCGGGAGGGCCAGAGCACGCGGCCCCGGGCATCCAGCAGCAGCACCGGTGGCTGCACCTCCTGCCGCCACCCCGCACCCGACCACGGGTGATTGGTGGGGGAACCGGCCAGTTCAGACGACTGGCGGCCCGTCCGCGCGCCGGTGGCGCGGATCGACCTGAGGGGATTCACCCCGCGCCAGATCGGCAGGTCGAGGCGGAAAATATCCCGGGAGGCCTGGTAAACGATATCCACCTGGTCCTGGTCCGGCGCCGCAGCCTCCACCTCGCCCAGCAGGGCGATCAGGCGCGGGTTGCGGGAGATTTTGAGCAGGCTGTCCTTGAAAGGCTGCAGCTTGGCCTCCCGTTTTTCCGTGTACACCCGGATCTCCGTGCGGAACCTATCCTGGAAGGCCTCCATGGAGCTTTGCTCAATGATGGACCGGGTGATGAGCAGGGTGCCCAGCGCCACCCCCACCACCAGCAGGGTCATGGCGAGGATCAGCTTGGTGCGGAAGCTCAGGGCTGGCAGCGCCATGGGATCTCAGGGGAAATCGATGGTCAGGTTCTGGCCGGGCTCCAGCACCACCGGTTTTTCGAGGATCTTTTTTTCGTCCAGCCAGGCCTTCAGGGTGTACCGGCCCGCCGGCAGTTTTTCCAGGCGGTATTGGCCCGCCGGATCGGTGCGGGTGAAGTGGGGGGTATCCAGCACCAGGATGGTCGCCCGCATGTGCTCATGGATCTCGCAAAACAGCTTGATTGCCCCCGGTTTGTCAAACACCTGGGAGGCGGGTTTGTCCTCCTTGCGGTAGCGCCCCAGATCGAAGCGCCTGGGTTTGGAGTAGGAGAACACGTTGTGGTAAAGGTCATCGGCATTGGGGAACTCCACCACCGTGCCGGTCCGGATGGGCAGCAGCGTGGGGATGAACTGGAGATCCTTTTGCCACAGTTGGGCGGCGGCCGGGGCATTGGTGGCCGGGCCGAAGGAGCCCTCCAGATAAACCACCGCTGTCGGCGGCTCCGGAACCGCCGGTTTGACGCCGGGGTGGGCGTACCGGGGCGGGGTTTGCCCCGCCAGGGCGGCTGGGGGCAGTTGCACGCGCCCTGTGATGGTTGTTTGTGCCCGGCCCCGGTCGGCGCCCCCGGCCAGCAGCGCGATGATCAAAACCAGAACCGGCGGGAGAGAAACCGTTATTGCCATGCCATTAAGCTTGTTGTGATTGCCCATTCTGAACCGGTAAACCGGCGGAGATTCTCCGTAATATAGCGCGGGAACGCGTTTGCACCAGTCCCGGGGAGAATTATTCACTGCGCCGCCATCAGGCCAGGCGCGGGGCTGCCTCCCATCCAAACACCAATGCCGCAGGCTATCAAACCGTGCGTGGCAGTCGAAAATGACGACCATTCCCACCCGGGCAAAACAAGGGGGGGCAATCCAGCCTTGATTTCCAACGGTTTCAGGAGTAGGGTTGTTCGCGTAAGGGTCAGCCAAATGCAAAGCGCTTTCCCGCTTCCGCAGCGCGGGGCAGCAAATCTTAAAAAGTAATTCCTATCCGTTTTTCATCGCGTCAACCGACCGTGGAGTGGGGCCGGACCATTGCCGGGATATGCGGCGGGGCCGTCGCTCTCCTCGGCCTTTTGGTGGTGCTGGGGTGGCACGCCCATAGCCGGGTGCTGGTCCAGGTCTCCCCGCAGTTTGTGCCCATGGCCTATAACACGGCCTGGGGATTTCTGTTTGGCGGAGTGGCTTTGCTGGCCTCCGTCTTTGGCCGTCTGCGGGCGGGGCGGTTTTGCGCGGTTTTCCCGACGTTGATCGGTTTGCTGACCCTGTTCCAGTATGCGACGGGCCAGCGGTTGTATCTGGACTTCCTTTTTGCCCAACCGTTTTTCATTAGCGGCGGGCAATCCATCACGGCCATTGCGCCCAATAGCGGACTGGGGTTCCTGCTGAGCGGGTTTGCCCTGCTGCTCCTGACCCGTGCTGGGGAGCGGCGTTTTTCCCTGGCCAACGCCGTGCTGGGTTGCCTGGTCCTGGTGATCGGCGCCACGGCGCTGATCGGTTATCTGGTCGGCATTCCGGCCGCCTATGGCTGGCGCAATTTCCTTCAAATGGCACCGCACACGGCGGTTGGGTTATTGCTGTTGGGGGTGGGCATGGTGGTGCAGGCCGGCAATCAAAAACGGGCCGGCGCTGAGAGCACGCGCCATTGGGCACCCCTGCTGTCAGGGATCACCGTGCTGATCGCGGCCATTGTCATGGGCCTGGCGCTGCGCTCCGAGGAGAACCAGCAAGTCATCCGCATCACGAAATCAGCCGCCCATGGCATCCGGGATGAGATCACCACCCATCTGAATGTGAACCTCCGTTCGCTCGCTTTTTTGGCGCGGCTTTGGGGGGCCCACAAGACGCCCAGCCAGGCCGAGTGGGAGGCGGATGCGAATTATTTCGTCAGCCATAATTCCAGCCTGCAGGCGGTGGAATGGGTGGATCCCGCGCTGCGAGTGCGCTGGGTGGCGCCGGTGCGGGGCAACGAGGCCGCGCTCAACATGAAAAGCGCCGTGGATGACCGCCGCCGGGAGGCCTTGGAGACGGCCCGTCAGCAGCGGCAGATCGCCCTGACCGGCACCATCAACCTGGTGCAGGGCGGCAAAGGCTTTCTGGCCTACGCACCCATTTTCCGCGGGGACACATTCGAGGGCTTCATTGTCGGGGTGTTCCGCACCCAGCAATGCTTTGAACAGGTGCTGGGAAACCTGGTGAAGGATTTTTCCGTCCAGATTTATGATGGCAAGACGCTGGTCTGCCAAATCAATGCCACCGACCAGACGCAGATTGAGGTCTGGGGCCAGACCAGCGTGGTCAACTGCCAGGGGAGAACCTGGCAGGTGCGGGTGACGCCCAGCCAGGAGCTGGTGAAGGAGATCAAATCCTCCATTCCGGAAGTTCTGCTGGGCGGCGGCCTGATGGTGGCCATCCTGCTCGGTGGCCTCGTGCATTTGCTTCAGACCACCTTTCAGCAAAGCCGTGATCTGGGGCGGGTGAACCAGACCTTGAACCAGGACATTGCCGAGCGGCAGCGGATGGAAATCCTGCTGCGGGCCAGCGAGGCCGGTCTTAAATTATCCCAACGCATTGGCAAAATGGGGGGTTGGGAGCTGGATCTGGCCACGCAAACCCTGACTTGGGCAGACGAAACGTATCGTCTCTTCGGCCGTTGCCCGGCGGATTTCACCCCCAGCCGCCCCAGCTTTATGGCCGCCGTCCATCCCGAGGATCGCACCAAGGTGCGCGCGACCGTCGAGGAGGCCGTCCGGGAGGGGCATACCTTCCAGGTGGAACACCGCATCCTGCTGCCGGATGGCACCGAGCGAGTGATGCTGGAACAGGCGGAGGTTATCACTGATCCGGCCACCGGTGGCGTGAAACTGGCCGGCGTCGTGCAGGACATCACGGAGCGCAAGCAGGCGGAATTGGAAATTGAGCACCAGGCGGCCTTTGCCCGCTTCAATCCCAATCCGGTGCTGGAATTGTCCGCCGCCGGGGAAATCAACTACTTCAACGGGGCAACCGAAAAAATGGCGCTCACGCTGGGGCTGGAGGGGCCCCGCCAGATGCTACCGCCCACCACGGCCGCGATTGTCGGCGAGTGCCTGGCCAGCGGCAAACCGATCCTACGGGTGGAAACACAGATTGGCGGGCGGGTGATTTCGTGGTCCTTCTTCCCCGTGCAGCTCAACCAACGAGTTCATTGCTATGCGGGCGATATCACCGTCCGAAAACAGATGGAAGCCGAGCGCGACCAGCTCATCCAGGACTTGCAGAGCAGTCTGGCCAACGTGAAATCGTTGAGCGGGCTGCTGCCCATCTGCGCCGGCTGCAAACAGATCCGTGATGACAAAGGCTATTGGAGCCAGGTGGAGAGCTACATCCAGAATCATTCCGAGGCCAAGTTCACCCACGGCCTGTGCCCGGACTGCATCAAGAAATACTATCCCGACCTGGATGCCCCCTGAGGCGGTGGCCGGCTTTCCCGGCGGTCAGGTAGGCGAGAATCTCATCGGTCTCCAGCGCACGGTCGAGCACGACCACCTCG
>CAIYYI010000112.1 GCA_903930345.1 uncultured Verrucomicrobiota bacterium
ACCACCACCACCCCATGACCCCCCCGGCCCCTCTTCAAGATTGATGCCTGCCCGGAAACCGGCGAGGAGTTTGTCTGGGTTTACCAGTGCCAGGCGGAGGGGCCATTTCAGTTGCACCCGGAGGAAATTGAGCGGGGCGGGTGGTTCAGCCCGGCGGCGGTGGATGCCTGGCTGGCTCATGGAGCGGGAGACTTTGCCTCCGCGTTTCCGTTGATCTGGAGCCTGTTCCGGCCACGCCACTGATGGACGCTCCCACCGTGCCTGTTAAGTGGGTGCGCCAGAATGGCGCGGCTCCTGCGGGACATTTTTGGACCTTGGCTTGACGGTTACCCATCCCTCCATTAGGTTTCCCCCCATATTATATGGTAACGAATAATTTTCTGGTGCCGATGGTGGTTGAGCAAACCGGTCGCGGTGAGCGCGCGCAGGACATCTACTCCCGGCTGCTGGTGGACCGCATTGTTTTTCTGGGGACGGAAGTCAACGACATGGTGGCCAACCTCATCATCGCCCAGTTGCTGTTCCTGCAGATGACCGATCCCAAGAAGGATATCCATCTCTACATCAACTCCCCCGGCGGGAGCGTGACCTCCGGCCTGGCCATTTATGACACGCTGCAGTTCATGACCTGCGATGTGAACACCTATTGCATCGGCCAGGCGGCCAGCATGGGGGCGGTGCTCCTGTGTGCCGGCACCAAGGGCAAGCGCTATGCGCTGCCCAATGCCCGCATCATGATCCACCAGCCGTGGGGCGGGGTGCAGGGTCAGGCCAGCGATATCAGCATCCAGGCCAAGGAAATCCTCCGCCTCAAAGACCGTCTGAACGAAATCCTCGCCCGCCATTGCGGACGCACGGTGGATGACATCTCCCGCGATACCGACCGGGATCGCTTCATGTCCGCCGAGGAGGCCCGGGTTTATGGTCTGGTGGACCAGGTGGTGGTCTCCCGCAAGGAAATCCCGGCCGCAGTCTGATTTTCCGGCTCTGCATCAACCGCCACCCGCTTTATTACCATGGCTCGTCCGTCCAATCTTACCCTCTGCAGCTTCTGCGGCAAATCGCACGCCGAAGTGAAAAAACTCATCCAAGGTCCGGGGGTGTTCATTTGCGACAACTGTGTGCTGTTGTGCAAGGCGGTGTTGGACAAGGAGCTGGCCCCGGAACCCCAGCCCAGCGCCCCGGTGCGCCACATTCCCAAGCCGGTGGAGATCAAACGTGTCCTGGACCAGCATTGCGAGGGTCAGGAACTGGCCAAAAAGGTGCTCGCCGTGGCGGTGCACAACCATTACAAGCGGCTCAACCAGGCCGACCGCCTGGCGGCTGAGGCCGCCAATCCGGATGCCACCGGCGAACGCCCGGTGGAGGTGGAGTTGGAAAAGAGCAACATTCTGCTTGTCGGCCCCACCGGGTCTGGCAAAACGCTCCTGGCCCGCACGCTGGCCAAGGTGTTGGATGTGCCTTTTGCGATCTCGGATGCCACCACCCTCACCGAGGCCGGATACGTGGGCGAGGATGTGGAGAATATCGTCCTGCGTCTCCTTCAGAATGCCGATTACGATGTGAAACGCGCCCAGCGCGGCATCATTTACATCGACGAGATCGATAAGATTGCCCGCAAGACCGAGAATGTCAGCATCACCCGCGACGTGTCTGGCGAGGGCGTTCAGCAGGCCCTGCTGAAGATTCTCGAAGGCTCGGTGTGCAATGTCCCGCCCCAGGGCGGGCGCAAGCATCCGCAGCAGGAGTACATCCGCGTGGACACCAGCGGCATCCTTTTTATTTGCGGTGGTGCCTTTGTGGGGCTGGAAAAAATCATCCACCGCCGCCTGGGCAACCGGGTCATGGGCTTTGGGGCCTCCGAGAAAGGCGAGCGCGCCGCCCTGCTGGCCAAGGATGAAATCATGCAGCGCGTCGAGCCCGAGGATTTGCTGGCCTACGGCTTCATCCCGGAGTTCATCGGCCGCCTCCCCATGGTGACGGTTCTGGATGAGTTGAGCGAGGCGCAGTTGGTGGCCATCCTCTCGACCACCAAGAACGCCCTCACCAAGCAGTACGTCAAGCTGCTGTCCATGGACGGCGTGCAACTGGAGTTCACTCAGGATTCCCTCAAGGAGCTGGCCGCCCAGGCGATCAAGAAAGGCACCGGAGCCCGCGCCCTGCGCAGCCTGATCGAGCGTCTCATGCTGGATGTCATGTATGATATCCCCAGTCGCGACGACGTCGAATCGGTCAAGGTCACGCGCCAATCCGTGCTGGGTGAGACCAAACCGGTGATCCGGCGCAAACCCTCCCAGGCCGCCGCCGCCTGACCGCCGCCCGGTGGGCGGCGGTGATTCCCTGCTTGTGTCTTCTCCCGAGGTAGGCCTATGCTCCCACCATTAACGCACCAACTGAACCATGGCTGCCAACTTTGTTCCGCAAAACCTGATTGCCCGCAACGTGCGCGACATTCCGCGCTCGGGCATCCGCGACTTTTTTGACATCGTGCAGGGCATGAAGGACGTGATCTCGCTCGGCGTGGGCGAGCCTGACTTTGTCACTCCCTGGCATATCCGCGAGGCCGCCATCTACGCCTTGGAACAGGGCAAGACCAGCTACACCTCCAACCTCGGCCTGCTGCGGTTGCGGGAAGTGCTCGCCAGCCATCTGGCCCACAATTTCGGGGTCACCTACCAGCCCAAAAACCAGATCCTGATCGCCGTGGGGGTGAGTGAGGCCATGGACCTCGCCTTGCGCGCCGTGATCAACCCGGGTGATGAGGTGATTTACCACGAGCCATGCTATGTCAGCTATTCCCCCAGCATCGCCATGGCGCACGGGGTGCCGGTCGCCGTCAGTTGCCGCGCCGAGGATGGTTTCGCGGTGGATGCCGCCGCCATTGAGCGGGTCATCACCTCCCGCTCGAAGGTGCTCATCCTGAATTTCCCCACCAATCCCACCGGTGGCACCATGACGTGCGAGGCGTTGCAGGCGATCGCCCAGTTGGTGCTCAGGCACAACCTGATGGTCATCACGGATGAAATCTACTCCGAGCTGACCTTTGAGGGCACGCATGTCAGCATCGCCTCCCTGCCGGGCATGGTGGATCGGACGATCTTCCTGCACGGGTTTTCCAAGGCTTACGCCATGACCGGCTTCCGGATCGGCTACGCCTGCGGACCGGTGGAGATCATCGAGGCGATGATGAAGATTCACCAGTACTCCATGCTCTGCGCCAGCATCATCAGCCAGGAGGCGGCCATCGAAGCCATTCTCCATGGGGAGGCGGATATGCGGGAGATGCGCGACCAGTACGCGTTGCGCCGGAATCTGATCGTCAAATCGCTCAATGACATGGGGCTGAAATGCCATTTTCCGCGGGGCTCTTTCTATGCCTTCCCGCGTATCAGCTCCACGGGGCTCTCCTCCAAGGAATTCGCCCTTAAACTGCTGGAGCGTGAGAAGGTGGCCTGCGTGCCCGGCAGCGCTTTCGGGCCCAGCGGCGAGGGCTTTGTCCGGTGCTGTTTTGCCACCGCGCTGGATCGGGTGGAGATTGCCATGGAGCGCATGGCGCGGTTCGTGAAATCCGTCCAATAAGGACGGCGGCGGGCATGAAAAAGGCGGCACCTGTGCGGTGCCGCCGTGAAAAACCACTCTCAGGTCCGGCCTACGCCGTGATCTCCCCCTGATAAAGGACGCCGCCCTGGCTGGCGTTGCTCACCAGTTTTTGATAGCGGGCCAGCCAGCCGTGCAGGCTGAGCTTGATCGGTTGCCAGCGTTGCTTGCGCTCCGCCAGTTCCGCTTCCGCCACCAGGATGTCGATTTTCCGGTTGGGGAAATCCACGCGCAGGCGATCACCCTCCTGGAGCAGCGCGATCGGGCCGCCCTCGGCGGCTTCCGGCGAAACGTGTCCGATGCACGCGCCCGCCGTCCCGCCGCTGAAGCGTCCGTCGGTGACCAGCACCACCTTGTCGCCCAGGCCCAGACCGGCGATGTAACTCGTCGGGGAGAGCATCTCCTGCATGCCGGGACCGCCGCGCGGCCCCTCATTGCGGATGACCACCACATCCCCGGCCTTCACCTTGCCGCCCAGGATGCCTTCGCAGGCGGCGTCCTGGCTTTCGAAAATCACACACGGCCCTTCGAACACAAACTCGGGCCCGCAGTGGGCTTTGAAGCCCGCGCTGATGCCCGCCGTCTTGACCACGCACCCTTCCGGCGCCAGTTGGCCGTACAGTACCGCCAGCCCGCCATCCGGGGTGTACGGGGTCTCTTTGGGCCGGATGCAATCCAGCGCGTCAAACATGAAGGCCGAATCATATGGCATCAGTCCGGCTGGTTTGGCCCGGGCCACCATTTCCGGCTGCGTGAACAGGCGCGCGCGCGCAATCTCCCAGTTCTTGAGCCGGGTGATGGCCAGGACGCTCACAATCTTCCGCTCGCCGCCCTTGGTGTACTGCCAGGCGATCACCGCTGGGGCGTTGCGGAAGGTGGCCAGCTCCTCGCGCACCAGGCCCTTGGCCTCGGTTTGAATCTTGGTCAGGAATTCCGCGATCGCCTCGCGTCCCTTCACCGGCTCCTGGCCGGAGACATCCAGGATGGCTTTCGCGGTGAACAGCGAGGCTTGGGCGGACACATCCAGCCCATTGAACGCCGCTGCCTTGCGCCACAGGGTGATGGCCCGCTCGTCCGCCGGGTAGAACATCATCGGTTTCGGCACCAGATTGCCGCTGGCCGTGCGGGCCGCCGGCCCCAGTTTGTCGTTCGGATCCAGCACCAGGGCCGAGGCGCCGGAAATGCGCACGGTCTTTGCCCAGGCGCTGCACTTCTCCGACCGGATATCCCATTCGTCGATGTTCTCGCCGAGGGTGCGCGTGGTGACGGTTTTGCAGTTCAGATTCAGGGCGCCGAGGCGCTTCAGTTCGCCCAGGATCGTGTGGATGCCGCCCGCCCGGTGGACATCCTGCACATGATAATTGGACGATGGCGACACTTTGCACAGGTGGGGTACCCGGCGGGAGATGGCATCAATCTGCTTGATATCGTAGGCGATGCCCGCTTCGCGCGCGATTGCCAGCGTGTGCAGAATGGTGTTGGTGGAGCCGCCCATCGCCACATCCAGCACCAGCGCGTTGTCAAACGCCTCCAGGGTGGCGATGTCGCGCGGCTTCAGATCCTGGGCCACCAGCTTGAGGATCATGCGGGCGGCGCGCTCGTAGAGGGCCTCCCGTTCCTTGGAGACCGCCAGCACCGTGCCGTTGCCCGGCAGTGCCATACCCAGCGCCTCGCACAGGCAATTCATCGAGTTCGCGGTGAACATGCCGGAGCAGCTCCCGCAGGTTGGGCAAGCCGATTGTTCCAACTTCAGCAGTTGCGCCTCCGTGATTTTGCCCGCCTGCAATTCCGCCACGCCTTTGAAGACGCTGATCAGGTCCGACTTCTGCGATGCCGGCTGCAAGTGGCCCGCCAGGTCTTCCGTGGTGGTGGTTTGCTCCGCAATGCCGGCCGCCATAGGGCCGCCGCTCACAAAGATGGTCGGGATGTTCAGGCGCATGGACGCCATCAGCATTCCCGGCACGATCTTGTCGCAGTTCGGGATGCACACCATGCCGTCGAAGCAGTGCGCCTTGATCATGGTCTCCACGCAGTCGGCGATCAGCTCCCGCGAGGGCAGGGAATACTTCATGCCGCCGTGACCCATGGCGATGCCGTCATCCACGCCGATGGTGTTGAAAATGAACGGCACGCCGCCGGCCGCCCGCACCAGGCGTTTCATCAGCATTCCCACCTCGTTCAGGTGCGCGTGGCCGGGAATGCAGTCGGTGTAGCTGTTGCAAATGGCGATGAACGGCTTGTTGAAATCGTCATCAGATTCAATCGAGCCCGTTGCCCGCAGCAGGCTGCGGTGCGGTGCCCGTTCGAATCCCTTTTTAATTGTATCAGAACGCATAAATCTTAGATGGATGCTGTCACGCAGCAATGAGTACGGCACTTTAGCTCCGGGTGGGTCCGGTTGTCACGGTTTTTACCGACCTGCGCGGCTGTTTTTAAGCTGAAACCGGATCGGATCTGGGTGGTTTGGCCGGACTGTTTTCGCCCTCGCCAGTTCAATCGGTTTCGAGTACAAAACCGCCACACCGCATGATTCAATTATTATTCCAACGTGGACGCTCGGTTTGGAAACGGGGCATCTTCATTCTCGACCACCTGTCGCTGTCCTTGCTGCTAAGCGGTTTTCTCCTGAGTCAGTCGAAGGGGTGGTCAGGGGAACCGCCTCCGGTATCCGCCCATCCGGCTTTTCTCTTCGCTGCCGAAGGGGCGCGCCAGGTGCAGCGTTATGATCGGAAGGGGGAGTTGGTGTGGTCCTACCCGGCGGAAATGTCCCGGGATGCCTGGAGCCTCCCCAACGGCAATATCCTGTTCTGCTACAACCAGAACTATCAATCCGCCCGGAACGACAATCCAAGCGGCGTCATGGAGGTGACCCCGGAGAAGCAGGTGGTCTTGCACTTTCTCACCACCGGACAGGTTTGGTCGTGCCAGCGTTTGCTGGATGGCAACACTCTGGTGGGGGCCGCCAGCCAGGGTAAACTGTTGATTGTCAATCCCCAGGCCAAAATCGTCCGGGAAATCAAGCTGCTCAATCGCCCCGGGCATGGTTGCCTGCGCAACGCCCGGCAACTGGCCAATGGTCATTTCCTGGTGGCGGAGGAATCGGCCAGAGTGGTGCGGGAGTATGATTTGGAGAGCCGGTTGCGGCGCGAGATCAAGGTCGCTTTCGCCCCTTACTCCTGCGTGCGCCTGTCCAATGGCAACACGGTGGTTTGCGGGCAGCAAAGCCTGGTGGAAATCACGCCGGACAACCAGATCGCCTGGAGTCTGGCGGGCAACGAGGTTCCCGGGTTGGGCATTCGTTGGTTTGCGGGCTTGCAGGTGCTGCGCAACGGCCACTTCTTCATCTGCAACGCGGGGGGGAAGGTGCCGTTTGCCGAAATCAGCCGGGAGAAAAAGGTCGTGTGGCAGAGTCCGCCACGGGAACCCGCCTGGCCCATCGGGCATGGCGTTCAGCGGTTGGACCTGGTGGATGCGGGACTGCCGGTTCTGCGTTAAACCCGGGGGCGGAACCTTACTTGGCCAGGTCCACGCACTTGGTCTCGCGCAACACCACCACACGGATCTGGCCCGGGTACTGCAACTCTCCCTCCACCTTGCGGGCGATGTTGCGCGCCAGGGCGAACGCCTGTTCGTCATTGATCTCCTCGGGTTGGACGAGCACGCGCAGTTCACGTCCGGCCTGCACCGCAAAGCATTTTTCCACTCCGGGGTAGGAAAGGCCGATCCGTTCCAGATCCTCCACCCGTTTCAGGTAGGTGGTCATAGTCTCTGAACGTGCCCCGGGGCGGGAGGCGCTGATGGCATCGGCGGCACTGACCAGCACGCCCATGGGGCCCTGGGACGGCACCTCTCCGTGGTGCGAGGCCACGGCATTGATCACCGAATCCAGTTCCCCGTGGGTTTTCAGGATTTCCGCGCCCACCAAAGCATGTGCCCCCTCCACTTCCTGGCTGACCGCCTTGCCGATGTCATGGAGCAGGCCGGAACGCTTGGCCAATTGGATATCCAAGCCCAACTCCGCCGCCATCAGTCCCGCCAGATGGCCCACCTCAACGGAATGTTCCAACAGGTTCTGGCAGAAGCTTTGGCGGAAATGCAGACGGCCCAGCAGTTTGACCACCTCCCCGTGCATGGGGGGCAATCCCAGGCGCACCACGGCGTCCTCGCCATGCCGCACGATGGCTTCATCCATCTCTTGGGCGACTTTGTTCACCACTTCCTCAATGCGGGTGGGGTGGATGCGGCCATCCAGGATCAGCCGCGACATGGCTTCGCGCGCAATCTCGCGACGTACCGGATCAAAGGCGGAAAGCACCACGGCATTCGGGGTGTCATCGATCAACACTGTAACTCCAGTGGCATTCTCAAAAGCCCGGATGTTGCGGCCTTCCCGACCGATGATGCGACCCTTGATTTCATCCCCCGGCAGGGTGATGGTGGCGGTGGTGGATTCGAAAGTGTGTTCTCCCGCGTACCGTTGGATGGCGGTGGCGATGATCTGGCGGGCCCGGTCCTCCGCCCTCGCCTTGGCATCATCCAGCACGCGCCGTGATATTTTGGTGGCTTCCAAGGTAGCGTCACGTTCCACCTCCTTCAGCAACTGCTCCCGGGCGTTGGTGGCATCCAGGCCGGATATGCTTTCCAGCTGCTCCCGCCGTTGCCGGATCAGATCCCCCAGTTCAACCCGCTGAATTTCGAGGGAGTCGGAGCGTTTTTCCAGCTCCTCCTTGTGCGTTCGCAGATTGCGTTCTCCCTGCACCAGATTTTCGAGCTGGCGATTCAGCAGGGAGTCCCGCTCGGCGAGTCGGCGCTCCGCATCGGCGGTGTCTTTTTGGCGGACGGCCAGGGTGGCTTCGGTTGTTTCCCGCTGGCGCTGAGCTTCTTCGGCGGCGGCAAGTTTGGCCTCGCGAGTCAGAGTGTCCGCTTCCCGCCGGGCCTTTTCAATAATGCCCTTCTCCTCCGTCAAGACGGATTCACGACGTCGCTTGTCTATCCATGCCAAAATGGAATAGCCCACGACAATGCCGATCACCAGGCAGCTGATGCCTGTGACGTAGATATTCGCCAGAAAAAACATTTTCAAACCGTGCCTGGTGCAGCGAGGGACCACCAATGCGACGGTGAAATAATACAATTTAAGGACACATCATGGGGTTCGGCAGCAAAGAGGATTCCCATCTGCCAATCATACCCAACCCCACATTTTAAACCATTCATCCGGGCCAGCAAACGGTCATAAAACCCCTGACCGCGACCCAGCCGATAGCCATCCCGTGAAAAGCCCAAACCTGGAACCAAAGCCAAATCAAGACAGTCGAGCGGGACGGACGCACAACTCACACAAGGTTCCATAATCCCATAATGGCCCGAGATCAATTCTTTTCCGATATTTTCGATGCGGCAGACCTCGTATTCACCCCTTTCCGGCATAAACCGGGGCAGACAAATGGTTTTACCCTCCCGCAACGCCTTTTCGGCCAGCGGCCAGACGTCCAGTTCATCCTTCAAGGGGGAGTACAGCAACAGCCGACGGGCGTTACGCCACTCTGGCCGGGCGAGGAGCCGTTCCCGCACCCGCTGGCTGGCTAGGGTCCGTTCTGCCGGAGTCACCGCCTTGAGGGTCGTCCTTTGGCGGGCGCGCCATGCGGTTTTGCTGGCCTCATCCAGGTTCATGGGAGGGGTGGTTTGGGATCCTGTTTGCGGGCGGTTTCCACCCGTGCCCGCCACTTTTCCAGCCGTTCCTTGATCTTCTTCTCCACCCCCATCTCGGTGGGTTCATAGTAGCGCCGCACCGCTCCCAGATAGTCCTGCGGCACGAAATGATCAGGAAAATCATGCGCATATTGATACCCTTGGCCATGCCCCAGCCGGGCCGACCCGGCGTAATGGCCATCCCGCAAATGATCCGGCACCGCCAGCGTCCGTCCTGAGCGCACATCCTCCAAGGCGGCATCGATGGCCTTGATGGCGGTGTTGCTCTTGTGGGCCGTGGCGATGTAGATCGTCGCCTCGGCAATCGGAATGCGCGCCTCCGGCCAGCCCACATACTCCGCCACCTGGTGGGCGGCTGTGGCCAGCACCAACGCCATCGGATCCGCCAAACCCACGTCCTCCGCCGAGCAGATCAGGATGCGGCGGGTGATGAACCGGGGGTCTTCCCCGGCATGGATCATCTTTGCCAGCCAATACAACGCCGCATCGGGATCGCCGCCGCGCATGGACTTGATAAAGGCCGAAATGGTGTCGTAATGCCCGTCCCCATCCCCGTCATAGACCACCGCCTTCTTTTGGATGCACTGCTCCGCCACTGGCAGGTCGATGACAATGAAACCATCCGGTCCGGGCAACGTCGTCAGCGCGGCGATCTCCAGGGAATTCAAGGCCTTGCGGGCATCCCCATCCGCCACCCGGGCCAGGTGCCCCAGCGCCTCCGGCGCGACGCGCAGCCGGAGGTGGCCCAGCCCCCGGTCGGCATCCGTCAGCGCCCGGTCCAGCATGCGGCGCAAGTCAACCTCTGACAGCGGGCGCAGCTCAAAAATCTGGGAGCGGGATACCAGCGGGGAATTGACGAAAAAGAAGGGATTGTGCGTGGTGGCCCCGATCAGCCGCACCACCCCGCTCTCCACATCGGGCAGCAGGACATCCTGCTGGGATTTATTGAAACGATGGATCTCATCCACGAACAGGATGGTAGTCAGGCCGGCATTCTCCAGCCGGTTGGCCGCCGCGGACAGCACCCGGCGCATATCGGCCACATTGGATTCCACCCCGCTCAGCCGCTCAAACTTGCTTTGGGTATGGTTGGCAATGATCTGGGCCAGGGATGTCTTTCCGGTGCCGGGCGGCCCGTAAAAGATCAGGGATTGCAGCCGGTCGGCCTCAATGGCGCGGCGCAGCAGCATGCCTTCAGCGAGGATGTGGGATTGGCCGATGAATTCGGACAGGTTGCGCGGGCGCAATCGCGCGGCCAAGGGGGCGCGCCTGGCGGGGGCAGGCTCACCCGATAGCGGATCGGTTTTGACCACAGAAGGAGCAGGCTGAGAGGGGGCGAAAAATAGATCATCCCGCGACATGCGGGAGAGAGTACAGCAAAGAGCGGACAACGAAAATAAAAAACCCCACCTTGGCCGTGTCGGTAACAGTTCCTTTGAACGGTGAAGGAAACAGGTGGAACCCGATCGTCTGTTTTCGACTTCCTCGAAAGGCGTGTCGGCGGCAGCCGAAATAGAGGCTCCATTTTGGGCTAATTACGGTCCAAGGACAATGTCGTAATCACGTACCAGGCAGGGTAAATTCAAACTGAACTCTCAAAGATCACCGCTTCAGAGTCACCGTCGTTTGGCTTCTTGAAGCTGATCAAAGTATCGGCGGGGAACGACGATTTCTCAAGGGGAATAATTTTAAAAAAGTGAGGCGTTTTTTAGCGTGCGGCGAGCGGTATGCTTTACGGGGTCGCAGGGTTGGAGATTCTGCGTTGTCCGTTCAGTCAGTCCGTCTCGAAGGCCCTCCTCCACCGCAAAAAAAGAGCGGGAGCAAACGCCGGTGGGCGTGAGGGCTGGAAAATCAGCGTGGCG
>CAIYYI010000113.1 GCA_903930345.1 uncultured Verrucomicrobiota bacterium
CTCGCCATCAACGGCAAGATGAGCACCAACGAGGCCAGCTTCATCATCCAAGGCCAGTTCGGCGGCCAGAACCCGGAGGCGCGCGAGCCCCGCCTCATCTACTCCCTGCGCTCCAGCGCGCGGCTGGAGGTCGGCACCAACAGCCTGGTGCAATCCTGCGCGCTGACCGCCCGCCTGCACCAGGGCGTCCTGCGCGAGCTGGTGCTGACCCTGAAGGGGGAAGGCGAGGTCACCGGTGTCACCGGCCCGGATCTCAAGGACTGGGGCACCCGCCGCGGCCCGGGCGACCAGCGTTTCCTGGTGCTGCGTCCGGCGGACGCCTTCACCAACAGCGGGCGGGCCGAGTTCTCGGCCACCATCACGACGCGCCAGGAGTTCAAGGCCCTGCCGGCCACCCTGGTGCCGCTGGTCCTAGCCCCGGAGAATGCCGCCCTCTTCACCGGCGATCTCGAAATCACCGCCACGCCGCAGGTGGAGCTGCAGCCGACCAACCTCACCAGCCTGGCCTATGTCCGCCCCGAGGCCCCCGGCGGCGCCGAGCCCGCCCCGGGCACCCGCCGCCCGTTCCAATTCCGGTTTTCCGGCGCTGATTACTCCCTCACCCTGCTGGCCACCGAACGCGACGCGGATGCCCGCCGGGTGCTCTGGGAGAACTTCCAGCTCACCGGCGACCTCCTGCCGCAGCGCGCCCGGTTTACGCTCACCGGCGAAGCCGTGGTGCGCCACCCTGAAGGGGGCACCCTCATGCTGCTGGCCGGGCAGGCCGCCCTCACCGAGTATCCCACCAACACCGAGGTCCGTTTTGAGAACGGCCGCTACCTGATCCGCTTCCCGCAGCGCGGCACCTTCCCGCTGCGACTGAAATTCGACGCCCGCATCACCGTCGACGCCGGCTGGAACGGCCTGGACTTTGAGGTGGTGGGCAGCCCGCTCCGCCCGGTGGAATTGCGCGGCCTGCCCGCCGACACGCAGTTCCAGTTCCCCAATGCGGCCCGGCCGGAACGCCAGAACGATGTTTTCACCAGTTTCCTGCCGGCCGCCGGGCCGGTGAGCCTCCGCTGGAAAACGGCGCGCGCCGAGGAATCCGGCAAGCTCTTCTACGCCGTGCAAGGCGCCGCCCAGGTAGCGGTCAGCCCCGGCCTGCTCCGCCAGGCTTTCCTGCTTGATTACAAGGTCATGCAGGGCGCCCTGAGCCAGTTGGTCCTGGCCATCGCGGGCGAGGGCGAGGTCACCCGCGTGCGCGGGGACGACATCCTGGGCTGGCGCGTGGAAGCGACCAACGGCCAGCGCCGCCTGGTGGTCCAGCTCAACCAGGGGCACAAGGAGCAGTACCAGGTGGTCATCCACACCCAGACCCCGCTCGGGGCCTTTCCCCAGACCATCCAGCCGCTGCGCCTCACCCCGGTGGAGGCCATCCGCTACGGCGGGCATCTGCTGGCCGTGAATGATGGTGCGGTGCGCCTGGAGGTCACGGACGCCCGGGGGCTCTCGCAGATCAGCCCGGAGCTTTTCCCGCAGAGCAAGGAGCTTGCCGATCTCGCCACCGCCCAGCGCAGCCAGGCCTTCGCCTACCGCTTTGCCGGGGGCGACTTCACCCTCGCCATCCAGGCGGACCACATCCTGCCCGAGCTCTCCCTTTCCCAGGTGCTCCTCTACCACCTGGGCGAGACCGAGTCCTCCCTGGAGGCGGAGCTGGAACTCGACATCCGGGAGGCGCCCCTCCGCGAGTTCAACCTCACCATCCCCGGCGACTTCACGGTCTCCCGCGTCAGCGCCCCGCAATTGAGCGATTACTTTGTGACGCCGGATGCCGCCCTGCCCGGCCAGTCCCGCCTGCGCCTGGTCTTCGGCCAGCCGCTCAGCGGCCGGCAGGTGTTCCAGATCCGCCTGGAGCGGAGCCAGCCCGCCGCCGCCGGCAACCTGGCGCTGCCCCTCTTCCGGCCGCAGAACACCCGCGCCATCCGCGGCTATGTGGGGATCTCCTCGGATGCCGGTTTCCGGCTCAGCGCCGTCCGGCTGGAGGGCGTCACCGAGCTGGCCACCGCCTTCTTTCCCAAACGCATCCCCGGGCTCCAGCTCGCCTTCCGGCTGCGGGAGGATGCCTGGTCGGTCACCGCCGGAGTGGAGCGGCTCGCCCTTTCCATCCAGGCGGATGCCCTCCATCTTTTCACCGTCACGGAGGGCCGCGCGCTCGGCTCCTCGGTTCTGAATTACTTCGTCTCCGGCGCGCCCGTGAGCCTGCTGAAGGTCTCCGTGCCCGCCGAGTATGGCAACGTGGAGTTCGCCGGGCGGGATATCCGCAATTGGAAGCGCACCGGCGACATCTGCGAGGTGTACCTGCACACCCCGGTGTTCGGCGCCTACACCCTGCTCGCCACCTATGACCGCCCGTTCAACACCCGCAGCAACGTGATTGATTTCAGCGGCGCCCGGGCCCTCGACGCGCAGACCGAGCAGGGCGGCCTGATCGTGGTCAGCGAATACCAGTTCGAGGTGAAAACCGCCACGGCCACCATCGGCCTGCTCCAGCTTGATCCGGCGGAAATCACGCCCGAGCACCGGCTGCTTTTCGATGCCCCCATCCTGGCCGCCTACCAGTACACCGCCCGCCCCTGCACCCTGCGCATCGGCCTCCAGGCCCTCGCCCCGGGGGAGACCGTCCACCAGGTGGTGGACCGCGCCCTGCTCGCCACCCGGGTTTCGCGTGAGGGGGAAATCGTCACCGAGGCGCGCTACTTCGTCAAAAGCCAGGGCCACTCCCACCTGCGCGTCACCGTGCCGCCGAACACGGACCTCTGGGAGGCGCGCGTGGATGGCGCCCGCGTGGTGCCGGTGGCGGACCAGGCGGAAACGCTCATCCCCCTTCCGCCCCGCGCCAGCGACGCCGTCCGCACGGTGGAGCTGAAGCTAGCCTACAAGTCCGGGGATCGCCGCGCCCTGGCTCTCTCGGTGCCCGCCCTGGGCGTGCCCGTGCTGCAAACCGAGTGGCGCCTCACGCCCGATCCGCAGTACCGCCTCACCTTCCAGCGCGGCACCCTGCCCCCCCGGGAAACCCGCCGCGACGCCTCCGGGCTGGCCTGGCTGGAGCAGCTCCTCCAGGGTGCTTTTGGCGAGGTGCACCAGTACCTGGCTGCCGCCGTGCCCGGGCTGGCTCTGCTGGGCGCCCTGCTCCTGAGCTGGGCCACCCGCCGCTCCAATTGGCGCTGGAGCTTCTCCAACATTTTCGGCGGCCTGCTCGGCCTCGTCGCCGCGCTCGCTTCCGTGGCGATTCTCGGGATGCTGGTGCAGACGGCCTTTCATCACGCCGCCGCCAATGTCTTTGGGCTCACGCTGAACGCGCCCCTGTTGCAGGGGGGCCAGACCCTGTCGCTGGAACTCCTGAACAGCCCGGCCGCCGGGGTGGTCTTCTCCTGGCTCTCCCTCTGGCCCGCCGCCCTGGGTCTGGCCCTTTGGGCCTGGCTCGCCCTCTTCCAGCGGGAGGGCCTGCGCCGCCGCGCCGGGGTGGCGCTGGGTTGGGCGCTGCTGGCCTGGGCCGTCCTCGGCATGCCCAATGGCGCCCCCGCCTTCTTCGCGGTCCTGATGGCCTTCCTGGTCCTGCAGGTGATCGTGCCCGCCGTGCGTCGGCAGTTCGCCCTGCCGGCCCCGCCGGAGGATCCCCCGTCCACCTCTTCCCCCGCCGCCACTCCAGCCGCCGCCCTGTGGCTGGCCGCCGCCTGGCTCGCGGCGTCGGGCCTCACCTCCCTGGCCGCCACCCCGGCCCCGGCGCGCCCGCCCGGCTCCGGCCAGGTCGTTCAGCTGATGCAGACGGGGCTGGTGCGGGAGAGCTTCCTCATCGTCAAGGCCCAGCTCCACTGGCGGGCGGAGGCCGGCCAGAGCCTCGATTTCCTGGCCGCACCCGCCGTGCTCACGCGCCTCGATTATCCGCGTGCCGCCCTGCAACTGGGGGAGGCCCGCGTGCAGAACCAGGCCTTCCAGCGGCTGACCGCCCGCGAGCCCGGCACGTATGAGCTGCAGTTTGAGTACCAGCTCAGCCTCGCCCGCGACCAGGCCACCAACGGCTTCCTCCTCCCCACGCCCGCCGCCCTCATCCATCACTTCCAATTGGCGCTGGACCGCGCCGAGGTCGAGGTCTTCTCCACCAACGCGGTCTCCGTGGAGATCACCAGAGACGCGGCCGCCGGGCGGGAGAGCGCCCAGGCCAGGCTGGTCCTGAGCCCCGCCGCGCACACCTGGATCGGCTGGCAGCCGCGCGGCCGCGACACCCGCTTTGAAAAGACGGTGTTCTACGCCGAGCTGCGCCATGTCTTCATCCCCACCCCCGGCGTGGTGGAAGGCTTCCACGATGTCCAGGTGCGCCCGGCCCAGGGGCAGCTGGAGGAGCTGACCTTCCAGGTGCCGACCGGCCTGACGGTCACCGACGTGCAGGCCCCGTTCGTCTCCTCCTGGCGCTTCGATCCCGACCTGCGCGCGCTGCGCGTGCAGTTCACCACCCCGCAGGCGCGCCCCTTCGGGCTGGTCCTGCGCTCCCAGCTGACGGCGGGCACCCTGCCGTATGAGCAGAAGGCCGGGGTCATCACCGTCAGCCAGGCCGCCGGCCAGCTCGGCCTCGCCGCCGTCGCCACCGGCTCGGAGGTGCAGCTGGACACCGTGCGGGAGGAGTCCATGTCGGCCATCAACCTGGAGGATTTCCCCGTCGCCCTGATCCAGGACGCCGCCCGCCAGGTGCCGGGCATCGCGCTGCGCCGCGCCTTCCGCTACGCCGCCCCGGGGGCCACGCTCACCCTGAACGCCTCCGCCGTACAGCCAGATGTGCGCGTGGAAACCCAGGAGACGCTCTCCCTGGGGGAGGACCGTGTCCTGCTCGCCTCCCAGCTCACCGCCCGCATCACCCGCGCCGGGATCTTCAAACTCAGCTTTGCGCTGCCGCGCGATTTCGAGGTGGAATCCCTCACCGGCCCCGCCCTCAACCACTGGACGGAGCTGAAAGTGGACGCGGAGCGCGTGATCACCCTGCACCTCAAAGGCAAGACCGAGGGGGAGCAAACCTTCAGCATCACGCTGGCCGGCCCCGGCATGGCCAGCCGCAAGGAGTGGGAGGCCCCGCGCCTCACCCTGCGGGAGGCCGCCAAGCAGACGGGCCAGCTGGTCATCGTCCCGGAGCAGGGCCTGCGCCTGCACGTCAAAGCCCGCGAGGGCCTCACCCAGTTGGATCCCAAGAAGGCCGGGGTCACGCAGAAGGGCGTGCTGGCCTTCCGCCTCCTCCAGCCGCGCTGGCAGCTCGGGTTTGAGGTCGAGACCGTCGAGCCCTGGATCCAGGCTGCCACCCTGCAGGAGCTGGCCTTCCGCGAAGGCCAGGCATTGCTCTCCGCCACCCTGGATTACCAGATCGAGAATGCCGGGGTGAAATCTTTCCTCGTGCAGGTGCCCGCCAATCTGGAGAACGTCCGCTTCGAGGGCGAGCTGCTCTCGGATTACGTCCGCCAGGGCGCGGCCGGACGCTGGGTCAATTGGGAGGTCAAGCTCCAGCGCCGCGTCATCGGCGGCTACCAGCTGCGGCTGACCGGCTCCCTGCCGATGACCAACCAGGTGGCGGGGGTGAGCCTCTCCGGCCTCAAGGCCGCCAGCGCCAATCTCCAGCGCGGATTCCTCGCCCTCCGCTCGGCGGGACGGCTGCAGCTGCGTCTCCCGCCCCTGCCGCCCTCCCTCCAGCGCGTGGAGTGGCAGTCCCTCCCCGCCGCCCTGCGCAAGGGCCGCGACCTGGCGGAATCCAAGGACACCTTCGCCGTGGTAGAGGCGGACTTTGAACTGCCCATTGCCCTCACCCGCCACGAGGTCGCCAAGGTGCTGCCCGCCCGCGTGGAGCGGCTCGACCTCACCTCGGTGGTGGCCGCCACGGGCGAGATGCTCACGGAGGGCCGCCTCCTGGTGTTCCCGGGCGACAAGCGCGAGCTGCGCCTCCAACTGCCCGCCTCGGGCAAATTCTGGTACGCCTTTGTGAACGGCCAGTCCGCCGCCCCCTGGCGCGATGGCCAGTACCTCCTGCTACTCCTGGAGAAGAACTCCGATCCCGCCAAGCCGGCCACCGTCGAGTTCTTTTACACCTGCAAGACCGGCGACCAGCCCGCCGCGGGCTTTGACCACCAGGCCCTCGGGCCGTCGTTCGATCTCCCGCTCGAGAACATCACCTGGACCATCCATGTGCCCGAGGAGTGGCGGCTGAAAAACTGGCAGAGCACGCTCCAGCTCCAGTCCGAGTCCGCCGCCCCGCTGCCGGCCATCTTCAACGTGGAGACCTACCTGCGCGCGGAGACCGACAAGCTCACCTCGCAATCCAAGGAGGCGGAGGGGCTGCTGCTCATGGGCAACGATTTCCTCCAGCGCGGCACGCCCCAGCAGGCCCGCCGCGCCTACAGCGCCGCGTGGAAGCTCTCCCCGCAGGACGCCGCCTTCAACGAGGACGCCCGCGTGCAACTGCACAACCTGCGCATGCAGCAGGCCCAGCTCGGCCTCAACCAGCGCCGCCAGGCCGCCTTTGACTTCGTGGACAAGCGCGACCCCACCCCCGCCCGCAAGCCCCTGGCCCGCTGGGAGCCCGGCCAGGCCCCCGACTACACCCAGCAGCAGGCCCGCGAGGCGCTGGAGCAAAACGCCGCCGAGGACAATGCCACCCTCTACCGCCTCGCCGAACGCCTCATCCGCCAGCAGGACGCCGCCGGTGGCAAGCCCGCCGCCATCCGCGCCGCCCTGCCCACCCAGGGCCGCCGCCTCGTCTTCACCGGCTCTTTGCAGGTGAAAAACTGGGCGGATTTGCGCGTGCAGATGAACGTCGGCTCCCAGGCCGCCAGCCAACGTCTGGACCGACTGGTCATCCTGGCCGGCCTTGGCGCCGCCCTCACCCTGCTGGCCCTGTGCCTGTCCGGCCCGGGCCGGCGGCCGGGCGGCTGATTCAGGCCCGCTCCCACACTTCGGGGTCGCCCATCACCGCGTGGATCAGCGGTTGCCCGGCTACGAACGCGGCCAGATCCTCCTCCAAGGCGGCGGCCGAGGGGTAGCGATCCGCAGGCTCCTTCTGCAGCAGACGGCTCAATATCGTCTCCAGCTCCAGGGGGAAATCCTGATCCAGCAGCCGGGGCATGATCGGTTGGCCGTGCCGGACCACATGGGCGTAGCGCGCGATGCTGTCCGCCTCAAAGGGTTTGCGGCCCAGGCACAGCTCGTACAGCACGATGCCCAGCGAAAACAGATCCGCCGCCGGCCCCACCTGCGAGGTCTCAAACGCCTCCGGCGCCAGGTAGGCCGGGCTGCCCAGCAGCTCGCCCCCCACGGTCAGCTCGGAGTCCGGCAGCCGCGCAATGCCAAAATCCATGAGCCGGGTCTGAAAATCCCCCGTCACCATGATGTTGTGCGGCTTCACATCGCGGTGGGTGATGCCGTGCGCGTGGATGGCGGCCAGCGCGCCGGCCACCTGCCGCACCAGCTCCGCCTTGCGGCGGTGATCCAGCCCCCTGAACTGCTCCGCCCATTGTTTGAGCGTCACCCCCTCCACATACTCCATCACGATGAACGGCACCAGCTCATCCGGCGTGAGCCCGAACTCCACGATGGCCACCACATGCGGGTGCCGCACCTTCATTGCGGCGCACGCCTCATGCATGAAACGCTGGGGCTGGTGCGCCGCCGTGGGCGAACTCCCGGTCTTCATCACCTTGAGGGCAAAAAGCGCAGGCGTGGCCGTCGGATCCGCCGCCGGTCGTTCCGCCAGGAAGACAATGCCCGTGCCCCCCTCGCCCAGGATGCGCCGGATCCGGTAGTGCTGGAAATAGCGGCGGTAGTTGAGGTTTGCCATCGGCCTGTCTCCGGCGGCCACCTGCGCGGCCATTTCCCGGTGCTGCTGCACCGCCTTGGCCAGCCGCGCCTTCAACTTGTGCAGGTCGAATGGTTTGGCGATGTAATCAAACGCCCCCTGCCGCATGCAATCCACCGCCGCCTCCAGCACCGGCTGGCCGGTGACCAGGATCACCGGCAGCTCGGGGCGGGTCTGGCGGATCTCGCGGAGCAGGCTCAGCCCGTCCATGCGCGGCATGTTGATGTCCGTGATGACCGCGTCGAACTCCTCCTCCTCCAGCCGGCTCGCCGCCGCCATGCCGTCCTCGGCCAGCGCCACCTCGCAGCCCAGCCCGGTTAGGAAACGCTCCAGCACCCGGCGGACCAGCTCATCGTCATCCACCGCCAATATCCGGGCGCCGCCCAGTATGCTGGTTTCGGTTGTCATATGCTCACACCCATCCCGGGGCGGACATCCGCGTGCGCGCCGGGATGTTTGCCTTGCCCCCAACATCCGCCGACCCCGGCCCGGGCGCAAGCCGCATGTGCCACCCACCCCTCGAACTCTCCGAGCCCGGAGGGACAGGTAAAAAACCGCGACGAAGCAACAGGGGCGCTTTTTGCCCCGGCTGACCCAGGCTCGCGGCTCAAAACTCCGCCGATCCCGGGGTGCGGGCGTACGGGATCACATCCCGGATGTTGGCCACCCCGCTCAGGAACATGAGCAGCCGCTCAAACCCGAGTCCGAATCCGGCGTGCGGCACGGTGCCGTATTTGCGCAGGTCCACGTACCACCAGTAATCCTCGGGCTTCAGGTTATGGTGCCGCATGTTCTCACACAACTGGTCCAGGCGCTCCTCGCGCTGCGAACCGCCGATCACCTCGCCGATGCCCGGCACCAGCACGTCCATGGCCGTCACCGTCTTTCCATCCGGGTTCAGCCGCATGTAGAACGGCTTGATCCCGCGCGGGTAGTCATAGACCGTGACGGGGGATTGAAAATGCTTCTCGGTCAGGTAACGCTCGTGCTCGGATTGCAGATTCTGTCCTTGGGCCACCGGGTACTCGAACGTCTGGCCGGAAGCCAGCAGGATGTCCACCGCCTCAGCGTAAGTGACCCGCTGGAACGGGCGGTCCACCACGAATTGCAGCCGGCGGTGCAGATCCTTGTCCACGAACTTGGCAAAGAACGCCAGATCCTCCGCGCAGTGGTCCAGCGCGTGCCGGGCCATGGCCTTCACAAACGCCTCGGCCATGTCCATGTCCCCCGCCAGGTCGCAGAAGGCCATCTCCGGCTCGATCATCCAGAACTCCGCCGTATGCCGGGCGGTGTTCGAGTTCTCCGCCCGGAAGGTGGGGCCAAAGGTGTAGATGTTGGACAGGGCGCACGCGAAGGTCTCCCCCTCCAGTTGCCCGCTCACCGTCAGGTAGGCGCGCCGGCCGAAGAAATCAGCCTCGGCCTGCTGGTCAATGTTCCCCTTGAGCGTTGTCACCCGGAACATCTCGCCGGCCCCCTCGCAATCGCTGGCGGTGATGATCGGCGTGTGGACATACACAAAATCGCGCTCCTGGAAAAACTGATGCACCGCATACGCCAGACGGCTGCGCAGGCGGAAGACCGCGCCGAAGAGATTGGAGCGCGGGCGCAGATGCGCGATGGAGCGCAGAAATTCCAGCGTGTGACCCTTCTTTTGCAGCGGGTAGGTGGCATCCGCCTCCCCCACCAGCACAACCCCGGACGCCTTCAGCTCCCACTTCTGCCCCCCGGCGGGCGAGGGCACCAGGCTGCCGCGCACGCTCACCGAGGCGCCGGTGGTTAGCCGGGGCAGGTGCTCGGACCCGGGGATGCCCGCATCCGCCACCACCTGCAGGTTCGCCAGGCAGGAGCCATCGTTGATTTCAAGGAAGGAAAAACCCTTGGCATCCCGGCGGGTGCGCACCCAGCCCTGCACCAGCAGATCCGTCTCGGCGGTCACCGCCGCCAGCGCGTGTTTCACCAATGTGCGTTTGTTTGCCATAAACAGTGATTTGTGAAAGATCGCTTGTTACTGCGCCGTCCAGCCGCCGTCGATCAAAATATCGGTGCCGGTGATGAACCGGCCCGCTGTCGAGCAAAGGTGCACCGCCAGCTCCCCGATGTCCTCCACCTGGCCCCATTGCCCCAGCGGAATGCGCGCGAGAAACTCCCGGCAGAGATCCGGGTTGTCCATCAGCGGCCGGTTCATCTCGGTGGCGAAGGGCCCCGGGCTGATGCCGTTGACGGTGATCTGCTCCGGCGCCAGCTCCAGCGCCAGCGCGCGGGTGAAGCCCAGGAGGCCCGCCTTGCTGGCCGAGTAGGCCGTGCGACCGGGGATCGACACATGGCTCATGGTGGAAGTGAGGTTGATGATGCGCCCGTAGCCCTGTCCCTTCATGTGCGGCACCAGGGCGCGGCAGAGCAAAAACGCGCCGGTCAGATTTGTGTCCAGCACCATCCGCCAGTCGGCCAGGGTGAAATCCGTCACCGCCTTGCGCACATTGATCCCCGCGTTGTTGATCAGGATATGCACCCGCCCGTACCGGGCGATGATCTCCTGCCGCAGGGTTTCCACCTGGGCCTCGTCCCGCACATCCGCCGCCCACGCGGCTGCCTCCGCCCCGGCCGCCCGGCAGGCTTCCGCCACCGGCTCCAGCGCGGCCGCATCCCGACCCGTCAGGGCCAGGGAGGCCCCTTCCCGGGCCAGCGCCAGCGCCATGGCCCGGCCCAGACCCCGGCTTGCCCCTGTGACCACGGCCACCCGTCCCGTCAATTTGCGTTCGCCACTCATGGGCCGACTTTAAAACGGCCCTCCCTGCCGCGCAAGCGCAAGAACCGCGAGTTCAGAAAGATTGACTCAGCCGCCGCCCGGGGGGACTATGCGGCAGGAGGGGCCGGCCAGCCCCTCCCCATGCACCTATGCCATACCGGACTCTCAGCCTGGATGAAGCGGCGGATTACCTGCACCTGAAACGGGGCGAGCTTGAGGACCTCGTGAAGCACCAGGAAATCCCCCACGACCTGCGCGGTGAACGCCCCATTTTTCGCCAGCGCGACCTGGATGACTGGATCTCCCAGCGCATCCTCGGCTTCAACAGCAAGCGGCTGAACGAATACCACCAGAACACCACCCGCCGCACCAAGGATCTGGTGGCCCAGGAAACCCTGATGCCCAACCTGGTGCAGCCCGCCTGCCTGCAACCGGCCCTGCCCGCCAAGACCAAGGCCTCGGTCGTCCGTGAAATCGCCGCCTTTGCCAATCAGACCGGCCAGGTGATGGACCCGGAGGGGCTGGTGCAGGGGCTGACCGAGCGGGAGGAACTTTGCTCCACGGGCCTGCCGGGCGGGCTGGCCATTCTGCACACGCGGCATCACGAGCCGTTCATGTTTGAATCCTCCTTCCTGGTCGTCGCCCGCACCC
>CAIYYI010000114.1 GCA_903930345.1 uncultured Verrucomicrobiota bacterium
GCTGTCCAACAACGAACCAGGAATCCCCCACCTGCTTCGTGAACTGCGACTGCGCACCGGGCTGACTCAGGAGAAATGCGCTGCCCGGTTAGGGGTGACCTTTCCCACCATCAACCGATGGGAGAATGGCCACGCCAAACCCTCTCCCCTGGCGCTGAAACAAATTGAGCATCTCGTGCGCAATCTGGGCGAGCAAGGCCGGGATCTGCTGCACACGTATTTTGGAAAGGGCAACCCGCATTGAAATCTGCCCGCCATACGCCGATGGTTTTCGTGGTTGATGACGACTTGACCACCAACCGGATGCTGCAACGGATTCTGAGCCGGGCGGGTTTTCAAACCGCCTGTGCGTTCAGCGTGGCGGAGGCCGTTGGCAAGATTGATGAAATCCGTCCCGATCTGGTCCTGCTGGACGTCAACTTGCCGGATGGCCAGGGTTTTGATGTCTGCCGTCGGCTCCAAATATCACCCGGCCCCATTCCAACACCGGTCCTGTTCATCTCCGCCAACATCGACGTGGCCACCAAATTACAGGGGTTCGAGGCCGGCGGAGTGGACTACATCACCAAACCGCTGGCCGGAGCCGAGGTGCTGGCCCGGGTCAGCACGCACCTGCGTCTCAAACAGGCATACGAGCGCCTGGCGGAACTGCAGGCCGAGCAAATCCAGCGTTTGGTGGGGGCGCAGGAGACGCTGATGCCCAGCCCGCGTGATTGTCCTGAGGCCAGCTTCCACATTTCCCTCGACCAGATCCTGAAGGCAGGGGGGGACTTCTACGACGTTATCCCCGTGGGAAACCAGGTGATTGACTATATTGTGGCGGATGCCAGCGGGCATGATCTGGCCGCCTCGTTTTGGACGGCCGCGTTGAAGACACTGCTCGGTGAATACGCCACCGCCGCCGCCCATCCCCGCGAGGTCATGCGTGCCATCAATGGCGCGTTGTGCCGGATTCTGCCGACGGGAACGTTCTTCACCCTTCTTTACGCCCGCCTCAACCGGCAAATCGGCCGATTGACTCTGGTGAATGCCGGCCATCCGCCCGTGATCGCGCTCCATCATAACAATCACGGGCACACCATTGCCTTCCAAGATGGCGATGTGGCGGGAGCTTTTCCGGATGCCGAATTTGGGACGCTGGAATTGGTCGTGCAACCGGAGGACCGATTTTTCCTCTACTCGGATGGGCTGATCGAACTGAACGGCTCACGCCAAGACGGCATCAGCAGTCTGGCGCAGTCCTGCAACGCCTACCGGAACGAACCGCTTGAGAAAGCCGTGGCATCCATCCGCTCCGAAGTGGTGGCCGGAGCCACCCTCCAGGACGACATTCTGCTGATGGGGGTGGACGTATGAGTGTGCCACTATCCCACTCCCAGCGGATTTTCCACCGCGAAATCACTTCGCGTTTTGAGGAGGTGGACACCGCCTGCTCCGAAATTCGCGCTTTTTTAAGCGCAAACAACCTGGCCGCCCACAGTTTTACCGTGGAGCTGGTTGCGCGCGAGTTGTTAAACAACGCCATTCTGCATGGCAACCGGAAGCAGGCTGACAAAAAAGTCACCCTGAGTCTGCACGTGGGGAGACGCTGGCTGCGTTTGGAAATCGCTGATGAGGGTGAGGGTTTCAACTGGCGGCAGGCTCGCGCCACTGCGGCCACCCCCTCCGCCACCAGCGGGCGGGGGCTGATGATCGGAAAACTTTACGCGGACCGGCTGTCATTCAATCGGATCGGCAACCGGGTAACTTTGTGGTTGGACAAAAATCGAACAGCAAAAAGGTATTGATATGGCAGGCTACACTGTTGAACAAAACAACAAGTCTTACCGGGTAATTCTGGCGGGTGATTTAACCGCCTCCGGCATCCCGGAACTTCAAACCACACTCCAGGGCCAGGTGCAGCAAGGAGCGGAGGAGATCATCTTTGATCTCGCGAAAACCGTCATGCTCGACTCCAGCGGCATCGGCTTGCTCATCGCCACCAACAACAGCCTGGCGCGCCGGGGCGGCCGCATCCGCATCGTCAACACTTCGGCCGACATCCTGCAGTTGCTGCAGAGCATGCGGCTGGCGACCCGCTTGAATGTCACCGGACCAAAATCTTAGGAGCTACCATGGACGACGCATTACTCAACGAATTCATCAACGAGTCGCGCGAGCATCTCGCCACCATTGAGACCGACCTGCTCACCATTGAGGAAAGCAGCGCCAATGTGGATGAGGAATTGGTCAACAAGGTGTTCCGCGCGGCCCATTCCATCAAGGGCGGCAGCGCCTTCTTTGGCCTTTCCAAGGTCAAGGAGTTGGCCCACAAAGCCGAAACCGTGCTGGACATGCTGCGCGCGGGGAAAATGACCCCCAACGCCGAGATCACCAACGTGCTGCTCGCCGCCTTCGACAAGCTCCGGGAGATGATCAATAATCCGGGGGCCCAGGAGCAGGCGGACATCTCTGATTTGGTCGTGGGCCTGACCGGGCTGGCCTCGTCCTACCTGCCGTCGGACCAAAAGGCATCCCTTACCCAAAACGTTTCGCTGCATCCCGAGGGCGAGGAGCAGAACACGGTCACGCTGAACCAGATGGATTTTGACCGGGCCAAACGCTCCGGCCAGTTTGTCTATTGTGCCAGCCTGGATCTCATCCATGATCTCGAGCGCAAGGGGAAGAATGTCCTGAGTGTGTTCCGCGATATCTGGGAAAGCGGGGAAATATTTGATTGCGCCCTTGATCTCGAGGCGGTCGGCACTCTGGATGGCCCCTTTGCCAATCAACTGCCCCTGCGCCTGGTGTTTGCGACCATTATCCGCCCCGAGGATATCGGCATGCTCATCGAGATCAGCCGCGACAAGCTAAAGGTCCTTTTCGATCCGCACCAATCCCCCTCCGTATCCATACCGGTGCTCCCAGCGCCCATCCCCGCTCCGCTCCTGCCTGTGCCCGCAGCCCCCCCGAAGGTTACCCTCACCCCCATAACCTTCCGCCAGCCAGCCGATCTGGCCGTCGTCGAACCTTCGGCCACTGCCGAAACCCCTGCTCCCCCCACCACGAACGACAGCACTCTGCGCGTGAGTGTGGGCTTGCTCGAAACCCTGATGAACCTCGCGGGGGAATTGGTGTTGAGCCGCAATCAATTGCGGGCCGCCATCAGCCAGGACGATGGACGCTCCCTGGCGGTGGCCGATCAGCGCATCAACCAGGTCACCTCGGAATTGCAGGACGCCATCATGCAGACACGGCTCCAGCCGATTGGGACCGTGTTCAGCAAATTCCCCCGGGTCGTCCGGGACCTGGCCAACCTGCTGCATAAGGAGGTGCAGCTAGATCTCCGCGGCCGTGAGGTGGCCATGGATAAAAGTCTGATTGAGGGCCTCTCTGATCCCCTCACCCACATGGTTCGCAATGCGGTCGATCATGGGATCGAAACGCCCGAGGAACGGCGGCTGGCCGGAAAAAAGAGCCTGGGCACCCTGCGCTTGGAGGCCCGGCATGAGGCTGGCCAGGTCGTGGTGGAAATCGCCGATGATGGCAAAGGGATTGATCCCCAGAAAATCGGCCGGTCGGCCGTTGCCAAAGGTCTGATCACCCCGGAAAAACTGGCCTCCCTGACCGGGCAGGAGCTGCTCGCCCTGATCTTCCTGCCGGGTCTCTCCACCGCCAAGAACGTCACGGATGTCTCCGGCCGTGGCGTGGGCATGGATGTGGTGAAAACCAACCTGGACCGGCTCGGCGGCAAGGTGGAAATCCACTCCGTCGTGGGAAAGGGCACGCTTTTTCGCATCAAGCTCCCGCTCACCCTGGCCATCATGGCCTCGCTGATTGTCTCGGTGGACGACGAACGGTTTGCCATCCCCCAGGTCAATGTGGAGGAGTTGTTGCGCATCCAGCCGGAGGATATCAGCAAGCGTCTGGATGTGGTGGGCGATGCCGAAGTGCTGGTCCTGCGCGACCGCATTATTCCGCTGCTCCGGTTTGCGGACCTGTTGGGCATTCCCAAAGCCCGGGGCGGCAGTCCGGATGCATCCCTTGAAATTGTGGTCGTCACCACCGGAACCCTGACATACGGCCTGGTGGTCGGCGCTTTCCATGACACCGAGGAAATTGTCGTCAAACCGCTGGGACGGCATCTCAAAGGTCTCCAGGAGTATGCGGGTGCAACCATCCTCGGGGATGGGGCGGTGGCGCTGATTCTGGACGTGGCTGGACTGGCGACCAAGGCGGAGCTGATCACGGTCGCCAAAGCGGTCGGAGACCATGCCGACACCGAAGAATACCACGCCGGTCACCGCGAGGAAACCCATTCGCTGCTGCTTTTCCACAATGCGCCGGAGGAACTGTGCGCCCTGCCGCTGTCCAGCGTGCAGCGGATCGAACGGATCCGTCCTGAACAGGTGGAAACCATGGGTGGACGCCGCACGATGCAATATCGCGGCGCGGCCCTTCCCCTGGTCACGCTGGCGGATGTGGCCCAAGTGAAGCCCATTGGCGAGTCGAGCGAACTGGCCGTCATTGTTTCCAACGTCCGTGGGCGGGACGTCGGCCTGCTGGGAGCCATGCCGGTGGATGTCCTGGAAACCACGGTGGCCATCGACCTCACCACGCACCGGCAGAAGGGCATTGCCGGTTCGGCCATCATCAACACCCGTACAGCCTTGATCGCAGACCTGCAGGAGATTGTCGATACCACCTGCCCGGATTGGGGGGTCGCTGCCCTGGAGCCATCGCTGGTCCACGAAGGTCGGAAAAAGTTCGTGGTGTTGCTGGCCGAGGACTCTGATTTCTTCCGGGCACAGGTCAAACGCTATCTGGAGGAGGACGGGGACGTGGTACTGGACGCTCCGGATGGTGAAAGCGCCTGGCAATTGCTCCTGGAGCACCTCGACGAAGTCCAGGCCGTCGTCACCGACATCGAAATGCCACGACTTACCGGGCTGGGGCTGGCCCAACGCATCCGCGCGGATGCCCGCCCGGCGAAGCTGCCGGTGATCGGTCTGACTTCGCTGGCGGGCGAGGACGACATTGCCCGAGGCAAAGCGGCCGGTTTTAACGATTACCAGGTGAAACTTGATCGCGACCTACTGCTGGCACGCGTACGGTCATACGCCCCTCAATTACCTCCCCACCAACCCACTGAACGCGACATCTGACCAAACCCATTCAACACTGACAGAAAGACCACTATTGTGATCAACCTGAACAGCCTCAACAACTTAAGCATCGGAAAGCGGCTGGCCCTGGGATTTGGCGCTACCGCAGCAATGATGGTGATCGGCACCATGCTGGCGTTGTACAGCACCACTTCCATCAACACCCGCATGGATGAAACCCTGACGGATGTCAGGAACATGGTGACCTTTTTGCAGGTCCAAGCCAAGGTGGACGATGTGTACTTGGACATCTGGAATCTGATCAGCACGACTGAAGCAGAGTCAAAACAGATGCACCAGCAGGCCTTGGACAAGGCTCGCAGTACTTACCTGAAACACGTGGCATCTCTGAAAGAGGAAACCCGGACCGCAGAAGGCCAAAGCTTGTTCAAGGAGTTTGAAACCGCCTTGTCACAAGCGCGCGAGGTTAACAACCGGGTGCTCAGCCTGAGTCAAAAGGGAGAAACCGTCAAAGCCATGGCATTGGCGGTGGGCGAAGCAAACCAGGTTCGGGATAAACTCAATGAAACCATGCTAAACGTCGTCCACTGGCGGGAGCAACGCATCAAATCAATGGATGATGCCGCTGAAGCGGATCTGGCACGGGTGCGCAAACTACTGATCTGCGGGGCTGCCATGGGTGTGCTGCTGGCGTTTATCTTTGGGGCGATAATCACCCGCAGCGTAACCATCCCCCTGGGCCTCAGCGTCCAACTGGTGGGTCAGGTCAGCCAGGGCGATGTGTCCCGGAATGTGCCCGACGAACTGCAGTCTCGGAGAGATGAGGTTGGGGACCTGGGGCGGTCACTTCAAACCATGACCGAGACCCTGCGCACCCTGTTGAAAGACCTCGCTGGTGGCGTTCAGACCCTGGCCTCCTCCGCCACCGGACTCTCCGCCGTCTCCAGCCAGACCGCCTCCGGTGTGAAATCCATGTCCGATAAAACCACCACCGTTGCGGCGGCCGCCGAAGAGGCCTGCGCCAACACCACCTCCGTCGCCACCGGCATGGAGCAGGCCGCCGCCAACCTTGCCTCCGTCGCCAGCGCCACCGAGGAGATGAGCGCCACCGTCGGCGAGATCGCCGCCAACTCCGAGAAGGCCCGTGTCATCAGCGGGCAGGCCAGCGCCCAGGCCCAGACCATCTCCGCCCTGATGCAGCAGCTCGGGCAGGCCGCCCGGGA
>CAIYYI010000115.1 GCA_903930345.1 uncultured Verrucomicrobiota bacterium
GGGAGTGGCGGGTGGTGCAGGGGTTGGAGCAACTGCGTCAGCGCTGGCTGAGCCCGGCGGTGCCGCCGGCCTGGGAAGGCATGGAGATGTTTCTTGACCGCCGTGTGCCGGCGGAGAGCCCCGCCCTGGGCCGGGTCCGGGAAAATTTCCGCCGCAATCTGGAGGAGTTGCTCGCGCGGGGGCGCCGGGCCGGGGCGCAGATTTTCCTGGCCACACCGGGTGCCAACCTGCGCGACTGCGCCCCGTTTGCCCCGGTGCATTCCGCCCGGTTTGATTCGGCACAGTCGGCCCGGTTTGACGCCCTGCTGGCCGATGCCCGACAGGCCCGGACAAACGGACAAAACGGCCCGGCCCTGAAGCTGATGGCGGAGGCGGCGCAATTGGACCCGGCCCACGCCGGGCTGCTGTATCAGCGGGCGGCGGTGGCGGAGCAAATCCCGGAAAAACAGGCATCCGCCCGGCAGGACTATCGCGCGGCGGCGGATGCCGACGCGCTGCGGTTCCGCCCGGATGCCGCCCTGCTGCAAGTGATCCGGGACGTGGGGCGCGCCGCCGGTGATGGCGTGGGGTTCGTCGATGTGGAGCAGCAGCTCAGCCTGGTGGGGAGTGCCGGGGTGCCCGGCGGGGAATCGTTTTGGGAGCATGTGCACCTGAACTTTGAGGGCAATTACCGGGTGGCCCGGCTGTTTGCCGAAGCCCTGGCGGCCCGCCTGGCCGCTGCGGGCAGCGCCCGTGCGGAGTGGCTGGATTTCAACCAGGTGGCCGAACGGCTGGGATTGACCCTGTGGCATCAGCAGCAGACCGTGCAGCAAATGGTGCGGCGCCTGGAGTTGCCCCCGTTCAGCACCCAGGCCAGCCACCCCCGGCAGATGCGGGAGTTGCAGGCCTGGCTCGTGCGTCTGGAGCCGGCCACCCGTCCGGCAGGTTTGAGCAACGCGGTCGCCGCCTGGCAGCGGGCGGTGGCTTTGCGGCCCGATGATTGGATGCTGCATGACCGGGGGGCGGAGCTGCTGGAGGCCGCCGGCCTGCGGGAGCAGGCCTTGCAACAATGGCGCGAGGTGGAACGATTGCTGCCGCACGTGGCGCAGGCGGGTTACCGCCAGGCCAGCCTGCTGGAGGCCCTGGGCCACCCGGACGAGGCCACGCGTCTCTATGAACAGGCGCTGCGCCTCGACCCGCACCTGGCTGAACCCCACAATGGCTTGGGGCTGATCTGGCTGGAGCAGGGGCGGGTCCGGGAGGCGATCACCGCCTTGGAGACCGCTGTGCGTCTGAAGCCTGATTTTGCCGGGGCCTGGGTGAATCTCGCCCTGGCCCTGAAGCGGGATGGCCGGGCCGGGGAGGCCCGCGCCGCTTGCGCCCAGGCACTGCGCGTCCGCCCGGATTACGCCCCGGCGTTCATCAACCTGGGGCGGTTGGAGGCGGAGGCCGGCCACCTGGAGGGGGCGCGCACGAATTATGCCCGGGCGGTTGCGTTGGCCCCCCGGGATCCCCTGGCCCGGTTCAATCTGGCCAATACGCTGTTCAGCCTCGGCCAGAGGGCGGAGGCCCGGACGCAATTGCAGGCGGCCGTCGATGTCGATCCCGGTTTCTTTGAGGCCCGGGTTCGTCTGGGCATGGAACTGGCGGCGGCGGGTCAGCTTGCCGCCGGGTGCGGGCAGATGGCGGCGGCGGTCCGGTTGCGCCCGCAGGATGCGCCCACCCGGCTGAATTACGGGGTGATGCTGGCCCGGTCCCAACGCTATGCCGAGGCCCAGGAAGAGTTTCAGGCCGCCTTGCGCCTCAATCCGGGGGAGGCGCAGGCTCACCTAAACCTGGGATTGTTGCTGGAGCGGGTGGGACACACCATGGAGGCCATCAAACACTACACCGAGGCGGCCCGGCTGGACCCCGCCAATGCCAACGCCCGCCAGCATCTGCAACGATTGCAGGCACCCTTGCCTTAACCGTTCCATCCGGGTGCGGATCTGCTTCGCCAGCATCAGCTCGCCATCCGTATGGGCCGGATTTATCCTTTGGAAAAGGTGGTTGTATTTTGATGCCATGCCTCGCATGAGTTGCCTGATTATTCACATGAGCCTTCAAGATGAGCCTAAGGCGCACCGGTTTTTTGGCCGCTGGCGAGCACCACATCAGCCCAGCGGCAGCGCCTTGGATAAATGCCGCCCAACAGATTCCCAGCACTAAAGGGGCGTGTCTCGCTCTGACCCCGGCATGAATATCACGCTGGCAGACGGCACTCGGACGTTCATCTCTACACCCCTAACAACCAGTCTGGCATTCTGACGGGCACCTGGTCTCCCGACGGCCGGGAGATCGATCCCAACACCGTCCTGAGCGGTGATAGCCGGACGACCTTTCGGCTCAGTACCTTCACCGGACTTGAACCCGATGGCGTGTGGACGCTCTACGTGGAAGACGTCGCATCTGGTCAGTTGGCGACGTTGAACAGCTGGACTCTGAACATTCAGGTCAACACCGTGCCGGAGCCCGGAGCCATCGCCATGAGCGGAGTGTTGCTCTGCGGTGTGGCGGTCTATGTGGCTCGCCGTCGCTGCCAGGCTGGCAGAACCGCAAACAAAGAACTTCGGGGAAAAGCGAGCGGGTGTTGAAGGGTTCAGAAAAACCCTGAACCATTAAAGAAAAAATAAAGTTTCAGGGAACTTTCGCCCGAATCTTTGACATTGTTCCTGATGGTACTGCGCCGAAGATCCGGGGACCTTCAAATCCGCAATCCGCAATCCACAATCCTCGACAAGTGACCGTAAAAACCGGAAGCGTGGGTCGCCGGTGTTACAGTAAGGCGGAATGGATTGCAAACGGCATCAAGGAGGGCATTCTGGAAAGGTGAACCACGGCCAATGAAAAACCTAATCTGAAAGCTTGCCTCCAGAACTAGAAGTATGGTTAATTGAATTTTAAAGCCAGTTTTTCCGCACGGGCATCGGTTATGCCCGGGGGGGAACGTGTTTTTCAGGTATTGAATAACTTGGGTTTGACGGGATATGGGAGTATGCGAGGGCGGCGGAAAAGGTTCACTGGGCGGGCGAACGGAGCGGGAAAAACACCCGCGCGGTTGCCGCTTTTGTCGCGTCCGCCGGGTTCTGTCCCCAATTTGGAGGAGGAGTTTGCACCATGAAAAGACCACTCGGGACATTTGATTTAATCCCCATGATAGCCCGGTTGATGCCCGTGGGGTTGCTCCTGGCATGGGGTGTGTTCACGTCCGCGCAGGGTGCCTGGCTGACCCTGCCCGCCGGCGGGGATGACCTGGCCGCCGTGATGGAAAACGCTGATGTCGGCCCGGTGGGCCGGGTGGGCGGGGCGAGCTATACGAACGGGGTGTATGTCATCAACGGTTCCGGGGCGGACATCTGGGGGACGAACGATGCCTGCCATTATGTGTATGCGGCCGGCAGCAATGACTGGCAAATCGCCACCCGGGTCACCGGGCAGGGAAACACCCACGCATGGGCCAAGGCGGGGTTGATGATCCGCGAGAGCCTGGCGGCCAATGCGCGGCACCTGATGGTGGCGGTGACGCCGACGAGCGGGGTGGAGTTTCAACGACGTCCCCTCACGGGCGGGGTGTGCACCAACAATGTGCTGACGGGCTGGACAGCTCCGCTCTGGCTGAAAGTCATCAAGCGCGGCAATTATTTCGCGGGTTACGCGTCCAGCAATGCGGTGGATTGGGTGATGGTGGGAGCGGACCAGATGAATCTGGGGGAGGCGGCGCTGTACGGGCTGGCGGTATCCGCCCATAATAACAGCGCCCTGTCCCAGGTGGTGTTTGAGGGGGCGGGAGCCGCGCCCAGGGATGTGGGTGTAACCGGGACGGGGGATGGTCTGCAGGGGACCTATGTGTGGGAGGGAACGGCGCAGACAGTGAGCCGGGTGGACGGGGCCATTGATTTTGCCTGGGGGACCAACGCGCCGGTTCCGGGATACAATGCCGACCGTTTCCAGGTGCAGTGGACGGGTGAGCTGGAGGCGGAATTCACCGGCCTGCACACCCTGCATCTGGTCACGGATGACGGCTGCCGGCTCTGGCTGAACGAGCAGTTGGTGATCAATGACTGGACCAATCACCCGGTGAAGGAGAGCCGGGCGACGGTGGTCTTGGAGGCGGGTCAGCGGTACCTGGTCCGCTGCGAGTATTTCGATGGCATGGGGAGCGCGACGGCGCAATTGCTGTGGAGCAATGCGCGCACGCCACGGATGCCGATACCGCAAAGCCAGTTATATTCCCGGTGCACGGATGCCGACGGGGATGGCGCGCCCGACCTGTGGGAGGTGCGGCACGGGTTCAACCCGGCGGATGCCTCGGACGGGGCGCTGGATGTGGATTGGGACGGGCTATCGACGGCGGACGAGTTCTTTGCGGGGACGAATCCCCGGCTGGCGGACACGGATGGGGATGGGGTGGAGGACCGGTGGCAGCAGCGGGACAACGGGAATGTGGTGCGTCCGGGGTGGGCGCGGGAGACGGGCAACGCGTTTGTGGTGGGCGGGGGAGGCAGCGACATCTGGGGCACGAGCGACAGTTTCCATTTTGTGTTCGCGCCGGTGACGGGCGACTGGCAGATGGTGGCCCGGGTGCTGGGCCAGCAACGAACGGATGGCTGGGCCAAGGCGGGGGTGATGATGCGGGAAGGGCTGGACCCGGGGGCGCGGCATCTGTTTGCGGCCCTGGCGCCTGACTACGGAACCTGCCTGATTGCGCGCACGAATTACGGGGGCACCTCCTACCGGTGGCCGAACCTGGTGATGGCCGCCCCGCCGGTGTGGCTCAAGCTGGTGCGCCGGGGCACCCAGTTCCAGGCCCAGCGCTCGCTGGATGGTCTGGAATGGGAGCTGATTGCGGAGGTCCGGGTGGCGCTGGGGGAACGGCTGTACGCGGGGCTGGCGGTATCGGCCCACAACACCGGGGCGGTGGCGCAGGTAGAGTTTGACCATGTGAGCCTGGTCCCCACGCCAGTGCCGGTGATCGGGACCGGGGACGGATTGCGGGCCACGTTTTTTGCGGACACCAACCTGGAAACCGTGGCGGCCACGACCCTGCATCCGGCGCCGGACTTCAACTGGAGCACCAATGCGCCGCTGGCCGGGGTGGAACCGGACGAGTTCGGCCTCCGGTGGGAAGGGGAGCTGCAGGCGCAGTACAGTGAGGAATACACGCTGTGGACCAAGACGGATGACGGGGTGCGGGTGTGGCTGGACGGCCGGCTGATCCTGGAAAACTGGAACGACCATGCCGCGCTGGAGCTGGCGGCCCGGGTGCCGCTGGTGGCCGGGCAGCGGTACCTGCTGCGGGTGGATTATTTTGAGAATCGCGGCAACGCCCAGGCGCGGCTGGCCTGGAGTAGCCCCTCGACCCTCAAAACCACGGTTCCCACCAGCCAGTTGTATTCTGAACCGGGGGATCTGGATGCGGATGGCCTGCCGGATCTGTGGGAACGCGCCTTTGGGCTGAACCCGATGGTGGCGGCGGAGGCGGGGTTGGACGGGGATGGCGACGGGCTGACGAATCTGGAGGAGTACCGGCGCGGGACCGATCCGACCCGGCTGGACACGGATGGGGACGGCCTGCCGGACGGCTGGCAGACCCGGGATGTTGGAGCGGTGGGACTGGCGGGGAGCGCCCAGTACAGCCAGGGAGAGTTCACGCTGGCGGGGAGCGGCGCGGATATCTGGGAAACGGCCGACGAATTCCGGTTTGTGAGCCAGCGGCGGGAGGGGGATTGGGAGATTGTGGCGCGGGTGGAGAGCCTCTCCGAGACGCACGCGTGGGCCAAGGCGGGGCTGATGATCCGGGCGAGCCAGGCCGCCGATGCGGCGCACGCCATGCTGGTGCTGACACCCGGCAACGGCGTGTCCCTGCAGTGGCGCACCAACACCGGCGGCCACGGCACCAGCTTCACCCCGCAGGATGGGTTGACAGCGCCGGGCTGGCTGAGGCTGGCGCGGCAGGGGAACCGGTTCAGCGGCTATTACTCAACGAACGGGGTGAGCTGGGAATGGGTGGCCACCAGCATGGCTGACCTGGGGCCGGCAGTCTGGGTGGGGCTGGTGGTAAGCGCCCACGATGACACCCGGCTGGCCAGCGCCAGGTTCAGCGCGGTGCAGGTCGCTCCGACCCCGGCCCAAGGCGTGGTGGTGCCGGGCCGGGGCAGCGGGTTGACGGGCCGGTATTACGCCAACCGCCATCTGGCGGGGGAACCGCTGGTGCGGCTGGATCCGGTGGTCAATTTTGACTGGGGCCTGAACGCGCCCGCCAACTGCCTGGGGGAGGACAATTTCAGCGTGCGCTGGGTGGGGGAGCTTGAGCCGCTGTTCACGGAGGCGCACACCTTCCATGTGGCGACCGATGACGGGGTGCGGCTGTGGCTGAACGAGCAACTGCTGATTGACGATTGGTATGACCGGTCGGTGAGCGCCTCCACCGTTACGGTGCCGCTGGTGGCCGGGCAGCGGTACTTTCTCAGTCTGGAAGCGTATGAGCGGTACGGGGATGCGGTGGCGCAGCTCGGCTGGAGCAGCCCGCGCCTGCATGCCGTGCAGCCGATTCCGGCCAGTCAGCTTTTTGCGCAGTTCACGGTCGCGGATCAGGACGGGATGGCGGATGCCTGGGAGACGGTGCAGGGGCTGAACCCGGGCGATCCGGCGGACGCGGCGGCGGACCCGGACGGGGATGGGCTCAGCAATCTGGTGGAATTCAGCCAGTTCAGCAACCCCGGCAGCCCGGACAGCGATGAGGATGGCCTCCCGGATTCGTGGGAATACCAGCATGGGCTGAGTCCCGTCACTGGCCAGGATGCGGATGAGGATGCCGACGGGGATGGGTTGAGCAACCTGCAGGAATTCATTGGGCACACGAATCCACGCTCGGGGGACACGGACGGGGACGGGCTTGGGGATTGGGTGGAGGTGATGGAATCGTTGACCGATCCGAACCATTCCGACATCACTGAAATAGCAACCGTGGCGGAGGTGGCGGGCGCGCAGGCCGCGACCAACCGGCTGGGAGAGTGGCAGGTGGAGGGGGATGGCATCCTGAGTCGGCGTGGATCTGTGGAATACTCACTCATTGCACCGACCGCAGATACCTATCGGATTGAGATTCAGGGATCCGAAAAGCCATGGTATCCGGTGGAATTGCCGTTTCTAATCATCCACCTGGACGGTGAATATCTCGGGCGAATTCCACTGGTGCAGACCAACGGCAGCCGGGGTTTTGCCCGGGTGCTAACGCCCTGGATCCGAGCGGGGGCGCACACCATGCGGGTGTTCTGGGACAACGCCCATCACGACCTGTTTTTGAAGATTGACGCAGTGCGGTTGCAGGAGTTGCGGGCAGTGGATGCCAACGGCAACGGGATGAAAGATTGGGTGGAGAACCGGGTGCGGATGCAGAGCGGCATTGAGATGGGCGGGCCGGTGATTTACAGCGCCACCTCGCCGGTTTGCCTGGAGGGGCGGGGGCGGTTCCTGAGCCTGATGCAGATTCGCACCGGGTACCTGCATTTGCCCGGCAACGGCAACCGCTGGTACGCGGACCAGCCCCGGCCCTGGCTGACGGAAACGCCGGAGTTTGCGGAGCCGCAGCCGTCCCCCCGGCCCGGGGCCGGATTCCGCTGGCACACAGATTTGCCGTTGCAGGCGGACCGGGTGACGGCGGTGGAGGTTTCGTTCCAGAACGACGCCTGGCGGGAAACCAACCGCATTGTTTGGAAACCGACCAACCTGTTGCAGGCGAACAACCTGCTTGTGCGCCGGGGAGATGCCCTGCTGTTGGCGGTGGAGCCGGAGGGGAACCACGGTGGCGGGCAGGTGGCGCAAATCGAGATTGTGGGGGTGACCAACTACACCCCCAAGATCAAGGACCCGGTGGTGCACTGCTTCGCGCAGGCAGGCACCTTTACGGTGAACGCGGCCTTTGTGCCAGGCGGGAACAAAGCGCCGCAGACCAACACCCTCCAGATCACCGTGGTGGCGGCCAGCTTCCCGGCTGCCCCGGCCGCGTGGGTGGGCAAAAGCCGCCTCTGGGATTGCCCGGACATCCCCGGGGTGGCGGTGGTGCAGGCCGATCCCCGGCTTACACTGGTGAACAAGGGGCCGTTGGCCACGGGGGGGCGCAAGTTCCAAATCACGGCGGATGCCGCCGAGCCCCGGCAGGTGGTGGCCCGGTTGGGCACGAATGGCCCGGTGCTGGCCACGGTCGCGGTGGAGGGCTTCCGAATCGCCCGTACCTCCCAGACCTTCGTGCGTCAACTGCAACGTTACCCAGATGGCAGCCAACTGATCGAGACGGGGTTGGTCCTTGATCCCGTGCTCCCCTTCCTGACACTCCGGCTCGATATTTTTGTGGGAGGGGTGGTTTTCGACGATGGTACCGTGACACGCACACTCACAAGCCAGGACTTTGACGCCCTTGGACAGACCACGGTCCGATTCGTGCGGCCGGCCAGCGCGCGTACCTCCATTTGCCACTACCTCTACATCTTCGACGGGTTGTTCCCGCTTGGCAAGCCCTAGCCCAGTTGCGCAGCAGGCTGATCAACCACAAAGAAAACATCAGGAAAATGAAACCGCGCCCATCCAAGACCGCCCCTCCCCGCCCGGAACCAACCCGAAGCGAAGTGGTAAGAACAAAGTGGCTTCCGGCATGCATCCTGGGAGTGTTAGCGGTGCCATTGGCGCTTTGGTTGCGTCCGCCGACCCACGAACCGGATGGAAGACATGTGGCGACGACAGCCAAGGTGCCGACCATTATTCCCCACTCGGAACCGATCCGCTGGTCACCAACCAACAAACACCCAATGGAGTTGGTTGCTGAGACTTCAACCCACCTGGAAGACATTCAGCCCATTTGGGATTTTCAAGCGCCTTACACGAAACGGTCAGCCGCCATTCAACGGCTGCGCGGCGGGATCACGACCGAAGAGAAAAGGGCGCTCTACGGCTATCTGGCCACCTACTCTGCAGAAGATGAAACCCAGATTGGACACGTTCTCAAAAACAACGTTATGTCTGCCCTGGTGGCCCAGCACCCAACCCTGCCGGATCTGGCACCGCAACTGGTGGCGATCTCCGCCAATCCGGGCTTGCATGTCGTTATTCGCGATTATGCGGTGCAACACTGCGTGGTCCTGTACGAGGAGTTGAATCAGATCCCGGAGGCACAGGTGAGCCGACGACATCTGCGGGATGGGCTTTACCAGGCCCTAACCGAAACCAACAACAGCTTGGCGGGCACCGCCTTGCTGGGGATGAGCCGCCTCAGTCTTGAGGATGCGGATTTTGACCGTGGCCGCATCCAGCGGGCCGCCTTGAAATGCGCCACCGATTCGCGAACGGGCGAGCTGGCCCGGATCACCGCGCTGCAGGTCTGCGCGCAGATGGGGCTGGAGACGGCGTTGCCCGTCTGTGTGAGCCTGGCGGAGGGCACGGGCGATGCTCCGTTGCGTCTGTCCGCCATCGCCGCGCTCGGACAATTGGGCGGGGCTGAGGCAGTGCCCCTGCTGACCCATATTCTCGCGGAGAAAAATGACCGTTTTCACCCGGCGGCAACCCGCGCGTTGAAGCGCCTGCAAGAACGCCTGACGGCCGCCATTCCCGCGAACCAACGATCCCCCTCCTATCCATGAATAAAAATCTTTGTCCCGCCATTTTTTCGCTCCTTTTCGGGGTGGCGCTGCTGCTTGTGCAGGGGGCCTCGCCCTTGGTGGCGGCAGATGAGCCCAATCCCTGTGTGAACACCGGTGGCTCCGGCGACTTTTGCGCCACCACCGGTGGGTGGACGGGTGGAAAGGTGACCCCGAATGCCATCAAGGTCTGCCTGGGAGAGGAAGTGGCGGCAGCCGAAATTGAGGGGAGCCCGAGCAACGGCACCATGTACACCGTCACAACCAACACCTGCCCCGGGCCGGCGTATGGGGTGAACTATGTAACCAATCCTGTGGTTTATGTCCTGCGGAGGTCGTATTTCACGAACACAACCGACCAATCGCAACTGGAATCCGCCCCCACCACGTTTACCAACACGGGCATTTTCTCCTATGATGTGCATGTGGTGATCACTCCGGATGCGGATGACTACAAGGATATGTGCGGACAGGAAATCGATCTTTTGGTGGGCACCTACACAGTGGAGGTGGTGGGTGGCGCCCAGACCAACGTCTATTGCGGCAAGCCCCCCCAGATGACCAACAGCGGCAGTATCACGCCCAGCGGGGTGACCGTTTGTCCGAATGCCACCGTTGTTCCGCCGACGGTAACGCCGCCAAATTACACTGCCGAAATCCACACGAACATTTTTTACTGTCCCGGCAGCTCAAATCAGGTGTTCACAAATGTGGTCACCTACAGTGCCAGCGCCGTGCATTGGGACCAGACCATCCCCACCACCTTCGCGCAGGCGGGCACCTACACCTACACTGCCAAGGTGGACATGATTGCCAGTCCGACTGCCTATTGCGGGAGTGTCAACGAGGTGACCGTGGGCACCTTCACGGTCACGGTGGCCGCCGACGATCTTACCAACACTGTCTGCCTCAATCCCGGCAGCCTGGGTTCGGCGGGCACAATCACCCCGGCCAGCAGTTCGGTGTGTGCGGGGGGGAGCATTGTGAAGCCTGTCGTGGCAGGGGTTTCCTTCAGTCCCGGCTCCAAGCAAACCACCATCCTCAAATGCCCGGAAGGAACGGCGGAAACAGCGGGGCCGCAGGAGGTCGCCTACACGCCAGGGACGCCGTATTTTGTGCCCGACATACCCAGCAGCATCCAGACGCCCGGCACCTATGCCTATGCGGTGATGGTCAAGGGTTTGGCCAGCGACACAGTTTGCTCGGATATCACCGTGAGCCTGGGCACCTACAGTCTCACGGTGACCAACGGCGGGCTCACCAACCGCTGGTGCATGACCGGTTCCGCGAAGACACCGGGCAGCTTGAGTGCCTCCACGGACACCATCTGTGTGAATCAGGTTCCCGCCTGGCCGACTGTGACGGATCCCCAGTTTTCCAATGGCACCAACTTCACCGCCATCCGGAACTGTTCGGATGCGGACTGGCATACCAACGTGGTGCCTTTTGCGCACAGTATCAGCCATTATTGGATGCCCGCCTTGGAAGGGCCGTTGACCAGCGTGGGAACACACACCTTTTCCTGCTATTACGTGGCCGGGGTTCCGGCCAGCACGGGCTGCACACCAGTGACCAACAAGCTCGGCGATTTTGTGGTGACCGTGGTACCGCCACCCAGCACCAATATCTCCTGCGCGGCGGCCGGGTCGTTGACCAACGCCGGGGGCCTCACCTTCGATAGCACGGTCACTTTTGCCGGCTACGGGGCCGCGTTTCCAAGCCTGACGAACGCGGGTTTTGGTGACGGGTTGGTGCAGAAGGTGTGGACCACCTGTTCAGACACGCTCAGCCACACGGACCTGGTCACCGTGGCGTATGGTCTCAGCACCCACTGGTCGCCGGCCATTCCCGCCAAGTTCACCAACGCGGGCAGCTACACCTTCACCAACATGCTGGTGGGCACCCCCAGTGATGGCCCCTGTCAGGCGGTCACCAATGCCGGTCCAATGTTCACCGTTACGGTGATCCAGGTGGACATTGACACTGACTCGGACAACACGGGAGCCATTGATCGGATGGACGGGGAGGAGGAGATGGAGGACATTGGGGGTGACCCTTCCAAACCGGGCAAGATCATTCTGGTCAATGGAGCGGACCGTGACAAAGATGGGATTCCCGATTTTGCCGACGGCTTTGACGTGCAAGGGCAATACACCAATACGCATCTGCTCCGTTTGCGCCGCTGACACTGGTTTTGCCCGGGGGGGTGGATGCCACAAAAGCGGTTTTGCGTTTCCGATATAGTTCGTCCGATCCGGCGGGCGTGTTTGTCGAACAGGGGAGCCACGTTGCGCTGCCCGGAAAACTGCGTTTGTGGACGATGGATGGCGATCAGGCGCGCCACAGTGGCGGGGCCCAACAGCAGGGGAATTTTGTCCCCACAGACACCGCCATCGCGGCTACCATTCTGGGCTTCAATGCCGCCACCCGCCAAATCAACCTCTATGTTGAAGGCATCGAAGTCAGCGAGGAGGCCGGGGACGCACGGGTGGAGGTGGAGGTGGACCCGGATGGCGATGGACCGCAGGGGTTTTTCGCGGTCGATGCGGTGCGTTTCACGGTGCTGAGCATCGACCTCTTTGAGCTGCCCGATGGCGACGGCAACCCCACCAAAAGCGCCTCCATCAAGGAATCCGCGCCCTGCCCCACATTCACCAATGTCACAGCCTCCTTTTCCAACGTCCATCCCAGTGCGGATGGGGCGAGTCTCCTCGCGGATCTCACAGTCGCAGGCCGGATACATTCGCAGATCTGTGATCTGACGGACGGACCGCTGGGCACCATCACCAACGTGCTCATTTACGTGAATGGCGGGACTGTCGATGGCAACCTCAACGGCCTGCCTGTCGAGGTGAACAAGGGAGCCGATGCGACGTCCTGGCGGCATCCGTACCCCTTCGAGGGCACGTTTAACCACACCATTGAGGATGTGGAGGTCGGATTGGGGAACAATGATGTGGTGCTGGCCGCCACCGAATGGGCCATGGGGAGGACCGGAACCTGTGAGTTGACCAATGAGATAACCGCCACGCTTGACTACGCCGAGTACGTGACCGCCGGGGTGCAGTTGGATTACAGCATGCTTCGGGCCACGCTTGATTTCACCACCAACATCACCTCTCTGGGGCAGTTGACCCCCACCAACCCCGTGGCGCTGTTCTTTGAGGTGGTGACCAACAACATTGCCATCCCGATCACGAACAGTCCGGTCTTTGCGGGGCAACTGTACCCATACACAAACCTGCCCGCCGGGTCGCCGCTGGTGCTGACCAATCCCCAGGCATGGGTGGTCATCAGCAATACGACAGCGCTGGAGTACTTCCTCCGCACCGACATTCGGGGAAACGGCTTGGAGGTTCTCGTGTCGGTCCCACATCTGGCACCGCCCCACATCCTCTTCAGGCTGAAAGAAACCGGGGCTGACACCAGCGCCTTCAGCTTCGACCACATTGCCTTGGAGATGAGTTTTGCGACGAAACCGGAAACCAATGTGGCGGACACGGCGACGGTCCGGCTGATGAGGACCGGGCAATCGTGGAGCACCAATCTTTTGACGGAAACCGGCACCAACAGCGGTGTGTTCCAGGCCGCATCCCCGTTGCTGGAGCTGCGGATGGGATGGATGCCCTCCTGCGACCCGGGCACCAATGATTTTGCGGAAGTCTATGTCACCAGCGGGAGCCTTTCAGTGACCAACTACCGGCTGGAAACATGGGAGAGCGAATCAAACAGCCTGGCTTTTGCCACACTCGATGAACTTCAGACAGTGTGGGAAAAGGATATTGGGGCCTTCTGGGGCGCAACGTATGAGGCCGGAGAGTGTGGGATTCATGACCAATCGGAAGGGGGCGAAGTCACCCTGCATTTTTACCTGCTGGACGGCCCCAGCGAGGTCATTGCCATCCTGGCAGCACAGTCCAACGGGAGGATCGTCCAGGGTCCCGATGGGGAGTATTACATCGGCAATGTCAGGGGACGCCCCGCGCCCTTGATCGGGGTGCCGGCCCCGCCCCCAGAGGATGACCCGGGATGCGAGGGCTCCTTCAGCCAGGGTTTTGAGGATGGGTTTTCCCGTGGTGCCAAGGCGCTGTTTGTGGATCCTGTCGCGGGCATCATCGACAGCGTCAGCAGCACGAACAACGTGTTTTACCAGGGCGCCCTGACGTTCTTCGACATGACCCATGGCAACATCACCAGCGCCGAGGCCGTGGCCCGCCTGGCGAAGCACACCCCGTTGCCGATGGTGAAACGGTTCACCGGCAGGTTTTCCTCCTATGTGATCGAACAATTGGAAAACAACGGCGGCCAGCTCGACTTTGAAATGATTTGGGATGGGTACGGGGAGGCCGCCTATGAGATCCTGCCCGGCTTCCTGAAGAAAACGCCGGATGAATACCAGCAGGCCCTGCTGACGATCGGCGGAATACTGAAGGAAGTCCACAAGGATTTGACTTCGGAATGCGACTACACGCGCGGACGAATCATGGGCCGGACCACCTTTGAGCTGCTCACCATTTATTTGTCTGAGGTCAAACTGATTCGAGCGGCCCAAGCCACCAGCGACATGCAGTTCCTGATAAACCGGGGCATGGTGATACCTCCTTGATCTCGCCAGACCGTAACCAAACCGAACACACAACCAACGCACGCACGTTATGATCCTGAAACAACGCATCCTTCTTCTGCTGGCCGTAGTCTTTCTGGTTTTGGTGCCCGGCAACGGGTGGTCGGCTGGCCGCTCCAGCTTCCGGCATCCGGCGGTGAGCGAGGCGGAAATATGTATTAAAGGGGCGGCCAAAAACAGACATCCTAAACCGCGCGCCACCATGACGCGGATCGCTGGTGATGAGCTAAAGCCGATGAAGTCCATCCCGACTGTCATCGGAGGAACCGGAGCCAATTACGACAAGTATCGCGGTCAAGGGCTGTATGTAATGTATGAGGAGGTTGAGGGTCGGAAAATAATCAGATACATCGGAAGGGGTGATGCGCCAAAACGGATTGATGTTCACAAGCGCGATTGGCTTGGTTGTTGTAAGCTTCAAGGCGAGGTGATTTGGGAAAACAACCTCAATAAGGCCACCGGCAAAGGGCTGGAACAGTACTTTATGGACGCCCATGGAAAGGCCCGTTCTGAAAGACCGCACACGACCCTGGGGAACCGGTATCGGTCCTATCGGCCCACAAGCAATAACGGACCGGCTTATAAGCATGCGATCGACGCTTTTCCTGACATAGTTCGTGCCACGAAGGCCCTTTTGAACAAGAAGGGATTTGAATCCGCCAAAGAACCCTTTGGTGCGTTCAGAAAGCGTAAAGGCTGTCCTAACTAAAAATGACACACCGATGACAAGTGAACTTTACAGATACATCTTGCATCAAAGGAATTCACTCAGATAATAAACATTAGTTAAAACAAAACCTCTTATGAAATGGATACGCGTTAAATTAGGCGAAGTGTTTCTGGTTCCGTTGGCTGACGGCACTGCCGCCTTGGGCAAGGTGACTTGGAAGAGTGCTGAGAAACACAAGTGCGCTGTTGTCCAGGTCTCGTTTTACCGGCGAGTGCCCGGCGACTATCAGCACACGTCGGATTGGAAGCTCGTGAAATGTGAACCCATTGTGGAGTGGTGGATGTTTGCCGGTGATCTTGGCGAGCAATACAACACCCGGTGGCCGTTCATCGGCATTGAACCCATTTCGGAAAGAGAGGCTTGGCGTGGCCAGCAAGAAGTAATTGGGCCTGGCCATACTGTCCGATCAGGCGACCACCGGATTCGCCCGGCAACGGACATTGACTGTATAAGACTTCCTGACCGAGCAACCTCCATGGTTTATTACAATGTTATTGACAAGCTGCATATCCTGTTCGGGGTACACCAGCCACCGCCCAAGCTGGTGGAAAACGCCGTGGTGGAGGCTGCCTATCCATGGGAGGAGGCGGTGGAGTGGGTCGATGCCCTTTACCGGGCGCGCACTCCGGCGGTGGTCCGGAAGTCCTTGTCGGCGGTCCTGTCGCTGAAGTACGCCGAGTTCGAGGATTGCCATGACGCGCTGGCGGCGGCTGAGGTGGTGGCCGCGCTGCAAGGGCACCCGCAAAAAGATCTGCCAGCGGGGATTGCCGCCTGGGTGGCGAAACAAAAGGGTCCGATTGATGCGGCGCTGGTGGAACTGGCCCGGCAGGCGGTGGCCCGCGTGTGTACCCGCTCCGAACTCCAGGAGGAATGGGACGAAAACCCGGACGCGGCAGACCGCAA
>CAIYYI010000116.1 GCA_903930345.1 uncultured Verrucomicrobiota bacterium
TGACGTTCCAGTTCACGCCGTGCATGCCGGGATCATAGAAAAAATCGCGCTCCAGCCGCCAGGCATCCTGGAAGATCTGCTTCCATTCGGCCACGGGATCCACCACCGCCTCCAGGCTGGCTGTGTTCAGCTTTTTGTCCATCTTCTGGCCTTCCTTGATGTCCACGATGGCATAGACCGCGCCTTTGCGCGCGAGCAACTTCTCGCCCTTGGCGCTGACCACGATGTCATCCGCGTCGTCCAGGACCGTCTTTTCCTCGCGTTTCTCCAGGTCGTAAAACACGACGGTGGATTTTTCCTCGCCGGCCCCGGTGCGCGGCAGGCGGCGGAAGAGCAGCTTGCCATTCAGCCCCTGAAGGTCGGCATAGTTGCCGGCCTTGGGCGGCAGGACGATGGCGCGCAGCTCAAAATCGGCCAGGTCGATCTCCACCGGTTTGGCCTTTTCCTCGGGTCTCTTCTCCTCTTTCTTGGGCGATTCCTCCGCTTTCTTGTCCTCGGCTTTTTTATCGCTGGCCTTCTTCTCTTCCGCCTTCTTCTCGTCGGTCTTGTCCTTCGGTTCATTTTCCTCGTCGTTGCGGGGGGCCAGCGGAGAGGCCACATCCTTGCGCAGGGCGACGGCGATCAGTTGGCGGCTGTTGGGATAAACCCAGGAGCTGTCGAAATCGGCGTACACCGGTTCAAAGTGGCGGCCGCTGCGGAAATAAAGGTACTTGCCCGCCGGATCAAAGGTGGGCAGGTCGTCATCGTAAAAGCCGCTGGTCACCTGGTGCCGCTGGCGGTCGCGGGTGTCGTACAGGATGATGGCCGTGTGCCGCGTTTCGAGGTCGCCCGCGTACGCCACCCAGCGGCTGTCGGCCGACCAGGCGAAGGTGTAGCCCGCCAATTCCCCTTGGTAAAGCCAGAGCTGGCGGTCGATCTGAGTGGTGTTGGTCTTCTCCAGATCATGCAGGTGGACGCGCATTGCCTTGTCAATGAAGACCAGCTTTTTGCTGTCTGGCGACCAGCTTGGCCGATAGCGGAAGCCCGGTCCCAGACGGGTAAGAACCGTCTCCTCGCCGGACCCGTCCTCATTGCGCAGGGCCAGTTCATACTCGCCGTTGCGGTCGGTGAAATAGGCGATTTTTTTGCCGTCCGGGGACCACGTGGGAGTGCGCTCCGCCACACCGGAGCTGCGGGTCAGGTTGCGGATGACGCCGTTTTCCGCCGGGAGTGTGAAGACATCGCCGCGCGCCTCCACAACCACCCGCTTGCCGCTGGGGGAGAGGTCGTAGCTGTGCAGGTAACCGGAGACATTTTCCAGGGTGGGCTTGAGGGTGGAACGGTCGGTCGCCACCTGGAGGAGGATCTCCTGGTGTTTCTCTGTGGCCAGGTTCAGCAGGTAGAGCCGGCCGCCGCACTCAAACACCATGTCCTCCGGGCCGATGCCGGGGAAATGCACATCCAATTCCTTGAAGAAGGTCACCTGCCGGAACCGGTCTTTTTTGACGTCCCAGGCCCAGATGTTGTCGCGCTTGTTTTCATCGCGGTTGCTGAGAAAATACAGGGTGTCCCCGTGCCACATGGGAATGGAGTCATTGGCCTCGTTATGCGTGATGTTGCGGGCGGTCAGCTTGTCCAGGTCCACCAGCCAGATGTCTGGGTTCATGCCGCCGCGGTAGCGTTTCCAGGTGCGAAAATCGACGCTGATCGGGGTGAAGGCCAGTTGTTTGCCATCCGGCGAAAAGGCACCGAATTCACCGTAGGCCACGGGCATCTGCCGGGGCAATCCGCCGGTGGCGGGCACCTGGTAGAGCTGGTTGAAGCGATCCTTCTGGCTCGTCATCATCGTGGCGTAAAGGATCGATTGGCCGTTCGGATGCCACTCTAGGACGCGATCAGTGGCCCCGTGATGCGTCAACCGCCGGGGCAGTCCGCCATTGACGGGCATGACATAGACATCGGTGTTGCCGTCATAATTGCCGCTGAAGGCCAGTTGAGTGCCATCCGGGGAGAAGCGCGGGAACATTTCCTCGCCCTTGGGCGAGCTGAGGCGCACGGCGGTGCCACCGGTTTTGGGGGCCAGCCAGATGTCCCCCGCATAGACAAACGCCACCTGCGTGCGGGAAACCGCCGGGTAGCGCAGCATGCGGGCATTGACGCCCGGGTTTTGGGCCGGGAGATTCAGCGTCAGCAACGCCATCGCCAGTCCGACGGCCCATGGGATCACAGATTTTGCGCTCTTGTTGTTCTTCATGGCATGGATCAGGTGAACTGCAGTTTGGTGGTCGGGGCCTCCGGATCCCAGCCCCGGGGCGGACGTTCGTTGATCGCCCCCACTTCCTTGATGGAGATTTGGCGGCCCAGGTGTTTCGGACCCTTGACCTCCAGCAGTGAGGGATCACACGTCTGCTGGTTGATCTTCTGGTAGGGCGCGGGCTTGTACCGGATGTACAATGTCTGCGGAGTGTCCGGCGCAAAATAGATGATCTTTGATTTCTCGGGGACGCAATAGTAGTCCTTGTCCAGAATGGTTCCCCCGAATTTAAACCGCTTCAGATAGGTGGCATCGCGGTCGGCATAGGCGCAGGTGAACACCCGCTCCCGGTCCGGGATGCAGCAGAAATTCAGGTCCGGCCCGATGAACAGCTTCTCGGGTAGCTCCACGACTTTGTAGTGGCCGTCCTTGAAGACGAGCAGGATCTTGTCGAACTTCGTGCACTCCAGCTTGAATTCATCCCCGGAGATTTTATAGCCCACGTAGCCGCTTTCGCGGTCGTAGGCGAATTTGAAGGCCTTGAATGCCACCTCGCGCGCATCAATCTCGTCGTGTCGGCTGGACTTGGTCAGTCGCGGGTACATCGGGCCGTACTTGGCCAGCAGGGCTTCCAGGTGATTGATGGCGTATTTCACCAGGTTCTTGAGGAACTTGCGGGTGTCCGCCAGCTCGCCCTTGATCCTCTCCGTCTCCTCGCGGTGCTTGTTGATGTCGAACAGCGAGATGCGGCGGATGCGCACGGTGAGCAGTCGGTCCACATCCTGATCCGACAGCGGACGCAGCAGCTCCTTTTCGAACGGCTTGAAGCCGTCATACACGGCCGCCATGACGGTCTCATTGGTTTTGCACTGCTCAATGCGCTTGTAGATCCGTTCCTCGATGAAGATCCGTTCCAGCGTGCGGAAATGCAGATCCTCCAGGAGCTGACGCTCCTTCAGTTCCAGCTCCCGCTTGATGATGTCCAGCAACTGCGCGGTGTTATGGCGCAGGACTTCCGAGACGGTCAGTTCCACCGGCCGGTGATCCTTGATGACAATGATGCGGCTGGTGATGGACACCTCGCAATCGGTGAAGGCGTACATGGCGTCCACCAGCTTTTCCGTGTCCACACCGGGCGGGCATTTGACCTCGATCTCCACGCTCTCCGCCGTGAAGTCGCTGATGCTTTTGACCTTGATCTTGCCCTTGCGCGCGGCGTCCTCGATCGAGGAGATCA
>CAIYYI010000117.1 GCA_903930345.1 uncultured Verrucomicrobiota bacterium
GGTCAGATTGAGACAACCGCTTACATACCCATTGTGGACAATACGGTTGCACAACTGAATCGCCATCTTCATTTGGCGCTTTCCAGTCCGGTCACCGGTGCGCTTGGAGACATAACAACCGCGACGGCCACAATTATCGAAAACGAGGTGACGGCGGGTTCCTCGGACGACATTTTCAGCATTTTTGCGGATGAGCAAATTCTGGCGGTCAACATACCCACCAATAACAACAATTTCATTTATGTGGCGGGTGAGTTTTCCATGATCAACGGTTTCCTCCGAAATAAAATCGCGCGCCTGAATGCCAATGGCGTGCTTGATCAGTCCTTCAATGTCGTGGTGGGGCCGACGAATGGTTCCGTGCGGGCAGTGCTTGCCCAAGCTGACGGGCAGGTGCTTGTGGCCGGTTCTTTTGTCAATTTCAGCGACACCAGCCTGCGCTACCTGGCGCGGTTGAATCCTGATGGCACGGTGGATCCCGTCTTCATGAATGGTCAAACGGGTCCGGACAATCTGGTGGACTGCATGGCCTTGCAGCCGGATGGCAAATTGCTGATCGGCGGCTTCTTCACATCCGTGAATGGGGCGAGCTTCAGCCACTTGGCCCGCTTGGATACCAATGGCGTGGTGGACCCCACCTTCCTCCAGGGCATGACGGGTGCCGATGGTGCGGTTCGTGCCATCAGCGTGCAACCGGATGGCAAAATTGTCATCGTGGGTGACTTTACCGATGTCAATCGCCTGAGCCGGTTCCGCGTCGCTCGTTTGTATCCGGATGGCAGTGTGGATACCAGCTTCAATCCGCAGGCGGGGGCGGATGCCTCGGTGCGCGCGTTGGTGGTTCAACCGGACTCCAAAGTGCTGATCGGTGGCTTGTTCCAATCGGTGGCCGGCGTGGCCCGCAGTCGGGTGGCCCGACTGAATGCGGATGGCTCGCTGGATGTCACTTTCAACCCGGGTGCGGGTGCGGATGACTTTGTCAACACCATCGCCTTGCAGGAAGATGGGCGCATTCTCATCGGCGGAGCCTTCCTGAATGTCAATGGGTTCGGACGCAATCGGATTGCCCGTTTGACGGCCAATGGAGCGGTCGATTTGGCCTTTAACGTGGGGACGGGTGCCAACAACTTTGTGAATGCGATTGCCCTGCAACCGGATCGCAAGATCCTTGTGGCGGGTGGATTCACTGAATTCAACAGCGCTCCCCGCTACTTTATCGCCCGGTTGAACAACGGCATCAACGCGGGTTCGGGGGCCATTGAGTTTGCGGCCGATTATTTCAGCCAATTGGAGAGCATCTCCAATGCGGTCGTTACAGTGGTTCGCTCGGTCGGATTGGAGGGTGCGGCTTCCGTTTATTATTCGGTTAGCAATGGGACGGCCTTTGCAGGGATCGATTATCTCTCTGTTTCCGGTCGGCTCGACTTTACGGACGGCGAAGCCACCAAGTCCTTCATTGTCCCGTTGATTGACAATACGGCGGCGACAATTGATCGTACGATCCAACTTCACCTGACCGGGGTTTCCGGAGCCGAGTTGGGTGCTCGCTCCCAGGCCACACTGGCAATTGTCGAAAATGATGGTTTGATCAGTTTTGAGCTGCCCAATTTCAGCGTCAATGAGTCGGCCACCCAGGCGGTTGTCAATATTCGTCGTCTTGCGGGTACGGATGGGTTTGCCTCGGTGGATTACGCCATTTCTGATGGCACGGCCACCGGCGGTTCGGATTACCTTAGCAGCACTGGCCGGGTTTACTTCTTCACCGGTCTGGATGTTGTCTCTGTCGTCGTCCCCATACTCGAGGACAGTCTGGTGGAGGGGGATGAAACCTTTAACCTCTTCCTTTCCAATCCGGTGGGTTCCGTCTCTCTGGGCCGGAGCAATGCCACGGTGACCATTGTGGATAATGATTATTCCACGGGAACGTTTGGCTTCAGCATCGCCAACTACATCGTGAATGAGAATGGCGGCACGGCCACCATCAACGTGCGGCGCAACAATGGCAGTCTGGGCAATGCCTCCATCAACTATGCCATCAGCAACAACACAGCCACCGCCGGTCAGGATTTCGCGCTGGTCAGTGGCACGTTGCAGTTCGCCGATGGTCAAACGGTCAAATCCTTCACCGTCCCGATTCACGATGATGGGCTGTCCGAGGGGAATGAATTGATTAGCATGTACCTCTACGGACCCAGCGGTGCCCAGCTTGATTATTTCGGTGCCTTCGCCACTCTGACCATCACCGATGATGATCTCACCCCGGGTGCATTCCGTTTCTCTGAACCGGTCTATTACGCCGATGAAAACGGGTTCTTTGCCTACGTAACCGTTATTCGCACAAACGGGACCACTGGCGATGCCACGGTGGAGTTTCAAACCCGCAGTGGGACCGCAATCAGCGGGGTGGATTTCTATGGGATAACCAATGTGCTGACCTTCTCCAATAACGTGGCCAGCCAGTCTGTGTTTCTCCAGGTCATTGATGACACGGAAGTCGAGGCGGAGGAATCCTTCAATCTGCTGCTGGTCAACCCAACCGGTGGGGCCACCCTCTCGGGCTACACCAACGCCCTCATGGTGATCCGTGACAATGAATCCATCATCAACTTCAGTGCGGCCAATTACTCGGTCAATGAAGGGGCCAACCAGGCGGTCATCACGGTGTCCCGCAACAACGGCGGAGCCGCCAATATCGTTGTGTCTTACTCCACCTCCGACGGTTCCGCGATTGCCGGTTCAGATTATACTCCGGTGGTCGGCACGGTCACGTTTGGCGCGGGCGAACTGATCAAGACCTTTGTGGTTCCGGTGACGGACAACGCGGTGACCAACGCCAACAAGTTCCTCAACTTGAATCTGAGTTCCCCGTTGGGCGGGGCTCTGCTTGGCAGCCAGCGCACGGCGGTGTTGACCATCATTGACAACGACAGTGTGCTGGAATTGAGTTCCGCCACCTATAGTGTGAGCGAGGCTGGCGGTCAGGCCACCATCGTGGTATCGCGCCGGGGAGGCCTGCAAGGGGCGGTCTCGGTCAATATGGCGATGACCAGCATCAACGCGGTCAGCGGGGTGGATTACCAGCCGTTCAACGGGACGGTGTTTTTCAGCTCTGGTGAAAGCTCCCGCACAATCACGGTTCCGGTGTACAATAACGCCCTGAAAGATGGCAACAAAACCATCAATATCGCCCTGTCCAACACCTCTGGCACCGCCATCCTGGGCCGGTCCACAGGAGTGCTAACGATTGTGGATGATGACACCAGTGTCATTGTTCCGGCCGGTGCGGCTGTGATTGCGGAAAACCTGGCGACCAACCGGGTGGTCGAGCCGGGTGAAGCCGTAACGATCAACTTGGCGTTGCGGAACGTGGGCAACCTGGCCACCACGAACCTGGTGGCCACGTTGCTGGCGACCAACGGCGTGACCGCTCCGGGTGCGGCCCAGACCTACGGCGCCCTGGTGGCCGGCGGAGCCTCTGTCAGCCGTCCGTTCACCTTCACTGCCGCCGGCACGAATGGATCCGCTCTGGCCATCACCCTCCAGTTGCGTGAGGGCACCAGCCTGTTGGGGAATGTGGTCTTCAATTACATGTTGGGCCGCGCTTCTGGCACCTTTGCCAGCACCAACGTGATCACGCTCAATGACAACACCAACGCGACGCCTTATCCCTCGGCGATCACTGTCTATGGCCTGACTGGCAAGGTGAGCAAAGTCACTGTCTCGCTGCGGAACATGAACCATGGTTATCCCGATGACATCGACCTGCTCCTGGTGGGTCCGGCTGGACAAAAAGTCGTGCTGATGTCGGATGTTGGCGGGGATCCTGATCTGGTGAATGTCAACCTGACCTTTGACGATTCCAGCACCAACTCCCTTCCGGATGCGGGCCCGATTGTTTCCGGCACCAACCGCACCGCTTCGGGATTTGGCGCGGTCAACTTCCCGGCCCCGGCTCCGGCAGGTCCTTATGCAACCAATTTGGCGGCGTTCAATGGGGCTGACCCCAACGGTGTGTGGTCGCTCTGTGCGGTGGACGATGAAACCTTGGACTATGGCGCCATTGCCGGTGGTTGGTCCATCACGGTGACCACCGTGGACGAGGTCAAACCGTCCTCCGATCTCGCCATTGTAACTGCCGAATCGGCTGATCCGGTCGGGCTGGGGACCAACTTGGTTTACACGTTCACCGTGAGCAACTACGGCCCGGCGGACGCCACCAACGTCGTGGTCAGCAACACTCTGCCGACGGGGGTGACCTTGGTTGGTGCCTCCGCCAGTCAGGGAACCTCCACCTCAAATGGTCGCCTGCTCACCTATTCGGTGGGTAAATTGACCAACGGGGCAACCGCCACCCTCACGGCGACGCTGACCTCGGCGGCCTCAATGTTGGCCACCAATTTGGTGGTGGTGGCATCCACGGGCGATGATCAGGTTTCGGCCAACAATCAAAGTCTCATCGTCACTTATTTCGGTGCGAACATTGTCCCGGGCCTGGGCAGTGGTATGACTCTGACCAATGGCACTTTCCAGTTGACCCTGACCGGGATTCCCGGCAACACCTACGTTGTCGAGGTTTCCACCAACCTGGTCAATTGGGTGCCGGTGTACACCAACCGGGCGGGTGTTTCCGGTGTCAACTACCAGGACACCAATGCGTCCAGTTCCTCCTTCCGGTTCTATCGTTTGATTCAGCAATGACTTTGAAAGGACCGCCGCTGGCGACATCGGCGGTCCTTTTAGGCTGTCGTACCCATGAAGCTCTTGGGATTGACCGGTGGGATTGGCATGGGTAAATCCACTGCCGCCGGTTGGTTTGTCCAGCATGGCTTCCCGGTGGTGGACACGGATGATCTGGCTCGCGATGTCGTGCAACCAGGGCAGCCTGCCTTACGGGAAATCCAGGACAGCTTTGGCCCGGAACTGCTGAGTTCCGATGGTTCCCTAAACCGTGCGGAAATGGCGCGCCGGGTGTTTTCCGACCCAGCCGCACGCCAGGTGCTGGAGCGCATTTTGCATCCGCGCATTCGTGTTGCCTGGATGCAAAGGGTGGCACAATGGCGCAAGCAAAGTCACAGTGCCGCCTTGGTGGTCATTCCTCTGTTGTATGAAATCGGGGCTGAAACCGAATTCGATTCCATCCTGGCAGTGGGCTGCACTCCGGCTTCCCAGCAAGCGCGTTTGCTCGCCCGAGGCTGGACCGCCACGCAAATCCAGCAGCGAATAGCCTCGCAGATGCCTGCTGAAACCAAGCTGCATCGCGCACACTTTTGCCTTTGGACCGAGGGGTTTCCCCAACTGCTCGGCTCGCAATGGAATCACATCCTTAAGTCGTTGTCGGTGAGCTTTTCAACCCAAAAACCAGTGGTTTGAGGCTGCCGGTGACGATCTTCAGGGGCGGCCGGGCAGCGCGGTTTTCAACAGGGCTTTCCGGACCGATACTTCGGGGTAATCAATCGCCAGTTCCGCCAGGGAGGTTTGCGCGGCGGGATCATTGATGGTCTGCAAGGCCCGCACGGCGGCATGACGGGTATCCAGGGCGTTTTCCATGTCTTTCACGAGGCCCAGCAGGACCGGAGTGGCGCGCTCATCCCTGATCCGGCCCAGGGCCCAGGCGGTGGCCGCCCGCCAGCAGGGGGTGAGGTCGTTCTGCAGGAACAACACGCCGGGTCCGGTGGGATCGGGTCGGCCGGAAGCCGCTTCGGCCTGACTTGTCTTCAGGGCGGCCAGCAAGGCTGTCACTGACTGGCGGTTCCCCAGGTTGCCTAGGGCGCGGGCCAGGTAAAAGGCGCACCAGTTTTTCTCCGGCAAGGCATTCACAACCGGAATGCCCGTGTCAAAGACGCGGGAGATGGTGTTCGTTTGATTGGAAAAGCGGGTGAAGAGAGCGCGGATGCGGGGTTCAAACCGGGTGTCCCGGCACACCAGCGACAGGATGTGAGCGGCGCGGATGCGAGGGGTGGGAGTGCCACCCCAGGCCCCATGAACGGCCAGCAGGGCCTGGTGGATGGCGGCGTTGGTGGCGGCCTGAGGATCGCCCAGGATGGCCAGGCAGGTTTCCACCACAGCAACCTCCGCACCCGCCCGACGGATAACCCGGCCAACCAGGGTTTCACAATCGTCATTTTCCAGGAAAAGACCGCGGTCGAAATCGGTGGGCACGGAGCGAATCAGGTGGGGAACGATCGACTCACACCCAGGGGCACCTGCACGGTCGAGAGCCTCCGTAATCAGATAATGGACCGGCGCGGCATGACAGGCCATTAACGCAGGATGGTCTCCATACCAGAGGGTGTGGGTGGGATAATCCTTGAGTTCAGCAAAAGCGCCGAGGAGAGCAGCCCAAGACTCAGGTGTTTCCAAACGTCCCAGGGCCTCCACAGCGGCTTCAGCCAGAAAAAGGTTGGCCGTCTCCGGATCGCGCTGCTGCCGGAGGGTTTCGCTCAACAGCGAAACAGCCCCGGTATCCCGCAAGTAGCCCAACGCCCGGGTGGCAGCCTGAAGGGTACGGGGATTGACGGGGGAAAGGGAGTTGAAACGGGCACCATCACCACGATTGCCGTGGTTTTTACGCCACTCAACCAGCGGGTTGTTTTGCCTTTCCCGGTCAACGTACTTGCGCAGGGCGACACGGGATCGGTCGCCACCGGTATGCCCCAGGGCTACGGCGGCGCGCCGGACAACATCCCGATCCGGGCTGGCCAGCCGCCCCACCAGCTCCTGCTCAATCTGATCCCACGAACAGTCGGCGAACCAGTCGCGCCAGGCCTTGACCTGCGCGTGCCGCCGGGGAGGATCCATGTAAGCACTGAAGGTCAATGCGTGCCCGGTCAGATTCTCCAAAGCGATAGCAGCCGCCTGAGCAGCCATAGGATCCGGGTCCTCCGCCAAGCCCAGCAGCGGAGCGATCGATTCCCGGGTACCACAGGTGGCCAATGCGAGACCGGCAGCCACCCGCAATTCCCGGGATGAATCATTCAGACAAACGGCCAGCGCCGAGGCAGCAGCGGCATCACGGCAGAGCGCCAGCCGCTGGGCGCTGGAGAGGCGCACACCGGGATCAGGCTGGCTCAGTTGCGCGATCAATTGCCGCACCTCAGCAGCGCCGGTAGCCAGGGCATCCACCGCGTCGGCGTGCCGGTTGAGGCTGGCCACCTCGCGGTAGCGGTCGAACTGCAATTCCATTTCGCCGGTAACCGCGGCATTATTGCCGCGAAACCGGTGCGGGTTGCCCTGGCCCAAGAGACGGAGCGGCGCGGTGGCCGCGGCCTGAAGCGGAGCGACCTGGCAAGGCGGACTGGCCTGCCGGGGCTGGTGGCAGCCAACGCAGCCACGAGTTTCGCCGGGACGAACAAAAATCCATGACATCTCGTTCAGCTCGGAGCGACCCTCGGCGTCCACGGCCTGGAAGGCGATGGCGGTATCCGCAGGAACCTCCACAGCGAATGAGCCATCCGGTGCCAACGGGACGGTCCCAAGCTCCACCACTTCGCTGCCCGCATGAACAATGTACGAGTGGGAGGATCGCATGGTCAGCCCCTTGCCAGCCAGCACCCGCATCGCGCGCACGTGGGGCCAACCGGCGGTGGTGTTCTTGGTAAACCGGGCATTCTGGCAGAAAAGCACACCTGTCCCCTTGAGATTAAAGGCGTTTTCCCGGTTCACTTTTTCGGCGAGGAGAGGCGGGCGAGGCCGTGCCACCACCGCCACCGGGCTATGGAGAGGGGAGCCGGGGGAGTCGAAGAGAACCACAAGATCCGGCGTTTTTGATTGGGGATCCAGAATGGCAATCTTCTCGTAACTGTAATCCTGCACCACCCGTTTCTTGCCGCGAACAGTGGTTTCAAACGGCTGCTTGCGGGGCAGGGTGCAGAGGAGTCGGTTATCCGGCAGGGCAGCCACATCGCCCGCCTCCAGACGCACCACCTGCTGATCCCGGGCAGCGGATCCCGGAGCGCCAATCACGATGGTGGAGCCGGTGACAAAAGCCACCCGACCATCCGGCATGGGGGCCGGGCTGCCACAGTTGAAGGCCCGCAACCGGCTGCCATAGTCAGGGCCGATATCCAATCCGAACTCGGTGTAACCTTCAGTTCCGTCCGGGTGGATGGCATGCAGGAGGGTTTCCACCTTGCCCCGGTCAAAGAAATTGTCAGAGCGGATAAACAGAATGCGCCCATCGGCCATCACACGGGGCTCATTGTCAAAAATGAAGGTATGGGTAAGAGGCCGGATCTCGCCGCCATCCGCCCGCATGGTAAAAAGCGAGCGGGCAGGGGGATTGTGGTACTCCTCGAAATACCCAATGCGCGTGGAAGTAAACACGATCTGGCCGTTGGGCAGTTCAGCCGGGTCGATGTCGTGGAAGGGGCCGCGGGTCAGTTGGACCGCCGGGCCGCCGGCGGTCGGCACGCGATAAATGTGATAGAAAGGATCGTTGTCGCGGGCCATGGAGAAGAAAATGGAACTGCCATCGAACGAGGCCGTGGGCGTGCCGATGGCCCCATTGCCAGCCTCCACCAGGGGACGCGGAGTGGTGCCGGGGCGAGCAGGCTGCAGCAGGAACAGGGTGCGGCCAACCTTGACCGGAGAAGGCAGATCATGCTCGGGATAGGCCCGGGTGTGATGGGGGTTGAAGGTGGTGACCGTCAAACTGTCATAGCTGGAGGCGGTGCCGCCGGAGGGCCGGTAAAGGCTGCAATCATTGCCCACAAAGGCAACGGCGTCTGGCCACGCATAATCGGCCGGGGGAACCCGTTCCTCAAGGCCGCGCAGGGCGGCCTTCAGCTCCCGCATGGCCTGCTGGCTCTGCGCCGGGTCATCCTTGCCCCCGGGAGTCTGGCGAACCGCCGCCACTTTGTTCCAGGGAGCCATACCGAAATTTCCCAGGACGCGGGGGGCAACCCAGGGCGAATCGTTGAACTGGGGCAGATTCCAGTCCGGCACCTCCTTGCCGGAGCATTTCCAAGAGGCATCGGAGACCAGGGTGAACGCCCGACCGTCCTTGAGGCTGACGTCGAATTTGACGACCAGACCGGCCGGGCCAGGGATAGTGTTGATCGCCTCGATGGCGAGGAGATTGCGGCCTGGGAGCAACAGGTCGGTGACGTTGATATGCTTGGGTTTCATCCAGGCCGAATTGTCCACCTCGCTTTGCCCGGCCGGTTTGCCATTGATAAACAACGTGAACAGATTGTCGGCGGTGATGATCAGGTCGGCGGATTCAATCTGATCCTTCTCGGGCAAGGCAATGCTGTTGCGAAAAAACACCGACCCGGACCGGAAGTCGTTCAAGGGCAAGGTGGGAGGCTCAGTGAGCCAAATCCACTGAGCACCCTCAAAGGAGAGAGACCGGGCTGGTTGACCGTGGACAACCACTGCCAGCAGCAGGCCAATCAACAGGAGCAACCGACCGGCGATGGAGGTCGCTTTGGGCAAGGCCGGGGAGGAGAAAGGGTTGGTCATACCAAAATCAGTACCGGATGAGATAATAAGGGGTTTTATCGCGGGCAGCATCGAAGGTAAAGGCACCATTTTCCACCGGCAGGGTGCGATCAGTCAGCCGGCCATCATGGTCGAGCAGGATGACCTGAAAGGCGCCCGGTCGGCGGAGAGAGATACGTCCCTTCACCGGCTCCATCAGGATGGGCGCGGCACCGGGAGCGAGCAGGCGGTCACCGCCGGGGGAGAACTTCATGCCGGTGTTCCGGGCGCGAGCGGTGGCCACGAGGATCAGCTCCCGCGAAGTGTCCAGGTTCTGGCTGCGTTCGCGAGCGGTGAGATAAATGGCAGAGAACCGGCCAGGCTGGGGCTCAATGGTGGCCTGGCCCAGTACATATTGGCCGCTGCCCGCAAAGCCCACCACAGCCTTGGTGCCGGGGGTGTCCATGGTGAAGCAGCCGCCCGTCGCACCGCTAGCCTCGCGCCAGCGCAACTGGCCGGTGGAGGAGACCAACTGGCCATCCTTCTCATACGGCTGGAGGTTGAAAGCCGGGGTTTCAGTGTACTCCTTCGTGAAGTTCACCACGCTGCGAGCCACCGCCAGGGCGCGAGCGGAAACCTTGCTGCTATCCAGCTCCTTGTCGTCGTAGCCCTGAGCCACGCGATCATCGAAGCCGAGCTTGCCGACGAAGAGCGAAGGGGCATGAACGTTGCGCACGGCGCTCACCGTAGCCGGCTGAACATCACCCCGGTGGATCTGGCGGGCGACGGCGGGGAAAACGCCAAGCACCTGGGGGGAGGTGACCTCCCAACGGTCCCCACCCAGCTTGGGCAAAAAGGAACCGGTATCGCGGTTTTGGAACATGAAAGAAACATCCCAGCCCTGCAGCCCCAGGCCATAGGCGCCGAGAATGGCCGGGCCTTCCACGCCCAGTTCGCTGGGGGTCACATGGATCCACTCGGAAAGCATGAACGGCCGGTCGGCCACCTGCTGCATGCCGCTGCTGAGCATGCCAGAGCCGGCACGGGAAAGCATGGAGGCATTGGCGGTTTTGCCGCCGAAATAATTGTGGCGATCAATGGTGCCGACGCGGTAATCCGAATGCAGGTTGGCGAAATGGCTGTAGGCCCGACCGGCCTGCCAGTTGGAGCTGAGGATTTCGCCCTGATACCCGGCCTCGCGCAGGGCCTTTACATAGCGGTCATAGAACTCATCCTGCAGCATGGTGAGAAACTCCAGCGTGTCCAGCAGGCGACGCTTGCGAGAGGCCTGGGAGCCGGCCAGTTGCTCTGGATCCCAGTACCATGGGTTGCCCAGCGGGAGGATGTTGTTTTTGTCCAGATGCTCGCCGTCGGTCTTGAAACCCTCTCCGGCAAAGCAATCGAGGGTGCCGGCACCCCAGGCCCGGACCAAGTCGGCGTGGGTGCCGTAGCGCTGGCGCAGCCACTGGCCAAAGCGCAAGCCGACCTGCTGGCGCAGAGTGGCGCTGGCCTTAAGAGGTGCCATGGAGCTGAAAAACAGGATGCTTTGCTCGTTGATGATCTCCACGAACGCCACCGCCGGATCCTCGGCGTACGTCAGCCCGGTGTGCGGGTTCTTGTGTTTGAGCAGGTTCACCATCTGCAGGATCTGCACCCGCTGGAGTTCCGGGGAGTAATGGATGGCGCTGTGCGGTGTTTCAATGCGGTCCTGGCGGCCCTTCTTGCTACCACTGAACTCCTCCATATAAGGGACGTACTGCTGGTCCGCCGGACCCAGCTTGAGGGAGCCAAAGTGGGCCGAGAGCTTCACATAAATGCCCGCCGCCTTGAACCGGGACACCTGGTAATCCATCAGGTCCAGCCCCTTGGGATCGTACTCCACGCAACTGTCCTTGGATTGGATCCCAGACCAGCCGGAGCCATCGGCGAACTTGTGCAGCCGCACGGCGTTGATGCCGTATTTGCGATAGAAGGCGGCCCGCTTATCCGCCATGGCCTTCTCCGGAGCACAGGCCCCGTAGCAGAGGTTGATTCCCCAGAGTTTAAGGGGCTGGCCGTGATAGATCAACTGATCGTCCTGCCGCGTAATACGACCGTGTTTTCCGGCCGGGGCTTCGAGCCAATCCTCCAGGCCAATGACACTCTGATTGGTGCTGCCGGTGGCTTGCCAGGGGTACCACGAAGCGAGGCCCGGTTCGTCCGGCATATCGGCCAAGTTGGCGTACCAATCCGTGGCCGAGGGCAATTCCACGGTCATCTGCAATTTCCGATTCCCGGCAGCCACCTGATTCTGAGCCAGAATGATCCGCACCGTGCCATCGGCGGCCACCTCGCCGGGAGGCTCAAAGCGCACGACCGTAATCCCCCCGGCGGCATCGGTCATCCGGAGGGCGCTGACTTGGGACCCCAGCGGACGGCGGCTCAGCGGGGTGGGGATGGATGTCGATTTGCCGTTTTCCTCCACCAGCACTGGCCGGCCTTCGAACGTCTTGCCGAGACTGAGATCCACCGCCGCCAGAGTGATGGCCAGAGGGGCGTCAACCTGCAGTTCATACTGGAATTGCAGGCGGTTGGGGGGAGATCCGGCTGGCCTGGAACCGCAGGGGCAGGGGAGCGGCGGCCCCGGTGATTTTGGCGCTGAGATTTCCGGTGACCAAACCCTGCGCGCCAGTGGACTTGCCACTGAAGCTGCTCCACGCCCAATTCGGTCCCCAAACCGCGGTGCTGACACGCAGGTAGTCGCCTTCGGCATGGCTGATGACCACGTCCGCTTTGCCTGCCGAGTAGGAAATGAACGGGGCCGCCCCGCCCGGGATGGCGAGGAGCAACAGGAGGGCAGAAGCGCCCAGGACAGCGCTGGCGCGGGCAAACCGAGCTTTGAGGCAGAAAGGATTGTTCATGATTGATCCAAATTTTTCATCCGGGCAGAACCGACCGCCAGCTTAACCCTCGCGGCAGGACTATTTTCCGGCCGGTTCAGGCAATACCCTGGCTCCGGTGATCTTGAGAGTATAAGCGTGCCGACAGGGAACCTGATCCGCGTTCAACGCCGGCATCTCAACGGTTAGCGTTCCCCGGCTGAACTTGTGTTTCAGCGGTTGGTCGTGGCCCAGCAGCGTGACTTTGGCCGAGGCGGGGACGGAAAGCTGGTTGAGCACCAGCTTCGCACCCGGCCAGCCCGGGGTGATGGCGTAAAGGACATCCGGCTTGGCGGTGAAAAAGGCCTGTTTCACGGCCAGTCCGTTGCGGGAGGCCTGACCGACCTGCTCCAGGAGGTTGTACTTGATCATGTATTCGCCAAATTGTTGGCCCGGCTGCTTGCCCTCGGACCACTGGCAGGAACGCCCGGCAAAGCGGCTCCCGTAGATGGCCTCGCCGTTGACCTTAAGCCAGTCCCCGATCTCCGTGAGGCGCTGCTGCATAATCACGGGGATGCGGCCGTCCCCGGTGGGGCCGATATCCAGCAGGAAGTTGCCCCCGCGGCTGACGAGATCAATCAGCACCAGAATCAATTCACGGCTGCTTTTGTAGTCGTCAATATTTTCGATCCGGTTCCAGCCGTAGGAATAGCCCATGCCCCGGCTTTCCTCCCAAGCGTGGGAGTCATCCTTGAGCCCGGCCGCATATTCGGTGGTGTAGTAGCCCCCGTGCTTGTGGCGGGAGTCCTTGCCCCAACGGTCGTTGATCACCACCTCGTCGCGGGCGGAGGATTCATTGAACAGCCAAGCCAGCAACTCCTCGCTCTTCCAATCCTTGGAGTGCATATCCCATTCACCATCGCTGAAGATGATGGCGGGCTGGTAGCGGGTTACCACGTCCTTGAACTGCGGGAACAGGTGTTCGTCCACGAAGCGTTTGCGGTCGCTCAGCCAGAGCGGGTTGTACCATTCGTACAGCGAGTAGTAGAAACCGAACTTCATCCCCTTTTCACGCACAGCATCGGCCATTTCGCGCATCAGATCCCGCTTGGGACCGATCTCGACGGCGTTCCAGGGGCGGCCCCAGTTTTTGCTGGCCTCGGCGCTGGGCCAGAGGCAGTAGCCCTCGTGGTGCTTGGAGGTGGGCACAATGTACTTCGCCCCGGAACGCTGGAAGATGTCTGCCCATTCGCGGGCGTTGAAGTTCTCGGTCCGGAACAGCGGGGCGAAGTCCTGGTAGGTAAAATTGGTTCCGTAGACCCGCTGGTGATACTGCCACCAGGGATTGTTGTCCTTCTGGTCGTGCATCCGGTTCCAGTACCACTCGGCATACTCCTTCTTCACCCCCCAGCCGGGCACGGAATAGAGCCCCCAGTGGATGAA
>CAIYYI010000118.1 GCA_903930345.1 uncultured Verrucomicrobiota bacterium
CTCCGCGCCCGTGAACAGCCGGCGCACGTGGATGTCGTGGATGGTGTTGCCCGTGACAGTGCTGAACATGGCCCCCAGGCTGCCGACGATCCCCGCCTGCTCGCAGTGGGAGATGGTGTTGTTACGCACCACATGATGGCCGATTGTCTCCTTGTTCCAGCCATTCTGCAGGGCGCGCTCGATGGTCTTGACGTAGCCCTCGGCGGTGTCGGCCGAGGTGTTGTCAAACTCATCACCGTATTTCCCGAGCGCGATGCCGGAGCAGGTGGAATGGCTGACAACGTTGCTCTCAATGATCCAGCCTTTGCTCCAATGCGTGCCGATCAGGCCGATCTGCTCCGCAGTGGGCGGTGCCCAGGGAGTGGCCGCCTGCCGCAGCGCAAACCCGCGCACGGTGAGGTAATTCACGCCCGGTTTGTCCGGATAAAACACGGTCCGGCGCACATTGATCTCCACCCGTTGCTCGTTCGGGTTCACGCCCTGGAACTGGGCCCAGATCGTGGTGGCCTCCTGATCCACCCGCGCGAACCACAACTGGGGGTTCAGCGCCGCCGATGGGTGGCTCTTGAATACGAGGCAGACCGTCCGGACCCCGCTGACCGGCTTGAGCTTCGGGGTGAAAGTGGACCAGGTTTGCCACCCGCCGGTGTTCGGGACCGGACATGCGCCCAGAAGTTCGCCCTCCGGTGTGTCGAGCCGGATCTCGATGATGCCGCCCTCCGTTTCAGACGCGGCGCGGATCTCCATCATTTCAGCGCGCGGCCCAAAGTCCACCTTTTCATAGCGCAGCCAGTGGCCATGCTCGATCCAGCCGACACACTCGCCGCCTTCCGTGCATGGCGCGTTTTTCGTGCCGCTCTTGGCCGCAAAGCGCGTGGCCGGAATCCGCCCCGCCTCCCCCGCGCCCAGGCCGGTCCGCAGCCAGGCCACGTTCAGCAGCACCTGCTGTCCTCCGCGCGCCAGCCACTGTGGGCTCGTGCCTGCGGGCATCAGCACTTCCTCCAGCTTGGCCGCCTCGGTGAGCCAGTCGCCGTTGAGATAGACAGCCCCCGTATGATGCTCGCGGCCCCGTCCGTTGAACCAGTCCCCGCGGATGCGGTCGCTGTAGGGGTTGAAGCCGCCAAAGAATGAATTGGGCAGCGTCACCTTCCAGACCCCATCCTGAACCCGGGCCCAGTTCGTGACCGCTTCCGAGCCGCTGATTTCCACCTTTTCGCCCGGCACCGCCTGATAGACAATCCGCCGGGTGTCGGATGCCCCGCCACGGGGTGGCGTCACCCGTTCACGGTAGGTGCCCGCGTGCACGGTGATGGTGTCCCCGGGCTGCGCCACCCGGGCGGCGGCCGAGATGCTGCGCAACGGTTTTGCGGCCGAGCCGGCGTCGGCGTCGTTGCCTTTGATGGAAACATGGAATTCAGCGGCGGCGGCTGCCTGCACGAGCAGGGCTGCCAGGACGGGCGCGATTAAACTTTTCATGGTGCGATGATGAATTCCCCGCATCATGACCATCCCCCGGTTGCACGTCAACGCTTTGCGCCCCCGTTCATAATAGGCCTTGCACCTTGGCCCTGCGGCATTATTTTACTGGTGTGCCTGACTTTTCACGTCAGCGGGCGGCTCCCTGTCCGTTCAGGTGAAATTTTGGGCCTTTTTTTCTTTCGCCGCCGGTCTTGCGACACCGAATTTTGCACGGAGGCGGGCGTCAAATCAGACCCTTGATCGCCAGTGGGCCATTCAAGGATCCCAATGGGAATGAGTCTTTATGAGTGAAAACACAACGGTTAAAACAGTCAAAAGCGGTTGGGGCAAAAAACTGGGCCTGGGTGCCGGGGCGCTGGCGGTCCTGCTGGTGATGGCATACTTCGTGGGCACGAGCACCTGGTTCTTGAAGTCCGTCATCCTGCCCAGTGCCGGCAAGAGTCTGGGGGCCACCATCACGGTGGAGGATGCCACCATCAGCCCGTTCTCTTCCGTCATGCTGCGGGGCCTCAAAATCCAGACCACGGGCGAGACCCCGCTGGCAACGGTGGGCGAGGTGCGCGCCCAGTACAGCCTGTTCGCCATCCTGGGCGGCAACCTGGATATTGCGGACGTGCTGGTGGAGGCGCCCGCCGTGAACCTGGTCTTCAATGCGGATGGCACCAGCAACCTGGACCCGATTTTGCAGGCGGCGGCGGCTCGGCCACCCAAGCCCAAGCCGGCCAAGCCGGAGCAGCCCACCAAGCTGGATTTGCGCCGCGTCGCGCTCAACAACGGGACCATCATGGTCGTGCAGAACCAAAAGGGCGGCGGACGCAGTGTGGTGGAGCTGTCCGGCCTGGGGATCAAGGTTGACGGGGTGAAAAACGCGACCGTTGGCCAGATCACGCTGGCCGCCGCGCTCAAGTACGCCTCCCAGACCGCCACCAACCGGGATGAGCTGGCCGCCAATCTCAAGGCCGCCCTGAGCCTGGACCTTGGGGCTGACCTGATGCCCCAGAATGTGAAGGCGGACGCCGATGTGGCGGTCAACCAGGCCGCCGGCGCCTTCGCCGAGGCCGCCCGCCTGAACACCAAGCTGCTGGCGGACCTCTCCCTGAAAGACATCAAACAGCTCGCCGTGAATTTCTCCCGCGACGGCGCGCCCCTGGGCAACGTCATGATCAGCGGACCGCTGGATGCCCTAAAGCAGGAGGGCCGCATCAAGATTACCGTGGGCGGCATTGGCAACCAGGTGCTCTCCCTCGTCGGGGGGCGGCTCGGCATTTATTTCGGGTCCACGCGCCTCTCCGCCAATTACGACATTGAGCTTAAGAACCAGGCGCGCCAGGTGAACACCTCCGGCCAGATCAAGGGGGAGAAGTTCAGCCTGACCCGCCAGGGGCTCACCACCCCCACGCTGGAGTTGCAGTTGGATTACCAGGTGGCCATTGATCTCGCCCAGTCCAACGCCACAGTGCAGGCCTTTGCCTTCGCCGCCACCCAGCAGGGTGGCCAACCGCTCCTCCGGGCGGGCCTCTCCCAGCCCATGGTCATCAATTGGGGCAAGGCGGCCGGAGCGATGGGGGAATCGGTCCTCGATCTCTCGATCAGCGAATTGAACCTGGCCGAGTGGCGCTCCTTCCTGGGCACCAACCTCACCGGCGGCACCGTCAACGGCAAACTCGGGATGACCGTGCGGGA
>CAIYYI010000119.1 GCA_903930345.1 uncultured Verrucomicrobiota bacterium
AGGTGCCGGTGGCTGCGCAGCTAGGCACAGCAGGCGTGGGCCAATCAAGTGCCTGACCGGGCAAGGGGGAGCCACGCGGCGACTGAGCGCCGTGGGCCAGGCCGCTATCCCAAGGCCCGGAGCCTGTAGGCGGCGTGCAATGGAGGCTGGGCATGCTTCTGATGCCGTGCCGCAATGGAGCGCGGCCGGAGGGCGAGGAACCGCAGGGATGGCGGCGTAAACATCGGGGGGTGAGCCTGTGCCGTGAATGGCGGAAAGCCGTGTGCCGGTGCTGGCAGGGGCAGCAGGGTGCCAGCTTAGGCGCGCGGCGGCGACAGGCATGGCTCTGGCGAACCCGGGGGAGTTTCGGGGTCTGGGTGCTTCCGGTCTTTCTGGGGCCGCGATAGCGGCCCGTTGCCAAAAAACACCGCTGCGCAGCAGCAAACCGCCCCAGCGTGCTGCCTCGCGCACGTTCTGACAACTTCCACTGGGCGACGCGCGATATAGAACCAGCGATGACGGTGTCGGAGAGAACTATTATTCGTGCGCGAGGCAGAGGGAGAGCTGGCCCTGTTGTCCCCATTGCGGGGCCAGCGGCCGGGGTCCCCGCGGTAGGATGTGGGAGTCTGGTGACGTGGAATGAACAGGCGAGCAACACCCCCAGTGTGAGCTCTACCCGAAGCGGGGATGGCGACCGCCAGTGTGTCGCGCAGTGAAAAACCGTGCGACAAGAGAAACCAAAATGGAGCCGTGAGCGTTAGCGAACACGAAACTCGGGGAACTCGATTCGTGATAGAGGGAGGCGAAGTGCGGAGCGTGGTGCAATCGAATTGCGGCAACCTACGCCCCAGACCTAGCCGGTGCCACGGAGTTCCGGCCCCACACCGCCGCCATAATTGGGAGCCGGTTGGAATCGACGCACTGACTCCTAGCCCGCAGATGGCGAACTACCCCGCCCTGGCTGCCCCATCTGGCCAGGGCGGGGGCCTGTGGGATCCGACGGGCGGTACCCTTGGAGACACGCGTGGGGTTGAGTTGTGAGCTTTAAAGCGAACTAACTGAGCCGTTAACCAATGAAGCCAGACTCAAGGTTGATCCCTTTATGCCGGGTTCGCTGCAGCGCATGATTAGGCGTCGCGGTCATTTCGGAGCTGGTCGCGTATCATAAACGCAATCGGGACGAGCATGATGACAAGTGTGCCATACGCAGAAAACATCCAGACGGCGAAAAACGCGAGGGGACAAAGAATCACAGTAAGCACGGTTGCAAAACGGGTATCAGACATAGTGGATTGTTGTTTGGCTTTCATTTTTGTGGTGCTTGAGGTTCGGCAATTTGGATACGCGTAGCGCCGCCTAACGTCTCGGATCAGGCGACGGCGAGCGGGAAGCGTCGATGACACGACAGATGCCATACGAGCCGTTGCCTGCATCCGTTTTGTTCGTATCCGTTCGGCGAAGGGGCTCTGGGCAGGTGGGCGGCAAGTATGGTTGAATGGAGGGCGTGACGGGACGAACGACGAGGAAAAGGCTGGCAACCGGAAGCTGCCGCCAGTTATGGGATCG
>CAIYYI010000120.1 GCA_903930345.1 uncultured Verrucomicrobiota bacterium
ACGTGGAATTTCTCAACGCCACGGATCCGGGTGATCCGGGCAGCTATTTGAAAATCCACTACACCGCCGAGGGCACCGGGGTGCGGGTGCGGTTCATGACGCAGCCGGGCGAGGCCTACGCCGTGGAGCACAGCGAGAGCCTGGGCACGAATGGCTGGCAGCGGGTGCAGGACGTGCCGGCCACACCGCTGACGCACGAGACGGAATACCTGTTGCCGGTGACACCGGGGCAACCGGTCGGCTTTTATCGCCTGGTGCGGGTGGGGACACCTTAGACGGCCAAAACCTTTAACCACGGATGACTCGGATGGCACGGATAAATGGGGACGGGGAAAAGTTGAACCGCGAATTTACGCGAATGGACGAATCAATAGGGATGGGGCAGGGGAGGGGCGAGGGCTGATGGTGTTCTTGCCCAAGCTGACATCCCGGCGATGGTGTGCCCCGTTGTCACCGGCGGACCGATGGCCTCGGGGGGGGTAAGACGGTTCGGCAGGAGCCTCACCCCACCGGATGCGGGGGAAAATGTACAACCGCGAATGCATGCCAATGGACGCGAATCAATAGGGATGGGGCAGGGGAGCGCGTGCCTGCAAAATCAAACAACTCCGGGATTGCTCGATGGAAATCCGCATGGTTGGATGGGAGGTGAAATGACCTCGAAAATCAGTTTGCGATGCCTGGCGATAATGGCGCTGGCCGGTTTAACCCAGGTAATTCTGGCGCAGCCGATCAGTAGTGCAACGCCGCCGCCCCTCGCCCCGATTGCACAGGCCCATCATGTCCTCTGGACCAAGTTTGTGGATAAACACGGCGTGGTCCTTGATTTTGTCGGTGCCCTCCCCACACCCGAGGATTGCTCCCTGGGAAAACCCAATGCCATCGGGTGGTGGAGCCCGATCGAGAACGGGCCCATGTTCACGGGCCTGTATCTTCCGGCCGTTTGTGAGCGCGCCCGCCGCAGCGGAGCCGCCGACGACAGGGAGGAAGCGCGGCGTCTGGCGCAAGGGCTCATGAAGTGCGCCTCGGTCTCCGACGTGCCGGGCATGATTGCGCGCGGCATGGGCACCGATGGGCAGTGCCACTATGCGCTCGGCTCCGATGACCAAACCCATCCCTGGTTTTACGGGCTTCATGCGTACTTGAAAAGCGGCATCCCCTCCGCGGCAGAACGCCTGGTCATCGTGAAGAAAATGCAGGAGGTCGCCGAGGTGCTGGAAAAATCCGGCTGGCGGTGCCCCTGCGACGGTGCATTCAAGGGCGAATTCAGGGGCGGCTTTCAAGGCCATCTGTTTCGCGATGCCTCCCGGTATCTGTTCATGCTCCGGGCCATGCACGAGGTCACCGGCGACGAAGTCTGGCTGGCACACTACCGGAAAGCCGTCGCCGGTCGCCCGGCTAAAAGCGATAAAACCCGCGCCGAAATCTGTGCCACCGGTTATGCCCTCGACCGCGAAGAGATTAAGGGTCTGGACGAATACGGGCAGTGGATCTGCGTCGGTGCTCAGGGGTCGCTGGCCAAACTCATTAACATGGAAACCGATGATTCGCTCCGCTCGCAATACCGGGCGGGGCTGACCAACAATGCGAGAAATTCGTTGCTGCTGATTGAGGCGTACCAGAAGTTTGATAACGGCGACCAGAAAGTGTTTGGCAACACCGACTGGCGGGCCGTCTATTCCACCTGGTTTCCCCAACGCACCCAGGCTGAGGCCCAGAAACTTTCTGAAACCGGGGACAAAACCAAACGGGGCGAGCGCAAACATTATGAGGCCAGGTATATGAGGAATCCGCTGGCGGCAGCGGCCATCACCGCGCTGGCCGGGGACGGTACCGGACGCGAGGCTGTTGAACGCGCGATCAGCCACTATGACTACGCCAGGCTTAACATGGCGGAGTTCTTGTTTGCGGAGTGCGCGTATTACGCTTTGCCGGTCGGAAAATGAGCCGGAGGCGGGGTGGCGATGCTGCGCCGGGGCGATCACTGACAGACGCGATCACAACCTATCAAGCCAACGTTCGTGCATAGAAGGGAGCTGTTTGGGATGAGGCGTTACCGGTGGCGCGTTTTTCATTATGCTGGCGATAGTGGGCAGGCCAACCCACGGGGGACAATTGTAAAAGCACTTTGATCGGAGCGTATAACGCCGACCGGGACAGCACATTTTGGCTCGTCACCAAAGTTATCTTTATGCAGTCTCGCAGCAGATGGAAAACACCACGGGTGAACGTGCCCTATGACCAAGACGACGATCAGCTTTGAAAACTGGGAAGGCGTGCTCCGGGAGACGGTTCCCGTCCACCTCCAGACCTCCTACCGCGAGGCCATCACCGAATTTCTTTACTGGCTGTGGGAGCAGGGCAAGGTCGCCCGCGTGACGGCTTTCAAAGAGCATCTGGCCTGGAAAAAATCCCGGGTGTCACCGGAGAACTTTGTCCTCCGCCAGGCCGCCTTGAGTTGGTACTGCCACCACGGCCAGAAGCTCCCGGCCGCGCCCGCCACTGCCCGCAGAAAGTTGACCCTGAAGGACGTCCCTCCCCTGGCCAAGGCGGACCTGGGCGGCCCCCCCTGGGAGCGCACCCTGGTGCGGCGCATCCGTGAACTCCATCTGGCCTGGAGAACCGAAAAAACCTATCGCCATTGGGCCTGGCGTTGCCTGCTCTTTTGCCAGCCAGCCCCTGGCGTCCCCTTGAGCGAAGAGGATTTGCGCCGCTGGCTTTCCCACCTGGCCGTCGAGGAGCGCGTCTCCGCCGCCACCCGCAAGCAGGCCCTTAACGCGGCCCTCTTTTTAATGAGAGAAGTGTTCAAACGGAAGCCGGGCGATGTTAGCCAGTTCATCCAGGCTAAACCCCGGCGCCCCGTGCCGGCCGTCCTGACCCCCGAGGAATGCACCCGCCTGTTTGCGAAACTGGCCGGGCCCGCCCGGCTCATGGCCGAACTGACGTATGGCGCCGGGTTACGCCTGACGGAAATGCTGCGCTTGCGCGTCAAGGACGTGGACGTGGACCGCCTGCAATTGACGATCCGGTCCGTCAAACGTAGCAAAACCCGCCTGGCCAGCGTGCCGGCCGCTCTGCAGGACGCCCTGCGCCAGCATTGGAAGCGGGTGCGCGCCTTGCATAAGCGGGATCGGCTGGCCGGGCTGCCCGGGGTGGAATTGCCCGCAAGCCTCGAGCGCAAGTGGCCCCAAGCAGGCGAGAAATTCGAATGGTTTTGGATGTTTCCCTCCCGTAATCTTCTCCGTGACCCTCGCAGCGGCGTGCTGCGCCGCCATCATGTGCTGGATGCCACGTTTCAGAAGGCCATCCGCGAGGCTGCCAGGCGGGCTCGCCTCGACAAAAAGGTCACCCCTCATACCTTGCGCCACTCCTTTGCCACCCATCTGCTGGAGGGCGGGACCGGCATCCGCGATTTGCAGGAGTTGCTCGGCCTTGCCGAGCTCTCCACGACGCAAATCTACCTACGCACCGCCCGACAAACGGGCGTCGGCATCCACAGCCCGCTGGATGAGTGAAAAGGGTCGGCGCGTTCCAGGACCCCGCCGGGCGAGGGCTCCAGCCCGGTCATTTGACGGGCACCCGTTCCCACGCCTTGACCCAGTCGATCTCAAACGTGTTCCGGGACGTCGCCTTGGAGCCGTAGCCCTCCTTGGGCCTTTCGCCGTTCCAGGCCTTGATGTTCGACTCGCTGGTCAGCAGGAGGAACTCCGGGGACTTGGAGCCCGGACACTTCACATCGGTGGCCACGACCTTGCCATCCAGGGTGAACCGGTAGCCGGTGTCATCCCACTCCACGCCGTAGTCATGCCATTGGTCGCCCACGGGTGCGGGGAATTTGCGGTTGCTGCTCTTGTGCGTCTCGGGCTTATAGCTGCCCCAGTGCAGCGCGTATTGATAGCCGCCTTTCATCAGACCGGTCGTCTCCATGATGTCAATCTCCACTCCATCCTCCACTGCCTTGGCCGGGTCGCCCGACTTGCCGTAAGTGGGCGACTGCGCCCAGAAGGCCACCTGGGTGCCGGGCTGCACGGAGAACCGGCAACGGGCCACGGTCTTGCCCTGGGTGACAAAGAAATTTTTGCGCGTGGTCACAAAACCGCAGTGGGTCACGCCTTTATCATCGGTAAAGGTGGTGATCACCAGCTTGCCCTCCTTGAGGTCCACGGCCTGGGTGGAGTTCATGGCATCGCGGCGCTTGCCCGTTTCCACGTTCCAGAGCTTGGGGTTCAGCCTGGCGCCGTCGAAATTCTCTTCGAGGGTGAGTTTCCAGCCCGATTCGGCGGCGAGCAGCGACCCGAGCGGTGTCAGCAGCAGGAGGCACAGGAGTGTGAGGGTGTGCTTTCCGGAGGTGAAGTGGCGTTTCATGATGTGCACCTATTATCGCGCCTTCCGCTGGCTTCGGCCAGCGCGGAATTGGCTCGCCGGGATGGTTGGGTTGGGGGAGAGGGGCGAGTGCGGATAAAGTAGAACTTGGGAGAGAAACCTCTGCGCTATCGGGGTCGATGCGGGGCCTGAGAATAGCCGATAGCTAAATGCCAGTGGACGGGTAGTGTCAGGGTTCGCTTTGCAGTCGGTAGAAGCGCATGACCTCGGTGGGGACGGGGAGCGAGATGTACCAGAGGCTGTTGAAAAGGACGGGCTCGTTGGTGGCGCGGATCCAGACCGGGGCGGCCAGATTGGTGGCGGAATAGAGGGTGAAGTAGGTTGCGTCAGAGGCGGCCGACAGGGCGAGCCGATTGGCGGTGAGGCTGGCCTGCAAGAGGGGCGGCTGGGCGAGGAAAAGGGTGCCGGCCAGCTCCAGATCGAACCCGAGGTCGGTGCTGGCCAGGCTCGACTGGTGGACCTCGGCGGCCAGCAGGTTCCAGCCCGCCACCAGCAGGCCGGGGCTGCCGGGCGGCAGGTTGAGGCTGATCCAGCCGGTTTCGTTGGTGCCACCCAGGGCGCTGAGGGCGGGCGTCTGGTTGGTGATGAGGCCGGCGGGGAGGTTGGTGTCGTGCCAGATTTCTGCTCCGTTCAGGTAAATGCCGGCGCCGTCATCGCGTGTCAGGCGGGCGGTGAGCGCGGGCACCAGCGCGGGGTTGGGCACGTAGAACGGGCGGCGGAAGTAGGTGGTCCATTGCCGGTTGCTGGCGACGCGCGTCACTTCGCCGTCGCCGCCGAAGCCGAGCCGGGCAACACCGCTGCGCCAGGCGGCATCGTTGAAATTGTTGCTGCGCCAGGCCGCGCCGAGGTCGTTGGTCTGGTCGAAGAAGCGCCAGCTTGAACCGCCGTGAACCAGCGTGACCGGGACGGGCGGCGGGGTGGCGAACGCGGACGTGGCAGCGGCCCAGGCCTCGCCGAGGGCATTGGAGGCGTAGCAGCGGTAGCCGTAGCTCGTGCCGGGCACGAGGTTGGTGAGGACGGTACTGAAGGGGCCGTAGCCGAGGGCCCCCAGGTGGATCCGGTTGGGCCAGGCGGCGGCGTTGGTGCCGGCATCGAGGGGCCCCCAGTAGATTGTAACTGCCGGGGCCGAGGCGTTCACGACCGTGACCGCGCCGTTGAGCCGGGCGGAGGTGAAGCTGACATCGGTGGCCCCGTCGGCGTTGGCCACGGCGAGCAGCGGGGCGTTGGGCGCATCCTCGCCGCGCAGGTCGAGGTCGAAGCTGAGGTCGCTGCTGGTGATGATGGATTGGTGGATCTCCACCGCCAGCAGGTTTTCGCCGGGCACGAGCAGCGACGGGCTGACGGCCCGGGTGTAGAAGTTGGTGGTTTCATCGCCGGCGAGGGCATTGGAGGCCAGGGTGAGGTAATTCACCGGGCCATTGGTCAGGTTGCTCCGGAAGACTTCCACGCCGTTCAGGTAGACCACCCCGCCGTCGTCGCGCAGCAGGCGCAGGGTGAGGTTGGAGAAGGTGCCGGGCGTGGCCAGGAAGGAGCGGCGGAAGTAGGTCGTGATCTGCCGGTTGCTGCGGATGAGCGTGGCTTCATCGCCATCGCCAAAGCCGAGCTGCGCCGGGCCGGCGGCCCAGCCGGCCTCCGGATAGCCCGCCGAACGCCAGGCGGTGCCGAGGTCGTTGGTCTGGTCGAAGTAGCGCCAGACGGAGCCGGGGCTGACGAGCGTGACGGAGGCGACGGCGGTGAGCACTACGTCGTTGCCATCGCCGCCGGTGTAGCTGATCTCCCAGGTGTAGCCGCTTTCCGCAAAGGTGGTCGCCGGCGGCCGGTCGGTGAAGCGGCCCTGCACCGGCTCGGCGCCGTCGTTGTCAATGAGCGTGAAGCTGGTGCCCGCCAGGATCCCCGGGGCCGCGTTGAGGTGCAGCGGCCCGGCCAGGATGACGGTGGCGGCCGCCCCTCCGCGCACCAGGAGCCGGTCGGACTGGCCGGGGGCGGCGAGGTCCACTTCGAAGGTCCCCGCGAGGTTGAGCGCGTTGGAGACGGTGAGGGTGGCGAGGGCATTGGTCGCGGTGCCGGGGGCCAGCGTGCCGGTGACGGCGAGCGGCCCCACGAGGGTGCCGCCGCCGGTCAGGACGCTGACGGCCAGGGGGCCGTTGGAGAGGCCGCTGGCCAGGAGCTGGGCGCCGGGGTTGACCGCCACGGTGGCGGGCGCAGCGAGCGCGGCCCGGTTGGCCAGGACGAGCTTGCCGGCGCGGATCGTCGTGGGTCCGCTGACGGGCAGCGTGTTCGTGAGTGTGAGGGTTCCGGAGCCGACCTTGATCAGGCCGCCCGTTCCGCTCAGCACCCCGCCGTAAGTGGTGCTCTGGTTGTTGTTGCCGATGGCGACCTCGCCGGCGCCCAGGGCCAGGCTGCGCTCGCCCTTCAGGCCGCCGAGCACCGCATCGAGCCCCCGCAGGTAAAGCGTGCCGGTATCGCTGGCGTTGAGATCGACGGTGGCATTTTGCAGGGCATAGACGTTGCTGATTTCCAGCGCCCCCTGGGCGATGCGGACGGTGCCGCTGTAGGTGTTCGAGCCGGCCAGGGCGCTGGCGCCCCGGCCAGCCAGCGTCAAGGCCGCGCTGCCGCCCACCGAGCCGCTGACGATGAGCTTGCGGCCTTCCGCCACGTTCCATGTCTGCGCCGCGCCCAGCACGAGGTCGGCATTGATCCGGGCCGTCGCCGAGGCGGAGAGCAGGTCGATGCCGCCGGCCCCGATCGTGAGGGTGTTGCTGCTGATCGTGATGGCGGAGGGGGTCTCCAGAAAGGTGAGGCTGCGGACGTTGTAATTGGCGCCGGCCACCGTCGCCGGATTAGCTTTGGCCAGGTAGGAGAAGACCACGTCGAAGCCGCCCTGCGGTGCGCGGGCGGAGTTCCAGTTGCTGGCGTTGGTCCAGTCGGCCGAGGCCGAGCCGTCCCAGAAGACCATGGAGGTGGGGGCGTAATAGCGGACGTAATCAATCTCCATCCGGGTGGTGCTGTTGCTGAGGGTGCCGTAGCCGGCGGCCGGGATGTTGCCGGCCCAGCTGGCGTTCTCCACCTCGGAGCTGAGCAGGATGTAGGTGCTGTGCGCGGAGATCGGAACCGAGGCGGCGGGGGTCCAGGTGTTGGCGCCGTCGATGAAGAAGTTGTAGCCGGTCGGGGTCCACTGGAACCCGTAGGTGTGGTAGCTGCCGCCCAGGGCGAGATCCGCCGTGAGCTTGCCCGCGCTCTGGTGATTGGTGCCGTAGCCGTCCCAGTGGAAGGTGTGCTGCACCTTGCCGTCCAGATTGGCGCCGCCGCCGTCCACCAGACGGTGCTCGCAGATGTCGATTTCCAGCCCGGACAATTCCGGCTCATCGATATATTTGCCCATGGTGGGCGACTGCATCCAGAACGCCGACCACTCGCCGGGGGAGTCGTTGTAGTTGATGCGCGACTCGAGATAGCCGTAGCGGACCAGGAATTTCCCGGAAGTGTTGACGTAGGCGGTGTAGTGGGTGGAGTTCGCGGTGTAGGTGGTGATCACCATGTTCGAGCCGTTGAGGGAGACGGTATTGGTCGCGTTGACCGCATCGCGCCGGGGGCCGGTGACACGCGTCCACTGGGAGGTGTCGATGGCATTGGTGTTAAACTCATCCGCCCAAACGAGATAGTAGCCGGCGGGAGGGGCGGCGGGCGTGATCAAGGCGAATCCGAACTGGAGAAACAACACAACCAGCGTCAGAATCCGAGCCGAACCGAAATCGCCCCAAGCACTTCCAATAAAAAGGAAGCGACTCATGGGTAGTTTACTAACAGAGGACGGGGTTCTGGTCAAGGGGGCAGGGGGCGAAAAACAGAGCAGAAATGGGAAAATAACGCGGAAAATCCGCAGAGGGAAGAGGGGAGCGGCGGAATGGAACTCCAAAATTCCGTCAAATTCTTTCTGCATCAAAAGAGACCGGTTTTGACGCGCAAACTCCCGCAACAAAGCGCAGATTCCCGCAGCTACCCGCAAACGTTGTTCGCCCGCCCACTTTCGTCAAAAAACCTATGTTACCGTCAGCCATGAAAACGAAACTGGAAAGGCCGCTTATGAAGGAAACACAGGTCAGAAGGCAGGGGACAGGGGTCCGAGATCAGCGACCAGAGGTCGGTGGTCACAGGGTTGCCTTCATGCCGCCATGCAGCAGCATATACTTACAGACTTGTGCTTATATTCCTATAAATTCAAATCGGACCGGGTCCGATTTGAATTCTTACTTAACTCGCTAACCATGAATCAGATACCGCAAAACTCACTTTCAAATCGGTCCGAGAAAAAAAGTATTTTCGTACCGATTTGGACCGATTTGAAATTCCTCCCGCCGCGGGAAACCGGACCGTTTTCAGCCCGGGCGGCGGCGGTTTTTAAGTCGCTTTGAAGAGCGGGGCTGGCTTAGTCTTCAACAAGAATTGCCCATGAATATTTTTAGATTCCTTACCCTGCTCACGGTGAGCACCGCGGTCAGCCTCCCGCTGATCTGCCGCAGTGCGGACACCAATCCTCCTCCCTGGGTTGCCACCGCGAACAACGAGTGGCGGCCGGTGGAGGCGGCGACGACCTATATCGCGCCCGGCAGCGCGCTTGACCTGAGCCGGTTCGTCGAGGCCCCGGCGGGCAAATATGGACGCGTGGTGTGGGCCCCGGGCGGCGGGCTGGCGTTTGAGAAGAAGCCAGACCAACGGCTCGTGCTCTTCGGCTGCTCCATGTCACCGCATGAAATCCTGGGGCGCAGCTGCACGAACCAGGCGGCGATCCGCCAGTGGGCGGAGGCGGTGCGGCGGCAGGGGTACAACCTGGTGCGGCCGCATTTCCTGGACCACTACCTGACGGGGGCGAGCAAGACGGATCTGGAGTTCGACCCGGTGGCGCTGGACCGGTTCGAATACCTGGTGGCCTGCCTGAAGGAGAACGGCATTTACCTCTACCTGGATGCCATGACCTCGTGGCGCGGGTACAAGGCGGGCTCCGGCTGGTCGGCGCAGGCCACGGCTGCCCGGTTCAAGAGCCGCATCTTTTACGATCAGACGGTCCGGGACCATTGGATGACCGGGGTGGGGAAGCTGCTGCAGCGTGTCAACCCCTACACCAAAACCCGCCTGGCCGACGATCCGTCGGTGGCCGTGGTGCTCTCCTTCAACGAGCAGAATCTCAATTTCTACCGCTCGGTCGACGAGGGCTTCACCGCCCCGTGGCGCGCGTGGCTGAAGAAAAAATATGGGACCACGGAGACCTTCCGCGCCGGCTGGACCAACGCCGCCGGCAAGTGCCTGCTGGCAGAGGGTGTGACGCTGGACACGGTGCCGCTGTTCACGTCGGCGCACCTCTGGCAAACCGACCCGCGCGCCCGCGACGTGGGCCTGTTCGTCGATGACCTGCACAGCGAGCTGCTGGATTGGTACACCCAGGCGTTCCGCAAGCTCGGCTACCCCGGCCTGTTGACGCATTACGACTGGCTCAATCACCTCGGCATCCAGGCGCTCCGGAGCCGGGTGCCGGTCATCTCCATGCACGGCTACCACGCGCACCCCTCGGACTTTGTGACGAAAGGATCCAAGATCAGCCAGGAGAGCGCGGTGGCGAGCGTGAATCGCCTGTTCTGTTCCCTGGCCACCACGCGCTACGGCAACCGGCCGCTGCTGGTCACCGAATACGGGCAGGTGTTCTGGAACCGCTACCGCTACGAGGAAGGGCTCCTCCTCGGCGCCTATGCGGCGTTCCAGGATTGGGATGGCCTGATGGCGCATGCCTCGCCGGTGGTGCCGGGTATCGACAGCGCCATCCGCCCGTTCTGGGTGGGGCACGATCCGGTGGGCCGGGCGTCGCAGGTGGTGGCGGGCTTTGCGCACCTGCGCCGGGATGTCACGCCCTCGCCGCACTACCTGGAGATCCCGCTCCAGCGCGCGCACATCTTCGAGGGCGTCCAGCACGCCCGGGCCTTGAGCTCCGACCAGGCGAAGCTGTCGCTGGTGACGGGCCTCGGCCTCGCGTACCCCAACGGCCCGCTCCTGGGCGGCCGGCCCCCGCGCAAGGCCGACCTGCGGCTCCCGGTGTTCGGCACCTCAGAAACGCTGGTCAAGGAATTCTTCAGCGAAGTCCTGGAGGGAACCGGCGGCAACCAGCCGCTGGGCGCGGCCGTCAGCGCGCTCAAGAAGGCCGGCGTGCTCCGCCCGGACAACCGGACCGACCTGGTCCGGGGCCGGTACGAATCGGACACCGGGCAGCTGCTCCTCGACGCCCCCGCCCGCCAGCTGCGCGTCAGCACGCCGCGCCTGGAAGGCGCCTGCATCGACCCGGAAGCCGCGCCCGGCCCCGTGGCCCTGGGGCAGCTCACCATCGAATCGACCAGCATCCCCGCCGCCGTAACCGCCATCGCCGTGGACGACCGTCCGCTGGCCGCGAGCCGCCGCATCCTGCTCGTCTATGCGACCGACGCGCTCAACTCCGGCATGACCTTCACGACGCCCGGGCGCGAAACGCTCGTCGCCCTGGGCAAGCTGCCGGTGCTGCTGCGCGCGGGCCGGTTGAAAGCCACGCTGAATATCCGTAACGCTGCCGGGCTGAAGGTCTGGGCCCTGGGCCTGGATGGCCAGCGGCGGGAGCTGCTGGAAGCCAAGGCCAACGGCGACGCCCTGGAGATGGTGATCGATACCGGCCGGCTGAAAACAGCCACGCCGTTTTTTGAAGTGGCAGAAAAGTAAAAACCCGGTAACCGCCCCTATCCGGGGCGTTCTTCACGTTATCTTAAGGTTGCTTTGCTTACCCTGACGGCGTGAAAAGAAGAACCAGCGTGCAATCCGAACCAACACGTGGGATGAGGACTTTGAAAAACAGCCGGTCGCTGCTGGGCTTTGCCCTGGCGCTTTTTTACAGCGCGGTGGTGGCCGCGGCGGCGGTGAAAAACACTCCCGCCACCGGCACCCCCGAGGCATTTTTCGGGAGCACCAACCTTTACACGATCCACCTGACGATTGCGGCGGACCAGTGGAAGCTGATGAACCAGGTGGAACTGCCCGCCGGGGGCCCGGGAGCGCCCCGGGGCAACCGAAACCGTCCGGGAGGGTTCCAGCCCGGGCCGCCGATGGGGGGTGGCGGCTTCCCGCCGTCGCTGAGCAAGGAGTTCAAGGAAGGGGTTGCCGACCTGGAATTCCAGGGGCAGCCGTTTGGGGCCATCCACGCGCGGTTCAAGGGGAACTCTAGCTTTCGCTTTGCCGGCAAGACGCTCAAATGCTCGCTGAAGCTGGACTTCAACGACCTGAAGAAGGGGCAGACCTTTTTCGGCCTGCGGAAGCTGAACCTGAACAATAACGCCATGGATCCCTCGCAGCTGCGCGAGGCTCTGGCCTATGACATCCTCCGCACCGGCGGCCTGGCCGCCAGCCGCACGGCGTTTGTGAAAGTCTATGTCACCGTGCCGGGCCGGCACGACCGGGCCTACGCCGGCCTCTACACGGCGGTGGAGCAGGTGGACGAACATTTCCTCAAGGACCGTTTCAGCACCAAGCAGGGCCTCTTGATGAAGCCGGAGGGGCAGCCCGGCCTGCCGTATCTGGGCGACGGGTGGGCCGCCTACACCAACGGGCTGCAGCCCAAGACGGCCGTCGCCAGCGAGGACGCGAGCCGGTTCATTGAATTCGTCAAATTCCTGAACCGGGCGGATGACAAGCAATTCCGGGCCACCGTGGCGGAGTATGTGGACGTGGATGAGTTCCTGCGCTTCCTCGCGCTGGAGGGCCTGCTGGCAAACATGGACAGCCCGCTCATGACCGGGCACAACTATTATCTCTACCTGCAACCCAAGAGCCGCAAGCTGGTGTGGATTCCGTGGGATATGAACGAGGCCTTCGGCGGGTTCATGGCGGGCGGCGGAATGGCGGAGCAGGTGAACCTGAGCCTGGACCAGCCGTTCACCCGCGTGAATCGGCTGGCGGAGCGCCTGCTGCAGATGCCCGGTGTCAAGGATCGCTATCACGAGCTGATCCACGGCCTGCTCGCCACCAATTTCAATAGCGCCCGCCTGTTTCCGATCATCGACGCCATGGCGGCCACCATTCGGCCCGCCCTGGCGGACGACCTCATGGTTTCCCCGCCCCAGTTTGAGTCGGCGGTGGCCGAGGGCAGCCCGGCGCAGGCGGACCTGCGGGCGAACGGGCCGGGCGGGATGGGCCGGCCCCGGATGCCGCTCAAGGCCTTCATCACCCAGCGCGCCTCTTCGGCGCAACTCCAGTTGGAGGGCAAAGCGACCGGACATGTGCCGAAGGAAATGGGCCCCGGCGGACCGTTTGGGGGCGGCAGACCCTTTCGGCCTGAGGGAAGGCCGTGAGGCGAACAGACGCTGGCGGGAGGTGGGGTGAAACGGGTGGCTAACGTAGGGGGTAAAAACTTTAACCGCAGATGACGGATTGCACGGATAGGAGTGGATGGGGAAAAGGTGAACCGCGAATTCACGGAATGGACGCGAATAAAAACCGGGGTCACTCAACTGTTCGGCATTGGCATTTGAGGTGCGCACACCCATGCTCGCACCCGTAGCAGCAGGCATCCTCGCCGTAGGGCCCATCCCTCAACCCGGACCGGTTGCAAGACCCGGCTGGAAGCCGGGTGATACGGCGGGCAAGGATGCCCACCGCTACAAAACGGTGAATCGTTGCATGGCGGGTGCGTGCTCCGCTAAGGGCAATCGCGAATGTATGGGCGCGAATAGGGGAGGGAAGACCGTGGAGCCGGGCCGGCCGCGACCCCCGAGGCAGCCGCCAGCGGCTACCTTGGGCGGGAGTCGAAGTATTCGCGGAGGAGGGTGAATTGGCGGCGGGCTTCCGCGCTGGGGGCGGCACACTCGGCGAGTTGGTTGGCGCTGGCGAGGTCTTCCAGTTGGTGCAGTGTTGGGACGATGCCGGTCATGCCGCAGGTGGCGCTGGAGCCGCACAGCTTGTGCGCCAACTCGGCCAGTCTCACGCTGGCTTTGGCGGCCAGGGCCTCATCGATGCCTTGGAGCAACTCTTCCGCCTGCACCAGGTAAAGATCAACCAATTCGCGCGGTTTGCCATCGGTCAACTCGTTCAGGCGGTCCATATCCACCAAGGCCGGCGCATCGGTGGGGATAGCGGTGGGCGCGGGGGATGGGACGGCTTGCCAGCGTTCGAGAACCATTTTGAGGTCGTTGGTGCGGACCGGCTTGCAGAGGTAGTCGTTCATGCCGGCGGCCAGGCATTTTTCACGATCGCCCGGCATGGCGCTGGCGGTCATGGAGATGATGCGAACGGGAACCGCGTGGGGGGTGGCGGCCTCCTTTTGGCGGATGCGGCGGGCGGCTTCATAGCCATCCATCTCGGGCATCTGGCAATCCATCAGGATGATGTCGTAAGAGACCCGATCCAGGGCGGCGAGGACTTCTTTGCCGTTGGCGGCGGTATCGGCGGTGCAGCCGAGCTTGAGCAACTGGCCGAGGGCCACCATCTGGTTGATGCGATTATCCTCGGCGAGGAGGATGCGGGGTTTGGCCGCGAGGGAGGCGGGGGTGGATGCGGTCGGAGGTGTGGCGGCGGCACCAATCGGGGTTTGCCCCATCATTTCCAGCAGACAATCATAGAGGCGCTTTTGCTTCACGGGCTTGACCAGGCAGGCATCGAAGCCGGCCGCCCGGAGTGTTTCGCCTTCGGATTGCTCGCCAAAAGCGGTGAGGGCGATCAGCCGGGTGGCGGCAAGGGCGGGATCGGATTTGATGTCGGCAGCGAGGGCGAGGCCATCGGTGTCCGGCATCTGGGTGTCAATGAGCGCGAGCTGGTAGGGGATGCCGGCGGCAGCGGCGGCACGGAGGTATTCCAAGGCGTCCGGGGCGGTGGCGGCGCTATGGTTGGCCATCTTCCAGGCGGAGGCCTGCTGGCTGAGGCTGAGGCGATTGGTGGCATTGTCATCCACCAGCAGGATGCGGAGGCTGGACAGATCAACCTGGCCGGGTGGAACGTTGACCGCGGACGGTTTTTCCAGGGGCAGGACAAACCAAAAGGTGGAGCCCTGGCCAGGCGCGCTGGTGACGCCGATCTGGCCGTGCATCATGCCGACAAGCTGTTTGGAGATGGTGAGACCGAGGCCCGATCCACCAAATTTGCGCGTGGTGGAGGAGTCGGCCTGGGCGAAGGATTGAAAGAGGCGCGGTTGAACTTCCGGGGCGATGCCGAGGCCGGTGTCCTGCACCTCGCAGCGGATGTTGACGTGGGACTCCGTCTCGCCGACGCGGAGGAAGCGGACATCCACCTCGCCGTGAGGGGTGAACTTGATGGCGTTGTTGACGAGGTTGGTCAGGATCTGGCGCACGCGGCCCGCATCCCCGCGCAGGTGGGCGGGGACATCCGGTCGCATGGAGTTGATGAGTTCAATGCCTTTGGCCTGGGCGGCGTGGGCCAGCAGCTCAAGGGTGTTTTCCACCACCTCGCGAAGGTCGAAATCGAGGGTTTCGAGGGTGAGTTTGCCGGATTCGATTTTGGAGAAATCGAGGATGTCGTTGATGATGCCCAGCAGGTTTTGGGCGCTGAGCCGGATGTTTTCGGTGAAGCCGTGCTGGTCGGGGTTGAGGGGGGTTTCAAGCAGGAGGTCGGTCAGGCCAATGACCCCGTTCATCGGGGTGCGGATTTCGTGGCTCATGTTGGCCAGGAACTCGGATTTGGCGCGGCTGGCGGATTCGGCGGCGGTTTTGGCCTGGCGCAGCTCCAGTTGGGCCATGACTTGGCGGGCGAGCGCGGCCAGGGCCTCAATCTGATTCGGGGCGAGCTGGCGCGGCTGGCGATCAATGACGCACAGGGTGCCGAGGGGGAACCGGTCCGGGGTCAGGAGCGGGGCCCCGGCATAGAAGCGAATTTTGGGTTCGCCGATGACGAGGGGGTTGTTGGCAAACCGGGGGTCCTGGGTGGCGTCAGCGACGGTGAACACCTGATCCTGCATGATGGCATGGGCGCAGAAGGCCAGCTCGCGGGCGGTTTCCGAGGCGGCCAGGCCGACCTTGGATTTGAACCACTGCCGTTTGTCATCAATGAAGGAGATGAGCGCGATGGGAACGTCGCAGATTTGGGAGGCGAGCAGGGTGATGTCGTCAAAATCCCGCTCGGGCAGGGTGTCCAGCACCCCGGAGTTCTTCAGAGCGGTCAGTCGCTCGGCCTCATTGGCAGGCAGTGGCACACTCATAGTCGGATAATGATCACGTCCGCGCCAGGTCGCGCATGGTTTCGCCGCCGCCGCCGATCAGGGCCTGATTCCACAAGGAGCAGCGAGGACGGTAAAACTTCGTTGAAGGGCGGGAGGATGGCAAGCCAATAGTGGGGGGCAGCGTGGCGGCGTCAGCAGGATTTTGATCCCGGCGGTTTTCCTCCGTGCGATTCTTCCCCCCGCCAGCCTTTCCAGCGCAGTCTGGCCCCGAGATCATCCAGGCAGGTGTAGGCCACCGGGGTGACCACCAGGGTCAGCAGCAGGCAGAGCGTCTGGCCGCCGATCACGACGACCGCCACGGCGCGGCGCTCCTCCGCGCCCGGGCCCATGCCGAGGGCGAGGGGCAGCATGCCGGCGATGAGGGTGAGCGTGGTCATCAGGATGGGCCGCAGCCGTTCACGGTTGCCCTGGATGACGGCGGACCAGCGGTCCAGGCCCTCGCGCCGGAGAGTGTTCATGTGGTCGATCTGCAAAATGGCGTTCTTCTTCACCACGCCAAAGAGCACGAGGAGTCCGAGCGCCGAATAGAGGTTGATGGTCTGCCCCGCGGCCAGCAGCGAGATGAAGGCGAAGGGCACCGACAGGGGCAGGGAGAGCAGGATGGTGAAGGGGTGCGTGAGGCTCTCGAACTGCGAGGCCAGGATGATGTACATGAGCACCACCGAGAGGGAGAAGGCCCAGAGAAATTCCCGGAAGGTGGTGTCCAATTCCCGCGCCCGGCCCGAGAACCGGGTGGAGTAGCCGGTGGGCAAACCCATGCGGGCGACTTCCGCCTGCAGCGCGGCCACGCGGTCGGCCTGGGCGAATCCTGGGGCGACGGAGGCGCGCAGGCTGACCTGGCGCTGACGGTCCAGGCGATCAATGCGCGAAGGCGTTTTGACGGACTCCAGGCGCACGAGGTTGTCCAGGCGCACGAGGCCGCCACCCTTGCGGGGCACGTAGAGCCGGGCGATGGTGGTGGCGTCGTTGCGGCCGCCGTCGGTCAGCCGCACCTGCACGTCATAATCCTCGTTCATCTCCTCGTCCCGGTATTTGGTCACCTGGGTTTCACCGCCCACCATGAGGCGCAGGGCGGTGGCGATGTCCTCGGTGTCCACGCCCAGGTTGGCGGCGCGGTTACGATCAATGACGACGCGCAGTTCCGGTTTGTCGAGCTTCAAGGTGATATCGGCGTCCTGCAAACCGAGCTCGGGGGCTTTCTGGCGGAGCTGGTCCGCCAGTGCGAACAGCGTGTTCAAGTCCGGTCCGAGGAGGGAGAAATCAATGTCCCAGTTGGGGCCTCCACCGACAAAGGTCTGGGGGTTGCGGACCTGGACCCGCACATCCGGCAGGGACCGGAGGCGGCGGCGAATCTCCTGCTGCACATCGCGCTGCGAGAAATTGCCCTGGAACGCGCGCCACGGGGGCCATTGCAGCAGGCGGTGCCAGCGGAAGGTGCGCTCCTCGTGCGGGGCCAGCCGGATAAAAAACCGGGCCTGATTGATGTTGCCGAGTCCGCCGGAGCCGCCGGCGGTGGTCAGAACCATCCGGATGCCCGGAACCTTGGCCAGCTCCTGCTCCACCCGCAGTGCCACCTGGTTCATGGCGGCCAGTCCGGTGCCTTCCGGGGCGGTGACATTGACATCAAACTCCCCTTCGTCAACGTTGCTGGGCAGGTACTCCTGCTGCACGCTTTGGTAGAGCGGCACGGAGCCCGCCATGATCAGCAGTGCCACGCCCACGACCAGCCAGCGCCGACCCAGCGCCCAGGCCAGCAGGGTGGCGTAGGCATGATCCAGCCGCCCGTAAAAGCCACCGCGTGATTTCGCCTTCCCGGCGCCACTTTCGCCGCCCACCTTCAGCAGGCGCGCGCTCATCATCGGAGTGAGGGTGAACGAGACCACCAGGCTGACCAGCACCGCCACCGCCGAGGTGATGCCGAACTGGTAGAGGAAGCGGCCGGAGATGCTGGACATGAAGGCCACGGGCACAAAAATCACCACCAGGCTGAAGGTGGTGGCCATCACCGCCAGGCCGATCTCAGCGGTCGCCGCCCGCGCGGCCGCAAAGGGGCGCATCCGCTTTTCCTCGATATGGCGGAAAATATTTTCCAGTACGACAATGGCGTCATCAATCACGATGCCGACCATGAGCACGAGCGCCAGCATGGTGACGCTGTTCAGGGTGAAGTGCAGGGCTTTCATCATGCCGAAGGTGGCGATGACGGAGGTGGGGATGGCGACGGCGGCGATGACCATGGCCCGCCAGTTGCGCATGAAGAGCAGCACGACGAGGCAGGCGAGAATGCTGCCCAGCACCAGGTGGACATTGATCTCCTGGAGGGCCTCGTAGATGTACGCGCTCTGATCCCGGATCACCTCCAACTTGACATCAGACGGCAATTGGGGTGCCAGCTCGGCCAAACGCCGTTTGACCCCCTCGATAACCTCCACCGTGTTGGCCCCGGATTGTCGGAGCACATCCAGGGTGACCGCCGCCTGGCCGTTCAACCGCGCGATCGAGCGTTGCTCCTTCACGCCATCCTCGGCCCAGCCGATATCCTTGACGCGGATGGGGGAACCGTTGCGGGTGGCCACCACCAGCTCGTTGAAGGCCCGTGGATCGGTCACCCGGCCCATGGTGCGCAGGGTCATTTCGCGGAGCCGCCCGGTGACGTTGCCACCGGGGGTGTTGGCATTCTGACGTTCCACGGCCTCGCGCACGGCGGTGATGGGGAGTTGATAGGCGGCCAGCCGGTCGGCATCCACCCACACGTTGATGGCCCGCTCCAGCCCGCCGATGATGTTCACCTCCCCCACGCCACCCGAGCGCTCCAGTTGGGGTTTCACGATCTTGTCCGCCATCTCCATCAACTCCCGCGGCGAGCGGCTGCCGGAGAGGGTGCAGGAGAGGATGGGCGACTGGTCGGTGTCCGCCTTGGAGATCGTGGGAGGGTCCATGTCCCGAGGCAGTTCGCGCGTCACGGTGGCCACGCGGTCCCGCACATCCTGCGCGGCGGTTTCGATGTCGCGGTCCAGCTCAAAGGTCACGACCACAAAGCTCGAACCCGCGCCGTTGACCGAGCGCAGCTCCTTGATGCCCTCAATGGTGTTCACCACCTCCTCGATCGGCTGGGACACCTGGGATTCCATCTCGGCTGGAGACGCCCCCGGCAGCCGCGCGCTGATGCGCACCGTCGGCAGGTCCACGGACGGGAAGCGGTCCACGGCCAGGTTCATATACCCGGCCACGCCCAGCACGACCAGGCTGAGCACGATCATGGTGGCGAACACCGGGCGGCGGATGCAGATTTCAGCGAGCTTTTGCATGGCGGGCGGGGGCGAAGGTTAGCGCGCGGACTTCGCCGGGGCGGTTTCCACGGTCACGGATTGGCCAGTGCGCAAGCCGGCTGGATTCAGCACCACCAACTCTCCTTCAGACAGCCCGCTGAGCACCTCCACCCACCCCGACCCCTGCCGGCCGGTAGTGATGACCCGCTCAAGCGATTTGCCCTCCTTGAGGGTCACCACTTTTTCAATGCCGGCAAAAACCATCAGCACGGAGGTGGGCACACTCAGCCCCGGGTCGCCCTCCCGCACGAGGATTTCAGCCCGGGCGAACAGACCGGCCCGCAGCACCCCGCCGCCCGGGACATTGGCCTCCACAAGGAGCATGCGGTTGGCGTCGTTGATGGCCGGGCTGAGGCGCACAATGCGGCCGCTGATGGCGTTGGTCAGTCCCTCCACCCGCACGCGCACCAGTTGGTTGGTGTGCACCACGGCCCAATCCCGTTCCGGCACCTCCAGGCGCAGGCGCAGGGGTTCCACGCGCACCACCGTCACGACCGGCACACCGGCCGCCATGTATTCCCCGAGGCTGGCGGGGCGGGTTTGCACGGTGCCATCAAACGGGGCGCGCAGGGCGGTGTCCGCCAGTTGTTTGTGGGCGATCTCCAATTCCACCCGGCGTTGCCGCAAGGTCGCCAGGCGGGTCCGCCCCTGTTCGCGAGCTGTCTCCAGGCGTGATTTGGCCACGGTATGGTCGGATTCCACGGTGTCGCGCTCGGCCGTCGAAGCCACGCCTTCGCGGCTCAGGGCCACCACGCGGTCGCGGTTGCGCGCCGCCTCCTCGAGCACCGCCCGGGCCTGGCGCACGGCGCTGACCTGTTCCACATCCACCTGGTCATCCTCCCCGTCCAACGGAAGCCCCAGGTCCGCCCGGGCTTGGGAGACGGCAGCGGCCGCCTGCTGCACGCGCAGCTCATAATCCCGTGGTTCCACCTGGGCGAGAACATCCCCCTGCCGAACGTTGCTCCCGATATCCACAAACACCTGCTGGAGCCGTCCGGGAACCTTCACACTGAGCGTTGATTGCTCCTGTGCGGCCAGCGTGCCGCTGACGGCGAGCACACGTTCCATCGGACGCCGCTCCACGCGCGCGAGGCGGACGGATCGGGCCGGACCCTCTTGGCGCGGCGCCTCTTTCCCGGCGGTTGGCTGCCGGTTACATCCCAGACCTCCGGCCAACAGAAAACCGCAAACAATCATTACCCACAGTTGCATCCACCCAGCGTAAAGCGTCATCAAAGCAATGCAATCAAAACCCTGCGGTGGATCAGCTTCCGTAATTCCAATGTCCCCCTGGTGCCACCGACCCCGTCCCCTGGAGGCTTCAGAGTAGCCAAAACACTTGGAATAATAAAAATGAGTTATATGTTAATAGTAGGACCCCGGGGTCGGTTCCTATTGATTCTGCTGAAAAACCCGGAATCACTTTTTGAGGCCCTTTTCGGGGCTGGGAGCCTCCAGGCGGACCAGGCGCTGCTCGTCGCGGCCCAGGAGTTGCCAGCGGACGCGTTCCCCGGGCTGGATGTCCAGCGCGGCCGCCAGGGGGA
>CAIYYI010000121.1 GCA_903930345.1 uncultured Verrucomicrobiota bacterium
CCCAGCAAGTCTTCGACATTAATTTTTCCGGCCAGCAGTTCCTGATCCACTCGGACCGTCCGCAGATCCTTAATTTTCTGCTCGCCACCTACGAGACCGCCGTTGAGAAAAACTCCGCCCTGGCTTCGGCTCAGGACGCGCTGGTCACCCTCAACGAACAGTTGGAAAACAAGGTGCGGGAGCGCACCGCGGCCCTGGAGGCCGAGGTCGCGGACCACCGGCGGTCCGCGGAGAAAATCCGCGAGCAGGCCGCTCTGCTGGATCAAACCACGGACGCCATCCTGGTCCGCTCCATGACCGGGGAGATCAGGTTTTGGAACCGGGGCGCGGAGCTGCTGTTCGGCTGGACCTCCTCGGAGATTCTGGGGAGCCACGCCATGGAGATCATAACCCCCTTCATGCCGGACGAAAAAACCGTGGCGATGGAAAGCGATTTGCTGCAAAAGGGCCACAGTTTGGGCGAGGTGAACTACCTCGCCAAGTCCGGCAAGAAAATCATCGGCCAGACCCGCTCCACCCTGGTCCGCGATGCCGCCGGTGCGGCCCGGCTGGTGCTCGTCCTTATCACGGATATCACGGAGCAGAAACAGCTGGAGCTGCAGCTCTTCCGCGCTCAGCGCCTGGAGGCCGTTGGCACCCTGGCCAGCGGCATCGCCCACGACCTGAACAACATCCTCGCCCCCATTCTCATGGCCGTTCCGCTGCTGCAGGAATCCCAGACGCCCCAGGAGATGGCTCCCACCCTGCGTCTCGTGGATTCTTCCGCCCGCCGCGCCGTGGACGTGGTCAAACAGCTGCTCACCTTCGGCCGCGGTTTCGAGAGCGAACGCCTCTCCTTGCACCTGAAACACCTGCTGCGGGATCTGGGCAGCGTCGCCCGCGAGACTTTCCCCAAGAACATCCGCTTCACCTGTGGTGCCCCGCCGAACCTCTGGCTGTTGAATGCCGACCCCACACAGTTGCACCAGGTCCTGCTCAATCTCTGTATCAACGCCCGGGACGCCATGCCCGCAGGCGGCACGCTGGCTGTGTCCGCCGCCAACTTTTCCGTCGATGACCACTTCGCCCGGCAGGTTCCCAACGCTCGTCCGGGAGCCTACGTCCAGATCCTCGTGCGAGACACCGGCACGGGCATTGAGCCCGGGAACCTGGAGAAAATCTTCGATCCCTTCTTCACCACCAAGGAAGTCGGCCGGGGCACCGGCCTCGGCCTGGCCACGGTCCAAAAAGTGGTCGCCGGCCATGATGGCTTTATGGTCGTCCGCTCCCAGTTGGGCATCGGCACCACTTTTGAGGTCTATCTGCCGGCCGAGCCCGGCGCCGTCGCGGAGGCCGAAGCCGCCGCCGCCCCCGCCGCCGATCTCCTCACCGCCCCCCCCGAGTTCGAACTGCTCCCCGTGCCCGTGGAAGACCTGGACGGCCTGGGTGAATCCATCCTGCTGGTGGAGGATGAGGAATCCATCCGGGAGATCACCCAGACGACGCTTCAGTTCAGCGGCTATCACCCGATAACCGCCGTGGATGGCGTGGATGGCATCACCCGCTACATCCAGCACCGCAATGCAATCAAAGTGGTCGTCACCGACGTGATGATGCCCATCATGGACGGCGTTTCTTTGATGCGCGTTTTGGCCAGGATAGCCCCGGAGGTGCCCGTGATCGTATCCACCGGCCTGGGCAACATTCCGGATAAGCAGGAGATTCTGGCGGAGTTGCGGCAGCTGGGGGTGAAGTTCATCATCAACAAGCCTTACACCAAGCAGCAGCTCCTGCAGACGCTGCGTGCCGTGTTGGCGCCCCAAGCTTCCGGGGGTGACCAGCCGGACCATCCCGTTTCGGTGTGATGCGCCCCTGGGCCCCCCAAAAAACCATCTCCCGCTCCCTCGGGTGGGAGCGGGCCGGAGTGAGGGGTTGGTGAAAATGTCTGTTACGCTCGCCGCAATTATGGCCACGCTCGCATCATTTTGTGCTATTGGTGTTGCGCTGAAAACGAGGTGTGCTATTGGTGGCACTGCGTGTTCGGTTTGATCGTGTTACGCCCATACTTATTCTTATGCAGCATTCTGAGAGCGAGGAAAAGCATCGCCTGTTTTTCGACCATGCCGCCGACGCGGTTTTCATCCATGATTTGGAGGGGCGGGCACTGGCCGTCAATCCCGTGGCCGAGGCCCAGCTCGGTTATACGCACGCCGAATTGATGGCTCTCACGATCCTTCAATTGAATGTGCCTGAGCGGCGCCATCAAGCGAAGGAAAGGGTTGCCAAGTTGCTGAAGGAAGGCCCGTTGCGGTTTGAGACCGTCCTTCAGCGCAAGGATGGTTCGGCCTTGCCGGTGGAAATTAACTCCTGTGGAATACTCTGGGATGGCCAGCCCGCGTTTCTGGGCATTTGTCGCGACATCACCGAGCGCACGCAGTTGGAGGCAAAACTGAAAGAGGCCGCCGAGCGGCTCGAGCAGTTGGCCGAGCAGAGCCGAACGTTTGCCTGGGAGGTGGATGCCGCGGGGTTGTTCACGTATGTGAGCAACGTCGTGCAGTCCGTGCTGGGCTACCGCCCGGAGGAACTGGTGGGCCGGCGGTACTTCTACGACCTCTATCCGGAGACGGGACGCGCGGAGTTCAAAACGGCCTCTCTGGCGGTCTTCGCGCGGAAGGAGTCGTTTGTGGACCTCCCCAATGCGGTGGCGGGCAAAGACGGTCGCACGGTGTGGGTGTCCACCAACGGCATCCCGCTCCTGAACCCCGACGGTTCGCTGCGCGGGTACCGGGGCAGCGACACCGACATCACCGAACGCAAGCGGATCGAAGAGGAGCGGGAAAAACTGGAGCTGCAAAACCGGCAGCTCCAAAAGTCCGAAAGCTTGGGGCGGATGGCCGGGGCCATCGCCCACCACTTCAATAATAAGCTCCAGGCGGTGTTGATGAGTTTGGAGTTGGCCCAGGAGGACCTGCCGGAAAATGCGGCCGCCAGGGGGA
>CAIYYI010000122.1 GCA_903930345.1 uncultured Verrucomicrobiota bacterium
CCGGGAGCGCGCACCGCCTGGCTGTTGATGGTGATTTTATCCGCGCCCCGGCTGAAACGGTCGCTCATATCCTGCACCGAACGAATGCGCCCCCCCCAGGTGAGCGGCATGAAACAGGTGCGGGAGACCGCCTCCAGGATGTCCAACGCGCTCCCCAAACCCTTGACCTTGGCGTCATCCCGACGCAGGTCGTAATCGTCGGTGGTGCTGATGTCGAGATAGACCAGCTCATCCACATTCCACTCGTTGAAACGCTGCACCTCGTGGATGGGATTGCCGATGATCTGGTGGATCTTGAACAACTCGCTGCGCACCAGCAGCCCATTTTGAAGCAGCAACACCGGAATGAGGCGTTTTTTAAGCATGGCGGCGGATCAGAGTTGGAGAAAATTCCGGAGCACGGTGAGCCCTGATTTCTGGCTCTTTTCAGGGTGGTACTGGGTCGCGAAAACATTGTTCCACTCAACGCTGGCGGCGAACCGGACGCCATGCTGGCAATAGCCACTGATCACCGCCGGATCCTCGGGCTGAAAGACGTAGCTGTGGACAAAATAAAACACCGGCACACCCTTGTATCCCCGGTAGAGACCACTGGGGCGCACCACCTCGACATCATTCCAGCCAATGTGGGGAATCCGGACGGCAGGATCCACCGACTCCAATCGGCGAACCGCACCGGGAATCCAACCCAGACCGGCACACTCACCATGCTCCGTTCCCAGGGTGGCCAGCAATTGCATGCCCAAGCATAAACCCAGAAACGGTTTGCCTTTGACGAGCACCTCCTCACGCAACACCGGTATCCATCCACCCCGATCCAACTTGGCCATGCCATCCCCAAACGCCCCCACACCTGGCAAAACCACCCGGTCCACACCCGGCAAGTCATCCGGACTCGATAGAATGACCACCGGGGAACCCAGGGCCTCGATGGCATTGGACACCGAGCGCAAGTTGCCCATGCCGTAATCAATGATGCCTACAGCCATGGGTGTCAGGCCGGTGAGCCGGCCGGTTTTTCCAGCAGGAACCAGGTGAGGTCATCCTGCGGGAAATGCGGATCCGCGTGGTACACAAAACCGTAATCAACCAGTTGGAGCGCGGGGAACTTCCGGCGCAAGTCCCCGGCAAAATCCCGTTTGAACAGCCGGTCCTGATGTCCGCGATAGGGGATGTTCACCGGGGTGGGATTGTAGTATTCCGCCACCAGGAGCAGGCGCGAACTGGCCCGGTGCATCAGGTCGTAAACGCGATCCAACTGATCCGGGTTGATATGGATCAGCACGCCCTTGGTGAAAACGAGGTCGCTGGTGCGCGGCGGCTGGAAGTCGAGAATCGACGCCTGATGCACCTCCACCTCCGGCATTTGCCGCAACTCGGCGGCCGCCTCAGGATTGATCTCCACGCCGCCGAGGACCGCCCCGGGCAACAAATGCCGCAGCGCGCGCAGGTTAAGACCGATGTTGGCCCCCAGCTCCAGCACGGACTCCACTTTGCCCGCATGGGCCAGCACCCGGGCAAACATGGCGGTGTTGCTGGCAATCCAGTGCGCGCCCCGGTTGCGCTCGGAATATTCCCGGCCGAAATGGCCGGCCCAAAACTGTTCCTGCTCGGTTTTGAAAGTGCTCATGCTGGTGTTTCCGTTGGTCATTGCCCCAGTTTTTTCTGCTCCACATGCGCGTTCAACCGCGCGATTTCCGGACGTTCCCGCAACAGGCCCAGGATGTCCTCCGTGCCGAACATTTCCCCGCGCATCCCCAAGGCGGCATAGACCGCCTGGATCATGCTCCAATCCTCCGGCGTATCCAACGTCCACCGATAGGCTGAATGATCAGGCTCGCCGACGAAGCTGCGCAACCTGAAAAGCTCCGGGTGCTGGTAAAAATACGGGGTGACATGCTCCCGCTCGTAAGGCTTCACCGCCTCCCGAAAGATCCGGTCCAGCCCGGCAAAAGTGAATAGTTCAGCATCCAGGCCGCGCGGAAAGGTGCGGTGCTGCACGTTGCTGAGGTAATCCACCGTCACGGCAGGCTGGTTGGCAGCCAGAAAGATCTCCAGCATGCGGTCCAGCATGGCCCCATCAAACAACGGGCAATCCGCCGTGATCCGCACCACGGCCTCCGCCCCGACCGCCGTGGCGGCACCGTGATAGCGGGAGAGAACGTCCTGCTCGCTGCCCTGAAAAACGGGCACCCCCAGGCGGCGGCATTCCGCCACCACCGCCTCATCCTGCGGAGCGGTGGTGGTCGCCACCATCACCCCTTGCAACCGGCCCGCCTGCCGCACCCGCCCAATGACCTGTTCCAAAACCGATTTGCCCGCCAGTTGCTTGAGCACCTTGCCCGGCAAACGGGTGGCACCCATGCGCGCCTGGATGATGGCCACCGTCCTCATGCGCGCTCCTTTGCCCGGGCCGCCGCCTTCGGCATGCCGCCCGCCACCAGTTTCCAACTCAGGGGCGTGGCCGCCGGGATATTCCGCGCGGCGCGCTTGCCCAACACCACACGATAGTAGCGCGGATGCAGGCCGTGCGCGGGACGCACCGACTGCACATTGGCAGCGGTAAACTTTTCGCCTTTGCGCACCGGCTGCGAGACGAACAACGAACGCCGGAAAACCCGGCTTTTGGCCTCCCGCGCGCTGATGGTGTAATCCGCCTTGCCCAAGGCCTGCTCCGCCACGCGAATGGCCTCCACCATGGCCTTGAACTCCAGGGGTTCCAGGGAGAAGGCCGAGTCCGGCCCCGGCAGACTGCGGGACAGGGTAAAGTGTTTTTCCACAATGCAGGCTCCCAACGCCACCGCCGCGACGGGCACCGCAATGCCCAGGGTGTGATCGGAAAGCCCCACGGGCACCTGAAACCGCGTGGCCATGTCCACCATGGTGCGCAGGTTCATCTGGCCGGGCTGGGCGGGGTAGGCGCTGGTACACTTTAGCAGCGCCAGTTGCCGCGCCCCCGCCTGGCGCGCCGCCCGCACGGCCTCACCAATCTCGGCCACCGTGGCCATGCCGGTGGAGGCGATGATCGGCTTGCCGGTGGCGGCTATCCTCTGAATGAGCGGAATATCGACCAGCTCAAAGGAGGCCACCTTGTGCACCGGCACCTTCAGCTTTTCCAGGAAATCGACCGCCGTGAAATCAAAAGGCGTCGAAAAGAAGTCCAATCCCTCCTCCTGCGCCACCGCCTGCAACTTCGGGGTCCAGTCCCAAGGCAGGTACGCCTCCTGATAGAGATCGTGGAGCGTTTTGCCATCCCAAAGCGTGCCGCCGGCAATCCGGAAGTAACGGGAAGCGGACTTGAGTGTCAAAGTGTCCGCCGTGTAGGTCTGGATCTTGACGGCGTCGGCGCCGGTTTCCCGGATGGCCCGAATGATCCGCACCGCCTCGTCAAAATCCTGACGATGATTGGCGGACATTTCGGCCACCACATAGCACGGCTGACCCGGGCCGTACTCACGACCGTTAATCCTGATGCGCGGCACCTGAGAGGCTGAATGATGGCTCATGGGTGGGGTGGTTGAAGGTTGTCAGACACGCCGCCAGATCCAGAGCCGACCCTGGCCAAAATTGCCCAAAGGTGGCAATTGCAGTGCCAGTTGGTTGATGGGCGCCTCATATTCAGGCTCCCGACCCTCCCGCGCCGCCAGGGCGGCGTTGACCACCCGGCTCAGAAAATAATAGGTGGAACTGTAATGGCGCACCTCTTCCAGGACGATGCCGTCCATTTTGAACCCCGCCAGTTCGGCATCCCGGAAGTAACGGTTATGCCAGGGCGGCACCACAGCGGGCAAACCCACGGCAAGACGCATCTGATTGACCGCCTCCAGCCCTTCCTGGCTGTTCTCACACATGGCATAGCACCCGCCCGGAGCAAGCAGGGTCAGGATATCGGTGATCGCCTGGCGCTGCGCCGGCCAATCCGGAAGGTTGATCAGCACGCGCTCGGTGTAGATGAGGTCGAACCCAGCTCCAACCCCGGCCAGTTGCCGGACGTCGCCCACGCGAAACTCCACCTGACCCGGCAGGGTTTGGCCCGCGAGCAAACCGTGGGCGGCGGCGATCATTTCCGCCGCGTAATCCATCGCCAGGATTTTGACCTTGTGCCGCCGGGCAATCTCCAAGGCGGTGATGCCATTGCCGCAGCCCACCTCGAGAATGCTCATGCCATCCCGCGCGAGCCCGGCCAGGACTTCCATCTCCAACTGTTTGGCGGTGACATCGCGGGTGCCCGCCCACTGGCCCAAGCCGGCACGGCTGTTCCAGAACGCGAGCACTTCCTGCTGTTTTTTTGCTTCGTCAGACATCATGCGACTCCATCATTCAGGTTCATTTCCACGCAGCACCGCGACCACCCGGGCCGCGCCCGCGCCATCCACCAGCGCACGCCCCCGGGCACTCAACCGGGCGCGCAGCGGGGCGTCAACCACCAACCGCTCCAAATCCCGGGCCAGATCATCCACCCGCAATTGCGACGCCGGCCCCAGACTCAGCACCACCCCGGTTTCCTGCAATCGCTGGGTGGACAGCAACTGATTCTCCGCCACCACCACCACCGCCGACGGCAAACCGAAAAAAGCGGCCTCCCAACACGTGCTGCCACCCGCAGTCACCGCCAGATCGACCCATTTCATCAGGCCGGGCATATCATCTGTGGCACGCACCAATCGCACCCGGCCACCCCCACGCCGGGCCACCGTTTGCAGACGGTCCCAATGCGGATTGGCACCGCCGGCCACCACCACCATTTCATCCTCGGCCCGCACGGGCAGTTTCAGGAGTGCCATCAGAATCGTTTCCGTGGCGTTGCCGGGGTCGCTGCCCCCCAGGGTCACCAGAATCCTATGGGCTCTGGCCGGCACAGACCGCTCCCAACCCGACCATTGGTAAAATTCGCGCCGCAGCAGAGCGTAGCGGGTACCCAACAGCAACCGGGTGTGCGAAGCCCGCTGAGGATACAACGCCGCCGCCGCATGGATGTTCTGGTTTAACACCCAGTCGGCGGAATAGTGGGAAGCATGGCCGTTGTCGTCAACGAAAAGCAGGCGCACCCCGGCGGTTTTCAGCAGCTCCTGATACTCGCCCCCGAAACGATACCCATCCACCACCAAGAGCGCCTGTTCCTGCCGCGCCCAATCGGCGGTGAACGCGGCATCCGCCGCCGATCCCACCGGTGCCATCACCGCAACAATGCCCACCCGTTCCGCCACCAGCCTTTGCCGCAATCCATCCGGGCAGGCCGCCATGGCCATGGACACCCGCCCCCCCGCATCCAGCCAGGCCTGCGCCAGCGCCAGACACCGCATCACATGGCCCGTGCCAATCTCCGGACTGGCATCGGCGCGAATGATCAGGTTTGGCGGCACCGGACAGGTTTTCACGGGAGAATTGTCCGCAACACAGCCGCCACGCGTTGCTGGTCGGCGTCCGTCAACCGGGCGTACATGGGCAGGCTGATCGCCTCGGCATAATAGCGTTCCGCCTCGGGAAACTGACCCGGCGAGAACCCAAGCTGCCGGTAGTACGGCTGCGTGTGCACCGGGATGTAGTGCAGGTTCACCCCGATCCCGGCCGCGCGCAGTTCCTCAAACACCCGCAGATGGGTTTTGCCGAGTTTGCCTAATTGCAAACGAATCACGTAAAGATGCCAGCTCGAGTCGGCATCCGGATGCTGCCATGGCAGCGTGAGCGGCAGACCATCCAGCAGTGTTTCATATTGCCGGGCCAACTGGCGACGCCGCTGAATGAAACCTGGCAAACGATCCATTTGGGCAGCCCCCAAGGCAGCCTGAAGGTCGGTCAGGCGATAATTGTAACCCAGTTCAACCTGCTCGTAATACCACGGACCCTGACTCTCCCCCGCCATCTGTCTGGGATCGCGGGTGATGCCATGCGTGCGCAACCGCAACAGCCTTTCATAGAGATCGGTACGGTTGGTGACGATCATGCCTCCTTCCCCGGTGGTGATGATCTTCACCGGGTGAAAGCTGAAGATGGTGAGATCCGAGAAAGCGCCGTCGCCAATGGGCCGCCCCTGATAATCGCCCCCGATGGCATGCGAGGCATCCTCCATCACGGCCACCCCGTGTTGGCGGGCCAGGTCCGCGATGGGTCGCATCTCGCACGATTGCCCGGAGAAATGCACCGGCACCAGCACCTGCGGCAACACACCCGCCCGGGCGGCGGCCAGGAGTTTCTGCTCCAATGCGGTCACC
>CAIYYI010000123.1 GCA_903930345.1 uncultured Verrucomicrobiota bacterium
CCGGATGTCGGGATCGGCCCCGTGGTTTTCCACCAGCCATTTGCCCTGGCGCCCCCAAAAGGCGTTGTTGGGCTGGTTGACGCTCCCGTTGTCGATCGTTTTCTGGGCGTTGATGATGCCCACCAACCCGCCCCAGGAGGGCACGCCGATGACGGTGCCCAGCTGGCTGGCCTTGAAATCCTCCACAAACGCCTCCCCGTCCGATCCGTTGGCCTCGTTGCTGACCACGGCATAATGGGCCCGGGAGGCGCTGTTGGGATAGCGGTAGGGGGCCATGTTCTGCATCACGTTGTAGGCCACCTGCCTCCGCTCGAGCTTGTCGATGATGAAATACTCGGTCCAGCCGCCCCCGTTGCCGCGGACGTCGATGACCAACCCCTTTTTGTAGAGGAAAGCGCGCCAGAATTTGTCGAATTGGGCCACATTGCCCGAAGCCATGGCCGTGAGATGCACATAGCCGATCTCCCCCTCGCTGGCCTGCAGCACCTTGGCGATGTTGTCGGCCACCCAGCGGTTGTAGCGCAGGCCGGACTCCGACCGGATCGGCTCCACCAGGGCGCTTTTGGCCCCGGCCAGCTCCGGGGTGGCGTTGACGGTGAGCTTCACTTTCTGCCCCCGGGTCACCTGCAGCCATTCATAGGGGTTCTGCGGAAACTTGATTTCCCGGTCATTGATGGCCAGCAGGTAATCCCCCTCTTTGACGGCAAAATCGGGCCGCACCAGCGGCGAGGCCACGTCGCGGTTGAAATCGGTGGGGCCGTAAATCACCGCCAGCTTGTAATAGCCGCCGGGATCCGGCGCCAGGTCCACCCCGAGGCGGCCGGTGAACACCGGATTCTCCACCGCCTGGCCCGGCCCCATATCCCCCCCGCCCACATAGGTGTGGGAGACACACAGCTCACCGACCATCTGCGACAACACCCAATTCAGGTCCGCGCGGGACGAAAGCTGCGGGATGTAGGCCCGTTAGGCATCGCCGATCTTTTTCCAGTCGCGGCCGTGCAGGTCCGGGTCGTAGAAAAAGTCCCGGTACCAGCGCCAGGTGTCGTTGAGGATCTGGGCCCATTCCTCCCGGGGTTTCACCAGGTAAACCAGGTTGTCCAAGGCCAGCTTGCTGCCGGGGCTCCGGGAGGCAAAGGCCTGCTCCACGCTGGTCAGGAAATAATCCCGGTTCCGCTGGATGATCATCTGCTCGCGGCTGGCCGAGAGCTTCCAGTCGGAGATCTTGCCCTCCACGACCACCTCTTTTTGCGTGGCCATGTCGAAAATATGCAGATCCCATTTGTCGGCGCCGCCGGGGTTGTAGATCTCCTCGTATTCCGCTTCCGTGAAGGCATTCACCGAGGCCCAGGTGACCTTGCCTTTGCCCGCCTTGGCGTAGAAATAGTTGCCCGCCTTGACCGGCAGCGGGTACACGCGGTCCTGGAGGCCGTCCAGATCGATCCGGAACGGCTGGCCGGCCGGTTTTTTATCATCCTTCGGAGCTTTTTCGAACGGGGGCCGCTGGCCGCTCTTCAATTGCACGGCCATGACCTGCACCGGGTTGGGGATGATGTGGTTGTCCTCGAACACGTCCATCTGCACCTCGAAATTGCGGTAGGAGCAATAGTAGAGGTAATCCCCGCCGGCGTCGAACGTGGGATACAGGTTGTCGTAGAAATCGGTGGTGAGGGCATAGGCCCGCGCCGGCGGCAGGTGGTAGAGGAATACCTGGCTGTTGCGGTTGTGCTGCACAAACGTATAGGCGATCCACTGGCTGTCCGGGGACCACGTGTAATCGCTGACCTCCCAGGTGAACTCGTCGTTCTTGAGCACGTTGGAGGAATCGACTTTCACCAGCCGCTTGGTCCCCACCTCCACGTAGAACAGGGTGAAATCCTTGTCGCTGAACAGGATTTTGGAGCTGTCCGGCGACCACTCCAGGCGGTAAACGGTTTTCTTCAGGCCAAAGGTCAGCCGCGTCCATTCGCCTTCGGCCTCAAGCGGCTTCATATAAAGCTCG
>CAIYYI010000124.1 GCA_903930345.1 uncultured Verrucomicrobiota bacterium
CCCCTCGACGCCATCCGAGGCCTCCAGAATCTCGCAGGCAAAACTCTTGAAAGCCCGAGCCACAATCATGCGGATCGTTTTGCTATCATCAACGGTGAGGATTTTCGGTCCCATAATATGACTTGAGATGTTGCAGCGCGGTTAGCGAACGTTACCCTTGCTGCCCTGAATCAGGATTTCCACCAATAAGGAATCATTTTTGTTGTGAAACCGCAACCGTTTGGTTTCCGTATGGCTGACGGCCTCAATGCCAAACTGTGTGCCCCGGACAATGGACGGGATGGTCATAACGCAGGAGAGATTGCGGTCCATCAAACGTGACTTGAAATGGCCGACAACCATGTTGGCAATCTCGCCCATGGCATCATTGACCATCTCCTCGGTGGGAACCTCGGCACGGCCCATCCCGAGCAAGCTGTGGGTGATACGTCCGGCAAATTCAGCGGTGGTGTAAAAATACACCACCCCGGTGACCTGGCCGGTGAAGCCGACTGCGCTGGCAATTTGCGGCTCCCCCCTTATGTCAGGCTCCCCAACCTGCACTTCCAGCATCTCCACGTTAACCATGGTCTCAAAAACTTCAGTGACCGCAGCTTTTACCAAGGCATCAACATTTGCAATCATTACGCGTACTCATCGGCAGATGTTGCCGCCCCTTTAGCGAAAACTTCAGGGAAAATATTCCCTGGGAAATTTTTTCTGGTTTTCATTCAACTTTTTCGCCGGTACGCCGATAAGCACGGAGTAATGATTACCACGGATGCAGTGGCCCCCGTTCCGAAATGCGCCCCTCTGGAGCGTTCAGTGATCGCCCAGCGCCTGGGTAAATGCGCCCTGCTGCCTTCCTTGAGCAGCATCAACAGCGTGTTGCGGGAAATGCTGAACGCCGAGCAACGCTTCACAGCCCAGATTGCCGATGTCATCCGCCGGGATCCGAGCATGACCACCCGAATGCTGCGGTTGGTCAACTCGCTCTATTACGGGCTCTCCACACCCATCACGAACATTGAGGAAGCGGTGTTCTACCTGGGCATCCGGCAGGTGCGCCAGCTCGCCATGTCCACCCCGATCATTGAGGATTTGCAGAAAATCTCCCACCACAGCCCGTTCCCATGGCGGGAATTCTGGCAGCATTGCATCGCCACCGCCATTCTTACACGAGAAATCACCGGAGCCATCCGGCCGGTGCAGGACGAGATGGAATACGTCGCCGGTCTGCTCCACGACGTGGGCCGGATTGTGATGGCGGCGGAATTTCCAACTCACTTTGAGGCGGTTTGTGCGCTGGGGAAAGGTTCGCAGCGGGATCTTCGGGAGCTGGAGGTGGAGGTGTTGGGCCTGGACCACTGCGAATTGGGGGCGATGTATCTAAAACACAACCGCCTGCCTGATATCATTGTGGAGGCCGCCATGTATCATGTGGAACCGGACCGGGCCAGTCACCACCGCGAACTCGTGGCCGCAGTCCAGTTGGCCAACTACATGGTCCGGCTGGGCCGGACGGAGAAAACCGGCAGTCTTGAGCCTGCAACCGAGGAGGAATGGCTGCAACTTGCCGGCTGGGATATCCTGTTTCCCAAGCGCATGGAAGAGGAGCGGGCGCTGCTGCGAGCCAGTCTTAAACACAGCTTGGAGCGGCTGCCCCACATTCTGGACGCGATCATCTAGGGCCATACGTGTGTGATATCTAAAATGGAGGCGAGGAACTTTGATAATGACGCTGGCAACCCAACGAGTTGCTCAGCCCGGACGGTCGCACGCCGGGAGGAGGAGGCCTGCGATTTCATCATTGCGCTCATCTACGAACGCTCGCGCATCCGGTTGCACGAGGGCAAACAGGCGCTCATTCGTGCACGCCTAGGCAAGCGATTGCGGCTGAACGGCTTCACATGCCTGGCCGACTATTGCGACTATCTGCGCCGACCAGGCTGCGAGGAGGAAATCACCCATGTGGTGGATGCGCTGACCACGAATTTCACCAATTTCCTGCGCGAGCAGGACCATTTTCAGTTTTTGGTGGACCAGGCCCTGCCCGCCCTGCTTGGCCGGAGCCGGAAAAAGTTCCACCTCTGGAGCGCGGCCTGCGCCACCGGGGAGGAGCCGTACAGCCTCGCATTTTACCTCGACGAGAAATATCCGCTCGCCGAGGGCTGGGATTGGCACATCCTGGCCACCGACATCAGCACCAAGGCCCTTGGGAAAGCGGAGGCAGCGGTTTACGCGGAAGACCGGCTGACGGGCATCCCTGACCATTGGTTGCGAAAACATTTTCAAAAGGGCAGTGGGCAATCCGAAGGCCATTACCGGATCAAGAGCCGCCTGCGAGAACGGGTGACCTTCCGGCAGGTGAACCTGCTCGGGGCGTATGACCTGCAGGAACGGTTTGAAGCGATTCTCTGCCGGAATGTCATGATCTATTTCGACCGCGCGACGCAGCAACAATTGGTGACCAACTTAAACCGGTTTCTTATCACGTCGGGGTACCTCCTGATCGGCCACTCGGAAAGCCTCAACGGGCTGCCTGTGCCGTTCCGGTGTTTGCGCCCCAGTTATTACCAAAAACAGTAACCAATTATGCCGTCACCCAGCCTCAGTGGATTTGAGCACCGGCTTGTCGTCGGAGTGGCGGAATTGGTGGTGTCGAACAATCCCTCCGTCACGCTGGCAACGTACTCCCTGGGATCATGCCTGGGGATATCCATTTACGACCCCCTGACCCGGGTGGGCGGACTCATCCACATCATGTTGCCCGATTCGTCCATATCCCAGGAGAAGGCGCGGGCACAGCCCGCGATGTTCCTTGACACCGGCCTCCCAAAACTCTTCCAATCCGCCTATCAGATGCGTTTGGACAAGCATCGGGCGGTGATTTGTGTTGCGGGTGGGGCGCAGATCATGGATGACAAAAATCTCTTCAACATCGGCCAGCGCAATTATGCCGCACTGGCGGCCCTGCTCCAGCAGCACGGCTTGCGCAAGGGCGCTGAGGAATGCGGAGGCATGGTCAACCGGACCATGTATTTGAAGATCGCCACGGGCGAGGTGCGGCTAAAAGTTTCAGGACAACCGGCGGAAATGATTTTATGGAAACCTTAGATCAGCGTCTGGACGGCTATATTGACCGGGTGACAACGCTCCCGCCAGCGCCCATGATCGTCCCCCAATTATTGAGTGTGCTCAACCAACCGGATGTGGATATCAGTCGCGTGGTGGATCTGGTAAGCTGTGACCCGGCGTTGACCGCAGCGGTGCTGCGACTCTGCAACAGCGCTTTCTTTGGATCTGTGAAGCCGGCATCCGACCTGTCAGAGGCGGTCATGCGGATCGGTTTTGAACGGGTGTATGAATTCGTCGTGGCCATCCTCGGTGCCCGGGCCATGCGCCCGCCTCAGAAAGGCTACGGCATTGACGAAGGTGAACTGTGGCAGCACAGCGTGACCACGGCCCTGGCCGCCCGGTGCCTGGCCCGGGCCCGGGGGGCCGATGAGAGCCTGGTATTCACGGCCGCCATCCTGCACGACATTGGCAAGATTGTCCTGGCCCAGGCTCTGGAGAGCCAGTACGAGAAGTTGATCACAGAAATCCGGGCGAACCAGGCTTCCCTGCTGGAAAGTGAAGCGGCCGTCCTGGGAGTGCAACACGCCGAGATCGGCGGGCGCCTGCTCGCCCGATGGAATTTCCCGGACGCGCTGGTGGCAGCCGTCTGGAACCATCACAATCCGGCGGCCGCCGTCGGCCATGAGCAATTGGCTTCCTTCGTCTATCTGGGGAACATGATCGCGCATTTCATGGGCTTCGGTTACGGACATCAGGCCCTGGCCCTGCGTGGGCGGGCCGATGCCCTCAGCTACGTTGGCATGCAACCCCAGGAGTTGCCGCACTTCATGATCGAAACGTTCGAACAGTTCAACGAAATGCAGGTGCTGATCACAGCGAAAGGTTAACACGCGTCATGCCAGTCCGGGTTCTTATTGTTGATGATTCAGCCCTGGTTCGCCGGGCCCTGACCGAGGGTTTGTCGGCTGATCCCGACATCGAAGTGGTTGGCAGCGCCATTGATCCCTACGTCGCGCGCGACAAGATCTTCCAACTCAAACCGGACGTGCTCACGCTCGACATTGAAATGCCGCGCATGGACGGCCTCACCTTTCTCAAGGTGCTGATGAAGCACCATCCCATGCCGGTGATCGTGATGAGTTCATTGACCACGGAAGGCTCAAGCTTCGCCTTGGAAGCCTTGCAGGCCGGGGCCGTCGATGTCGTGGCCAAGCCCGGCAGCGCCTACTCCGTGGGGGAGGAAACCGCCAAGCTGGCAGAGAAGATCAAAGCGGTGGCCCGCGCCCGGGTGCGGGCCACTCCCACCCCACCCCCCACCCCCACGCCTGCCCCGGTGGCAATGGCGGCGGACACACCGGCATCCCAACCATCACGACCAAACTGCGGCGGACGCCGATATCCGGCCCGCGCCTTGATCCTGATCGGTGCCTCCACCGGCGGCACGGAGGCGATCAAGACCGTCCTGACCGCTTTGCCAAAAGACTTGCCCGGCATCCTGATTGTCCAGCACATCCCCGCCCAGTTCTCCCTCGCCTTCGCCAATCGCCTGAACGAACTTTGCCGCCTGGAGGTGCGGGAAGCGAAGAATGGAGACGTGCTGCAACCCGGCCTCGCGCTGGTCGCACCGGGCGGGTACCACATGATCGCCCGCTGGGCGGGCAGCCATTATATTGTGGCCACGACCACAGGGCCGCCGGTGCACCATCAACGGCCCTCCGTGGATGTGTTGTTCGACTCGGCGGCCCGGGCAAACGCCGCGCCCCACACACTCGCGGCCTTGTTGACCGGGATGGGAGCCGATGGGGCTGCCGGAATGCTCACGCTGCGGCAGGCTGGGGCCACGACGTTTGCCCAGAACGAGGAGACATGCGTCGTCTTTGGCATGCCGAGGGAGGCCATTCAAATGGGTGCCGCCCAACGGGTTCTCCCACTTGATCACATCGCCACAGGGATTGACCGCTTTGCCAGTCTGATGGCGGTGAGCCGGGTCTGAGCACAGGGGCGAAAGTTCGGGGGTGCGCCCATGAGGAATCTCCTAAAGTGTAGGGCATTTCTGCCGATAACGGGGACGCCCCTCTGGTGGAGACCGTTGCGCCCCGGGTGCCCAATGCTCGACAAAGGCTCGGTGGAACCGATCCTGGTCGGGAATCCTGTTAAACAAATGAATACAGTCCTAACGTCCGAGATTGGGAACTCGTGGGAGTTCCCGAGGAAGCCCCTGCACAGCAGCCTCCCTGTTCGCGGGGGAGCGGTGAATTCTGCGGCACGCCCATCTGTGAGGGAACTATTTTCCGGGAGGTTATCGTGAGCGCCAAACCTCCACCGACCCTGGCGCAACTGGCCGAAAAGATTGCCTTGGAGCTGGTCTTTGCCCAACCCGGGCAGGACGGCGGGTTGCTGCCAGTCAACAGCCTCCTCGGCGAAATGGAAGAGCACAGCATCGACGCACCTCCACCAACCGGGATTCTGACGTCGTTGGCACTGGCTCGGAAAGCCGTGGATGCCGCCCTGGAGACGGGTGGGTTCACGCCCCTGATCCTGGAGCAGTTAACGACCTGGAGCAGTTGGCTGCCCAAAGCGCTGGCCGCCATCGAACGTGGACAATCCCTGCCGGAACTGCCCCCCGCCCTCAGCCAAACTGACGCCGGCATGACGGCGGCAGACGCGCCTGCCGGAACCGGGCACGCCCAAGCTGCCTGCGAGGAGGTGCTCCGCCTGGATCTGACCCGGGATGCGGAGATGCTGCGGGAATTCCTCAACGAATCCGAGGAACATCTGCACAACATTGAACAGGGCCTCCTGACCCTGGAGCAGAACCCCAAGGACGCTGACACGCTGCACGCAATCTTTCGCGCGTTCCACACGTTCAAGGGCGGTTCCGGGTTCCTGAATCTGGTTCCCGTCCACTGCCTGGCCCACGAACTGGAATCGCTGCTCGACCTGGCCCGGCAGGGGCGGCTGGAGATCAACGAGGAGGTCATCAACCTCATCCTGAACGGGGCCGACACCCTCCAACACTTTGTCTCTGAGATTCAGCTCCAATTGAACGGCCTCAAACCCGGTGAACCAATCCAGGTGCCGATTCACGGCCTGATTGAGCGGGTCCGGGCAACCGTCGCCGGGCGATCCGCAACCACGGCCGCCTCCGCTGCGCCGACGGCGGCGATCACGACGGCAGCGTCCGAACCGGCCACCGACACCTCGCCCTCGGAGACCACCCGCCGTTCAGCCCGGGCCGCCCTAGGGTTCGTCAAGGTGGACACCCAGAAACTGGATGGCTTGGTGGATTTGGTGGGGGAACTCGTCATTGCCCAATCGCTGGTGACGCAGGACACCGACGTGCGCACCCTGCAAAGCCCGCAGCTTATGCGCCATCTGGCGCAACTGGGCCGTATCACTGCCGAGCTGCAAAGAACCGCCACCTCCCTCCGCATGGTGCCCATCAAGGGCACCTTTGAGAAAATGACGCGGCTGGTGCGGGATCTGTCGCAAAAGGCGGGCAAACAGGTGGATCTCCAGTTCAGCGGGGAGGAAACCGAGTTGGATCGCAACCTGATTGAGGAGTTGGATGATCCGCTGGTCCACATGATTCGCAACGCGGTGGACCACGGCATTGAGAAGGCAGATGTGCGAACCGCCAAGGGCAAAGCACCACGCGGCGTCGTCCAACTGCGCGCCTTTCACCAGGGCGGCAACATCCTCATTGAAATCAAGGATGATGGCGCCGGGCTGAATCCGGAGCGCATCCTGGCAAAAGCCCGGCAACAGGGCCTGGTGGCCGACGGGGAGACGCTGAGCGAGAGCGAGATTTTCCGGTTCATTTTTGCCCCCGGTTTTTCCACGGCGGAGAAGGTCACGGAAATCTCCGGCCGCGGCGTGGGCATGGATGTGGTGCGACGCAATATCGCAAGCCTGCGCGGGAAAATTGAGATCGCTTCGACCCCGGATCAGGGTTCGACCTTCACACTCTATCTCCCACTCACACTGGCCATCATTGACGGACTGCTGGTGGGCGTGGGCGACCAACGCTTCATTTTACCCACCTTGTCCGTCCGGGAATCGTTCCGCCCCACGACAGAAATGATCTCCACAGTCCACCAGCGCGGCGAAATGGTGAACGTGCGAGGCCGGCTTTTCCCGCTGCTCAGGCTCCACCAATATTTTGACATTCAGCCGCAGAACCTCGACCCCACGCAGGCAATCGTGATTGTGCTGGAGTCCAACCACGAAAACCGCTGCCTCCTGGTGGATCAACTGCTGGGCAAACAGGAGGTGGTCATCAAAAGCCTCGGCGACACCTTCAAGCAGAGCCATGCCCTGGCGGGAGCCGCGATCCTGGGTGATGGCCGGGTGGGCCTGATCCTTGATGTCAACAATCTCATTCATCTGGGCAACGGCACTTAGGCGGCCCACCCCCGCCATGAGCCTGCTGCCGTCAACTGACAGGTTCGCAGCGGGTCGAGTGGCTGGGTTGGCAATGCAATGTCTTCCATCCCTGCTGGCCGGATGCCGGTCTTGGACTGGTGCAGGAGTTTAAATATTGAATTGCCGACTTGGCTATTTGCGTGAATACTAGGCCATAAAGATGAGTGCTCTGCCACCAACTGAACCTGCCCCGCTCATCGAAGAGCAGAGAGCGGATCTGGCATCCGGCAGGGCGTCATTGCTGCCCTGGCTTGAGGCCGGCATGGCACTCCTGAATCCCGCGCGCCAGATCCAAAGTCTCAACGATGAACTGGCCCGTTGGTTCCACCATGACGGTTCCAATCCGATCGGACAGCCGTTTGACGACGTGCTGAGCACCCTGGTCCCGGAATGGCGCATTGCCGGGGCTTCCGGGTGGGCGGCCACAACCCCCTTCAACCGGTGCGCGCTTCAGGTCTCCCGCAACGGATCATCCTCCTGTTATGACGTGGAACTGGTGCGGCACGAGGCGGGATGGATGGTGCGCATCCAGTCAGTCCTGCCTCCGTTGTCGGAGCTGGCGGAAACCCCTTGGAACACCTACCTGGGCGGCGAGCACGAACAGCGCCAGATGTTCATCCGGCTGCTGCGCGCAGAGGCGCAACTGAGCAACCTGATGCAGTCCTGGCCCGGGGCAATCTTCAGCCAGCGCGCCGATTTCTCCTTTCAATTTGTCAGCCCGCGCATCTTGGAGTTGACGGGCGTCCCGGCGGACCAATGGCTGACCCAAACGCGCAACTTCTGGCTGGTGATCCACGAGGCGGACGTCGATGAGGTGCATCAGCAATGCCGACGGGCGGCCAAGGCCAAAACAGGTGTCACAAGCACCTTCCGCATCCGGAATCTCCAAACCGGCCGCGTGGCCCATGTCATGGAACATCGGCAGGCCGTGGTCAGCAGCACGGGGGTGGTCATCTGCTACGAAGGGTTCTGGCTGGACGTGACTCGGGAGAAGATCGCAGAACGACGGCTTTCCTCAGCCGCCTGGAAGGAGACGTTGGCGGCGCTCACCATGGGATTGGCCCATGATTTCAGCAACATTCTGGCGGGGATTCTCTCCCTGAGCGAGTCCTTCCTCACGCAGGTGGAACCAACCCATTCCTTTGCGCCAGGGTTGGGCCTGATCCGGGAGAACTCCTGGCAGGCCTGCCAGTTGATCCAGCGCATGATGAGCCTGCACAAGTGCCAGACGGGGGAACAAAACTACCACGACCTGAACGAGACCCTCACCGAATTGGCCGACCTGGTGCAACGGATGCTGCCCCGCCGCATCCTCATTGAGACCGAGCTGGCTCCGCTGCAATTGCCACTCTACGTGGATGCGGTGGAACTGCGGCAAGTCATTTTGAACCTGGCCCTCAACGCGGCGGAAGCCATGCCGCAGCGCGGCAAACTGGTGTTTCAAACCCAGCTATGCCAGTCCCTGGCGGCTCCGCTGCCCCACCTTCAGGGCAAGCTGCCCCACTTCCCCTGCATCCGCCTGAGTGCGCGCGACACCGGCTCGGGCATTGCGCCGCGACATCTGCCCTTCGTGTTCGATCCGTTTTTCACCACCAAGCCAATCAGCAAAGGCTCCGGACTGGGCCTTTACAACGCCCGTCTGTTTGTGGAAAAACACCGGGGCGCGATTTCAGTGACGTCCAAGGAGGGGGTGGGCACGGAACTCTCTCTCTGGCTGCCGCTGGCCGACTTTTCCGAGACCGAACGGGCGCAAACGGCAGTGGTCCAACAGCGGCCCAGCATTCTCCTGGCGGGCGAGGCAGGACTTTTGCAGGACAGCACGGCGGATTTTCTGCGCATCCACGGCTTCTATGTCATGCAGGTATTCACGCCCGAGAGCGCCAAAGAAGTGCTGGGCACCGAGGATAATCACTTCCGGGCGGTCCTGGTTCTGGCTGACCCGACGGAACGATCCTTTCTGACCCTCATCAGTGAACTGCGGCAGCACAACCCTAACCTCCTGGTGATCCTGAACCTGGTGGGCGGGGAGCCAGACCAGATTCCCGCCGACCTTTTGCCGCAACTTGACCTGCTCATTGCCAATGACATGAGCGAAACGGAGATGCTCCGCAACCTGAAGGGTTTATTTGATTGAACACCCCTCCCCTGCCCCCCATGCCAGACTCACTCGACGAACGAAATCGGATCCTGCTCATTGACGACGAACCAATCGTCCTCACCGCCTTGTCCACGACCCTGAGACGCGAGGGCTATGAGGTCGAGGCGCTGGCCAACCCCCTGGAGGGACTTGAGCGGATCAAGCAGCAAACCTTCGGCGTGATGCTGATCGACCAGCACATGCCCCAGTTGACCGGCTTGGAATTCCTTGCCCAAGCCAAGGCGATCCAACCCGATTCCACCCGCATCCTGATCACGGCTGTCCTCAGTTTCCGCATCGCCCTGGACGCCATCAACAAAGGTGAAATCTACCGGTTCATTGTCAAGCCCTGCCTGCGGGAGGAACTGCTGGTGGCGATCAAGAACGCCATCCAGCGTTTTGAGCTGATCCGTGCCAATGCCACACTCCACGAGGCAACCCGCACCATGAATGCGGAACTCTCCGCCCAAGTGACCCGAATTGCGGAGCAAAATGCGCAGTTGGACAGCCTGAATCACGCCCTCCAGCAGAACCTTCAGAGATCCATCCAACTGAGCGTAAAGACGTTGGAAACATTTAACCCAATTCTCGCCCACCAAGCCCGTCGCGTTTACGAACTGTGCAAGACGATGGCCGCGCGGTTAACCCTGAGCGCGGATGAACGACAAATCCTGGAGATCAGTGCCTGGCTGCACGATATCGGACTGGTGGGAGCCTCAAGGACGCTCATCCGCAAGTGGCAATCCGCCCCGGACTCACTGACGGAATCCGAGCGCGCCATCATCGAGAATCACCCGCGAACCGGCCAGGATCTGGCCTGCTTTGTGCATAATCTGGAGGCCGTGGGCCAGGTCATCCGGGCCCACCATGAGCGTTTCGATGGCAAAGGCTACCCCGACCAGTTGGCACTGGAGCGAATCCCCTGGCTGGCACGGCTTTTGACAGTGGCGGTGGCCTACGCCAATTGTCCAGCGAGGGGCGAGGCGGCGGTGGAGTTTATCCGCAACGGCAGCGGCACCGCATTCGATCCCGAGGCGGTAAGGGCCTTCACCCGCTGCCTGCCACACGCCACCGTTCCTCCGCGCCAACAGGAGGTGCTGATCTCCGAACTCAAACCGGGCATGGTGCTGGCCAACAGCATCTACACCTCCAATGGCATCCTGTTCATCCCGGCCAACCAGGCGCTGAGCGAGCCGCACATCGACAAACTGCGGAATCACACCCTGGTGAGTGACATCACGCAATCCCTGCTGGTGTACTGCTGACCGCGCCGCCCGCACCATCAGGTCCGATCCAGGCAATTCCTGACGATCTGCGACAACCCCTGAATGTGATAGGGTTTCTGGAGGAACACAATGTCCGCTGCGGTAAGCTTCGCCGGCTCAGTCAACTCCGCAGTATAACCACTGGACATGATCACTTTCAAACCGGGTTTCTCAGCCCGCAACTTCCCGGCCAAATCCAGGCCGGTCAGCTCCCCAGGCATGATCATATCCGAAAATAACAGGTCAATATGCCCGTTGTTTTGCTGCCAGACCCCGAGGGCAGCCTGGCCGTTGGCCGCCTCCAGCACCCGATAGCCCAAACGGCGCAACCCGCGCGCCACCATCTGCCGCACGCTCGCCTCATCCTCCACCAGCAGGATCGTCTCATGGCCCCGGACGGGCGCAACTTTCCCTTCCTGGCCAGGCATCCCCATCACCCGGACGGTGGCGGGGAGAAAGACTTTGAAGGTGGTGCCTTGGCCAAGTTCGCTCTGCACCTCCATCCAGCCCCGATGCTGGGCCACGATGCCATAGGCGGTTGCCAGGCCCAGGCCGGTGCCTTTGCCAACTTCCTTGGTGGTGAAGAACGGCTCAAAGATGCGCTTGAGGGTGGCCCCGTCCATGCCGCAGCCGGTATCAATCACGGAAAGACAAATGAACGGCCCCGGCCGCACCTCGGGGTTGCCTTTGATGCGTTCGGCCTTCACCTGAAGGGATTCGATTCTGAAGGTGAGCACCCCGCCTCTGGGCATGGCATCGCGGGCGTTGACCGCCAGGTTCATCAGCACTTGCTCAAGCATCCCGGCGTCGGCTTCCACCCTCGGCAGAGATTCACGCCGCTCAAAGCGCACCGTGATACGCTCGCCAATCAAACGCCCCAGCATGGCCAGCAGGTTCGTCAGCAACTCGTTCAAATCCAGCACTTTCACTTCCATTACCGAGCGGCGGCTGAACAGGAGCAGTTGCCGGGTCAGCGTGGCGGCGCGCCGGGTGTCAACCATCAGTTGTTTCAGCGTTTCCTGCGTTTCCGGGTCCAGATGCGGATCCTGCTGCAAAAAGCTGACGTTCATCATCAGGGAGGCCAGGATGTTGTTGAAGTCGTGGGCCACACCGCCGGCCAACTGGCCAACGGACTCCAATTTCTGGGCCTGACGCAGTTGTTCCTCCAGGTCAATCCGCTTGGTGATGTCATGATAATTCCCCAGGATACCATTAATGTCAGGGTCATGCACGAGGTTGACGCCGGTGAATTCTATCCATTTGTAGCCACCATCTTTGCACTGGTACCGGCACTGCGTGGTGCCAGCCGCACGGGGTTCGCGAAGGAGAGCGCCAATGAATTGCTGGGCCGCCGCCACATCTTCCGGGTGGACGTTCTCCAAGGCCTTCCTACCCACCACCTCCTCGGGACGCCAGCCAAACCACTTCTCAATGTTGGGGCTTTTGTAGCGGTTGATGCCGGCTGAATCAATGATCACAATGACGTCGCCAATGTTGGCCACCATTTTGGCATGCTTGGCCTCACTGGCCTGAAGCGCTGCTTCCGCCTGCTTGTGGGCGGTCAGATCAACATCAATGCAGAACATCTCCGATTCACCCTGGCCGTTGACCAACCGCACATGGCTGGAGAAAACGATCACCGGCTGGCCGTCCTTTTTTTGGAGCACCAACTCTCCCGCCGGGATGGGCACGCCATTGGTCATCCAGTTTTCCACCAGTCTGATGACCTCCCCGCACATTGGCGGAGGGATGACCAGCTCTTCGAGCTGCCGCCCCAAGGCCTCCTCCCGCGTGAAACCATAGAGGGCCTCGCTGGCAGAGTTCCAAAAGAGCACCCGCCGATTCCGGTCATAGCCCTGCACCGCGATGTTCGGGACATTGCCCACCAGGGAATGGAAGCGCCACTCGCTTTCCTGGAGTTTGCGCTCGGCCTGGTGCTTGTAGAGGGCCATTTCGATGGCGGTTTCCAGCTCGCGGGATTCGAACGGCTTGAGGATGTAGCCAAAGGGCTCGGTCACTTTGGCCCGCTCCAGCGTGGCCTCCTCGGCATAGGCGGTAAGGAACACCACTGGCAGGCGCAGGCGAACGCGCACCTCGCGGGCCAAGTCAATACCATCCATCGCCCCTTTCAGCCGGATGTCCGTCAACACCAGGTCCGGACGAAGATCTTCGGCAAGCGCGAGGGCCTGCTCGCCGCTGGCAGCGGTTCCCACCACTTGGTAACCGAGTTGGTCCAGGTGGATGGCGAGATCCGCCGCCACGATAGTCTCGTCCTCAACTATTAACAGGCGCGGCTTGTTCATGGGGCATTGAGGAAAGCGTAAAGCAGGTGATGGGAGGGTGACAAGCACATACGAAGACTTCCGAAACCAATCCATCCCGCTGGCTTTGGATTTGGACCAGCGAATCTCGAATTACCCCGGGTGCCTTGGGAAGGCAAGGTGGAAAGTGACACCCCCAACCCGTTCCACTTCCACGGTGGCTTTTAACTGCTGGGCCAGCATGAACAGCAACCTCAACCCCAGCGTGCCGGTCTTTTCAATCTCCAGCGCGGACGGCAACCCGACGCCATTGTCTGCCACCCGCAGATGCACCACCTCGGCCTCCTGACGCAGCTCCAGAGTGATTTGCCCCGCCCGCCCGGATGGGAATGCGTGTTTCATGGCGTTGGAAATGAGTTCATTGATGATGAGACCACAGGGCACCGCCTGGTCCAACCCCAGAGCCACCGCATCCATGCGCCGATCCAGTTTGATGTGGGCCGACGCCGATCCGAAGGAGCGGAACAGATGCACACACAGGGTCTCAATATAACTGGCGAAATCCACCTGCGCCAGATCCTGGGAGCGGTATAGGGTCTCATGGATGAGGGCCATGGAGCGCACACGGCCCTGCGCCTCCTGCAGCACCTCCAACGCTGCCGGGCTGGTTTCCTGCACCGTCTGCATGTGGAGCAGGCTGCTGACGATCTGCATGTTGTTCTTCACCCGGTGATGAACCTCTCTGAGCAGCACGGTTTTCTCCTCCAGCAAGGCCCGCAAGGCTTCCTCCGCCCGTTTGCGCTGGGTGACGTCCTCATAGACACCCAGAATCCCCCGAACCTCTTGCTGGGCATCCACCAGGGGCATTTTTGTGGTATCAATCCATAGCCGGGTGCCGTCGGCCTGTTGCAGGGGTTCAATGATATGCCGCCTCGGCACCCCGCTGGCGATGACCTGGGCGTCGTCCGCGCGGTAGGCCTCAGCCTCGGCCCTGGGCCAGGGCAGGTCAAAATCCGTCTTACCCGCGATCTGCTCTGATCCGGCCAGGCCGATGGCCCGCGCGAAAACCTGGTTACAGCCCAGATACACACTGTGCTTGTCTTTCCAGAAGATCGATTGGGGAACGGTGTCGAGGATCTGCTTGAGCATGGCCTGGCTCTCAAGCAGCGCCTCTTGGTTACGGTACTGCTCGGTGACATCGTGGAACACCAACACCACACCGAGGGTCTGCCCGGCAGGGTCACGAATGGGTGCGGCACTGTCGGCGATCTGGTATTCGGTGCCATCGCGGGCCAGGAGCAGGGTATGGTTGGCCAAGCCAATGATCTGACCCAGGCGCAACACCTTCAGCACCGGACATTCCACCCGCTCGCGGGTCGTGGCATGAACGATGTGGAACACCTCGGCCAGGGGCCGTCCCAGCGCCTCCGCCACTGTCCAGCCGGTGAGGTGCTCAGCCACGGGATTCATGCGGGTGACACAACTCCCGTTGTCGGTGGTGATGACCGCGTCGCCGATGGAATGAAGGGTGATACGCTGGAGTTCCTCCTGGCGGGCCAGTTCGGCCAGCTTTTCCTGCATGGCGCGGTTGAGCCGGTTGAAACTGCCAGCCAGCACCTTTTGCTCATAGCTGCCGCGCTCCTCAGCCAGCAACCCGGTATTCCCCTGCTCGATTTTCTGGATGGTGGAAGTCAACTGCCTCAATGGCCCGGCGATCAAACGGGCCAGTTGCACGCTCACCATCAGCCCCCCCGCACACAGCAGCAGACCGCCCAGCAGACACTGATAGATCGTCTGGCGCAAGGCCTGGTCCACGTCCGTGAGCCGCACGCTCGCACCGTAGAGGTAGGGCCGCCCCAGACGGTCCTTGTACGGCAGCAGAACCACACGGATACGCCCCCATTTGTCATCGTTGATCTGGTAAGTCGGGGTCATGCGCGCAAAAGTGGGCCGGTAGAGTTCGGGGTTGGAATGAACCTCAAAAAAGGCGGCGTGCCGACGGTTGGCAGCGATCTTGTCCGGCGAGGTCGAGGTGGTGAAAACGATCTGGTTGTCAATGACCAGCAGACTCCAGAGGTACTCCAGCCCCAGGGATTGGCACAGGCGGTTATAACGGTCCACGATCCGCTGGTAATCGGCGTCGGGCACCGATTGCCGCCCGATGATCTGGTCGTGGTAATTGTCCGGCACCAGACCCTGCGCCATGGTCGCCGCTGTCCGCAGTTGGGTGTCAATGCCATCCATCAGCGCCTGGGATTGCAGGCGGTAGAGCGCGAGCGAGAAAAGGATGGCGCTGGCCAGGGTCAGCAGGCTCAGGGAGAGCATCAGCTTCCGAAACAGGCTGCCCGGCTGGTCAAGCGAGGCGAGGCCTGAAAAGAAACAGTTCATAAGTTTAACACGCCCAGGCGCAAGCCGTCGCGTCACCGAGGGTTTTGATTTCACCGGCCCCGCTCATGCCTGTGCAGGTTCCAGGACCGCCCGCACCTTGGCGGCGAGCTCCTGCTGGGAGAACGGTTTCTGGATGAAATGCACACCCTCATCCAGCACGCAGTGGCGACCGATGACATCCGACGTATAGCCGGACATGAACAGACACCTGAGTCCGGGATGGCGCGCCACCAACTGCCCGGCCAAGTCCTTCCCATTCATCTCGGGCATTACCACGTCGGTCATCAGCAGATGAATCATCCCCTCGTGCGTCTCGGTCAATTGGATTGCCTGGCCCGGTGTGCTGGCGCTCAGCACCGTGTAGCCCAGCCGGTCAAGCAGCTTCCGGGATATTTCCAGAAGCGAGGGCTCATCCTCCACCAGTAGCACGGTTTCCCCCGAACTGCTGGGCCGGATGCCCGCTGCCTCCACCCGGGCCGGAGTGGCTTCCCCCGCGAAGCAGGGCAGGTAGATACTGAAGGCGGTGCCATGGCCCAGCTCACTGTACACCTGGATGTATCCGTTATTCTGCTTGACGATGCCGTACACGGTGGAAAGTCCCAGACCCGTCCCCTCGCCGACGCCTTTGGTGGTGAAAAACGGTTCAAAGATATGCTCCTGCGTGGTTTTATCCATGCCGCTGCCAGTGTCGTTCACCGTCAACCGCACGTACTCCCCTGGCGGGAATTGCGGATGATCCTCGCAAAAGGCATCATCGAAGACCACCTTTGCGGTTTCGATGGTGACCTTGCCCACGCCGAAGATGGCATCACGGGCATTGACACAAAGGTTGGCCAGAATCTGGTCCACCTGGGTCGGGTCCATTTTAACCGGCCCCAATTGGTCTCCCGGCACCCAAACCAAGTGAATATTCTCACCAATAAGCCTACGGAGCAGCTTGAGCAGACCTTCCACCGTCTCGTTAAGGTCCAACACTTGGGGGGCAATGGTTTGCTGCCGTGCAAACGCCAGCAACTGCCGCACCAGATCGGCTGAGCGATGGGCGGCCTTGAGGATTTCCTCCAGGCTGGCACATACCGGGCTGCCCGGCGGTGCATCATCCAACGCCATGTCCACATTGCTCAGAATGGCCTGGATCATGTTGTTGAAATCGTGCGCCACCCCGCCCGCCAGATGCCCCACCGCCTCCATCTTTTGGGCGTGCTGAAGCTGCGCCTCCAGGCGGGCCTTCTCCTCCTCGGCCAGCTTGTGTGCGGTGATATCATGATAATTCCCCAGCACACCCTGGATTTCGGGGTCATCCACCAGGTTGACGCCGGTGAATTCGATCCATTTGTAGTTGCCATCCTTGCAACGATACCGGCATTCAGTGGTGCCAGACTCACGGGGCTCGCCGAGGAGTTGCCCAAGGAACGCCTGCACTAAATCCACATCCTCCGGGTGGATGTTGGCCAGTGTGCTTTTGCCCACCACCTCCTCGGGACGCCAGCCAAACCATTTTTCGAGATTCGGACTTTCGAAGCGGTTGACGCCGGATGCATCACTGATGACAATGACATCACCGATGTTGGCGATCATTTTGCGATGTTTGGACTCACTGGCCCGCAGCAACTCCTCCACGCGTTGGCGTTCGACAATCTCATTCCGAAGGTCCTGGTTCGCCCCATCCAACTCCGCCGTGCGCAGGCGCACCCGATTTTCCAATTCCATCTCCAGCAGACGACGCTCGGCATTTTCATTCGCCAGATCACGATTCAAACGGGCTATGCGGACAAAAGCCGCCACTCGCACAAGCAGTTCCCGATTGCCGATCGGGCGCGCGATATAGCCGTCCGCCCCCGACTCCAGACCCACGACCTGCTCCTCAGCCAGCGTAAAGACGGCCGAGATAATGACTACTGACACGCCCCGCAACATGGGATCAGCCTTGATCCGCCGGCAGACTTCCATGCCATCCATTCCTGGCATTTGCCGGTCCAGCAGCACCAGGTGAGGACAAAAGGTTGGCAAAGTCTGCAAGGCCTCCTCGCCGCCCCGGGCCAGGGCCGTAACATAGCCTGCCTGCCCCAGCACACGCACCGTGCCGCAAGCGATATCCGCATCATCTTCGACCACTAAAATGCGCGCGGCGGTTTCCATAATCACGCCTGGGTGAGAGAGACCAGACTGTGTCCGATTGTACCTTTGGCTATCATTCCAGTTCAAGCGTTACAGGGGATGAAAACGGATTTGGAGAGGATTGGCAAGACTCCATTTCACCCCCACCGGCTCCAACTCACCCCGCTCCACACTTTCACATTTGGATGTCTAAAAATTGCTAACGTGTTCCGGACTTTGTCCGATAGATGGAGTGTGAGGCGGCTGGCAGCCAGAAAGAGCCAGCGAGGAAAATGGCGAACACCTCGGACCAGTTCGCCTAACGGCAAGGACGTCGTTATGCAAAAAACAATCCCCTGTCGGGGTAACTCATGGAAAGAGTAAGTTATGATCATTAATACAAATGTGTCGGCTCAACAGACATCACAGATGTTGTCCGATTCATCCGCCCGTTTGGCCAAATCGCTGACTCGTCTCTCTTCGGGATCGAAAATCGTTTCCCCAGAGGATGATGCGGCTGGCCTCGGGGTTTCCATGCGCTTCGATGCGCAGATCAGTCGCATCAATGCGACCACCAACAACATTGGCAATACCGTTTCGTACACCCAAACGCAAGATGGCTTCCTCAAGAAGACACAGAAGGCGCTGGACCGGATGGGCGAACTGGCAGTGCTGGCACAGGACATCACCAAGACGGATAGCGATCGGGGCCTCTACAACAAGGAGTTCCAGGAACTGAGCGCTTACGTCACGGACATCTCGACCAAGGACTTCAACGGCGTGAGCCTCTTCACCTCTGCGGCGAAGGACATCACGATCGACAGCGATGCCAAGAAATATACCATGACGGGGGTGGATCTCGGGGGAGGCACTTACGCAGCCGCCGTCGCAACCGCCGTGGCCACCACGACAGGTGCCATCGCTGCCCTCACTGCGGTGAAGGCCGCGATCGTCACGTTGACCTCAGATCGCGCCCAGGTCGGGGCGAACCTGACCCGGCTGAACATGACCAACGAACAGTTGACCGTCCAGAAGACGAACCTCGCTTCGGCGAACAGCCGGATCAAGGACGTGGATGTGGCGTCAGAAAGCACGGAATACGCGAGGTATAACATCCTCGTGCAGTCCGGAACAGCAATGTTGGCGCAGGCCAACCAACAGCCCCAGGCGGCCCTGCGGTTGCTCGGCTAAACCGACAATCGCGAGTGACCCGCAAGGGTGCTCCTCAACCCCGGCCAGTGCTTCCAGCACTGGCCGGGTTTTTCATTTTGTGGCACCGCGAAAGCACCCCGGTTTCAAACCCCAGGGTTTCCTGGGAGGGATCCTTCCGGCGTACTGGAGCAATCCAGGCCATCTCGTGGAACCGGGCAAAGCAACACGGCTGGCTGATGGCCAGGGGCTGCCACTCCACCATCATCAGGATTGTCAGCAAGTTTTTACATTGGGGATTTTGGATTGTTTGCGGTGCGATGGTCAGCGTGAATGGGTCAGCGTGCGGAGGAGGCGAATGCCACCTTTGGCATCAGCCAACCACACGCAACCCAAGACGTTGTTTTGGAAAAGGTTAAGATCACAGCATCCCGCGCAGCCCACCCGCAATGATTCCCCATGGCGTGGACCGGATTTATCAGGAGAGCGACGCATACGGTGTGAAACTTAGGCTAAGGTATTTCGGGTACCGTCCGATAACTTAAGTGGAAGGCGGCTGGCAGCTTGGAAGAGCCAGCGAGGAATACGGCGAATACCTCTGACCTGTTCGCCTCGCGGCAAGGATGCCGTTAAATAACAAAGACCAAGCCCCCCTTGGGGCTACTCATGGAAAGAGTGCAGTTATGGTAATCAACACAAACGTATCGGCCCAACAGAGCTCTCAAATGCTCGCGGACTCGTCCGCTCGTTTGGCCAAATCACTGACGCGCCTCTCTTCGGGATCGAAGATCGTTTCCCCGGAAGATGATGCGGCAGGTCTCGGGGTTTCTATGCGCTTCGACGCGCAGATTAACCGCATCAACGCAGCCACCAACAACATTGGCAACACTGTTTCCTTCACCCAGACGCAAGATGGCTTCCTCAAGAAGACCCAGAAGGCACTGGACCGGATGAGCGAGCTGTCGGTGCTAGCACAGGACATCACCAAGACGGACAGCGATCGGGCTCTCTACAACAAGGAATTCCAGGAGCTGGGCAGTTACGTCACGGACATCGCGACCAAGGACTTCAACGGCGTGAGCCTCTTCACTGCTGCGGCGAATGACGTCACGATCGACAGCGATGCTAAAAAGTATTCCATGACGGGGGTGAATCTCGGGGGAGGCACTTACGCGGCTGCCATCGCAACCGCCGTGGCCACCACGACTGGTGCCGTCGCAGCCCTCACTGCGGTGAAGGCCGCTATCGTAACGTTGACCTCAGATCGCGCCCAGGTCGGGGCGAACCTGACCCGGCTGAACATGACCAACGAACAGTTGGCCGTTCAGAAGACGAACCTCGCTTCGGCGAACAGCCGGATCAAGGATGTGGACGTGGCAGCGGAAAGCACGGAATACGCGAGGTATAACATCCTCGTGCAATCCGGAACGGCGATGTTAGCCCAGGCCAACCAACAGCCTCAGGCTGCATTGCGGTTGCTCGGCTAAACTTGAGCAACAGTGAGTGACCCTCAAGGGTGCTCCACCATAACCCCGGACGGTGCCTCCTGCGCTGTCCGGGGTTTTCCTTTTCCAAGCCGAGAAATGCCACCCCCCCCCACTCGCCCGGAGAGAAACAAGGAGACGAATCCCTTCCCACGGCCGTTGAAGCGAAGGAAATACTGGACGCGACCACGTTTAAAAACGCGATCACCCCTCGTCACCAATATTTATTAATGACTGTGGTAGAGCTATTTTTGAAGACTATCTGAAGGACTATCCGGCTGAAGCCCGAGGTGAAGGAATGAGCCTGATCACTCGCTGAACAAGGCGTGGCGAAGCTGGGCTGCATTGCTGATTTGCTGGCCGCTCTTCCGGATCAGTGCCTGACGCGCTTCCGTTTCCATGGCCGCCGCCTGGGCCGCCACCATCAAATCCTGCCCTGATGGATCACCAGGAGCCGTGGCCGCCGCCCGCACCTGAGCCGCCCGGCTGATGGTCTCCTGCGGGGTCTGCCCAACAGTGGTGCTCAATTTAACCTCCCCGCCCACAGCGTAAAGCTTGCCATCCGGCCCGGTCTGGTAAGTGAAACGCGGCCCCCCAATGGCCAGAGCCCCTGCCGCAGCCATGTGTTGGGCTTCATGGAGACGGACATCCCGATCACGCGCGGCCAATTTGGTCACTTCCGCCACTTGATCAGCCGTCAACCTCGGCCTCAATGCGGACGTCACGCTGCCTACCCCGGTGATGGCTGATGGATCTGGCATGACGTTATCCTCTGCGTGGGTTATTGACGCACCATGTGAACCTGATGGTCACGCTATGCGAAAGTTTTGGTAAGGAATGCAAGTTGTTGCTGATTATTTGCCTGAGCCCTTTCCATTGCCACAAAACCGGCGGTCAACCGCTCGGTTTCGGCCAGCACGAGTTTCTCCAGGTCAGAGATCTGCGGATCAATGGCCAAGGACTGGCGGGTGAGGGTGGCCTGGTGGGTGGTGATATGCCCCGCATCGCCAATGCTGGTTTCGAGGAAGGAATCAAACTTGACAGCAAGGCCGAGAGTGCTGTTGGTAAAGAAGTCTTTGACCGAGGCCGGGTTGTTGGCCAGCGCCGTATCCAGAGCGGAAATACCACTGGTCGAAAGGGCGTCGTCGTAGCCGTTGCTCGTCAACCCAAGGTTGTCTAGCCGCGCAACGGAACCGGTCAGTCCACTGATGGTGGAAGTGCTTAAGGCGCGCAACTGGGAAGCAAGGGTGCTCACCTCAGGGTCATCGGCGAGGATGCCTGCGGTAACCTTTCCCTTGGCGTCAGTCGTGCTGGCGGTTCTGGCGCTGATCATGGACTGGGTGGTGTTATAGGCATCCACGAAACCAGTGATGGCACTCTTGATTTTGGCGGTGTCCACGCCCACAGTGACATTGAAGTTTGGTTTATCCGTGGTGGCCTCCGCCAATGCGGTCACACTCAGTCCGGTAAGACCGGAACTGGCGGCGGTGATGGTGTTGCTCTGGCTGGTGAGCTGACCGCCATTGTTGATGGTGTACTGGAGGTTTTTACCCAAGGTGAGCGCACCATCCACCAACCCTCCGCTCTCGTTCAGAAAACCGGCGGCCTTCAGGAAATTACCCGACACATCCTCCAAGGCAACCCCCACGCTGCCTGTGCTCTTGTTGGTGAGCGTAAACCGATCATTGACAGAATCATAGCTCGCCGAGACCCCGGCAGTGGAGGAATTGATTCGATCCAGAATCCCGGCCACACTGTCAGTGGTGCTGTCAAACTTGATACTGACGCCGTTGACCTTGAATTCGCCCGTGCTGCCGCCCGTGATGGCGGTGGAAAAGTTTGCGGCACTGAGGGCACCGCTCAGTTTGATCGACCCAAGTTCGCTTTCGCTCTCCAAGCTGGTCAGATTGTTGGAGTATAGTTTGGCAATCTGGAGGAAATTGCTGGTATCAGTGGCGCTACCGAGCACTACTGGAGAAGTGCTGGCAAGCTTGATCTTGTCAGTGCCCGTGCTGTAAGTCGCCTCCACAGTGCTGCCGGTGGCGGTGGCGATCTTGTTGAAAATACCCGCCAGGGTATCGGTGGCTTCGACGGTCACCTGTTTGCCATTGACGGTGAAAGTGCCAGCGGTGACGGCGGAGGCAAACCCAGCCGAACTCAGCGCCACGTCGTTTCCGGTGCCGAGATCTGATTTGCTGAGGTTGTTCGCGCTGAGC
>CAIYYI010000125.1 GCA_903930345.1 uncultured Verrucomicrobiota bacterium
AAAATCTGGCTATACATCACCGGCATCCCCAGTGCCATCATAGTAACCACCGCTGATCAGGCGGTCGCCGTGGACATCCTCGCCGAGGCACCCTGATTTTCCTTCATCAAACACTTGCACCCGCCCGGTGGGTGATGCTAAATATAGCCCGTAGTTTCGCAGCGGGTGTGGTTCAATGGTAGAACGTAGGCTTCCCAAGCCCGAGACGAGGGTTCGATTCCCTTCACCCGCTCCATACAGTATCAAGGACTTACAGCAATTCCTCGACTTTTTGTGACGGTTTTGTGACACTGTTTACCACTTTTATGGCCAAACAGCCTACATTTCCGATCACGATCATGGCAGGTGCCACTGCCATCAGGATCTACCGCAGTCCGGTCAAGCCTTCCAAGCCCAAACCGTTGGACCTGGCTGCACCGGATACGACCCCCGCCAAGGAACCGAAGAGCAAGACCTACGACTCCTACGTGCTCAGCTACTACAGTGGTGGGAAACGGATCAGGACCCGATTCAATGAACTGCAGCAAGCGCGGGACAAGGCGGACGCCATCAAGACCAGTTTGCTGAATGAAGACTCAACGGCTCTGCAACTCACGGGAGAGGACGCTCTGATCTACGCCCGGGCCAAGATGCTAACCAGCCACCTCGGCCTTGCGCTGGACCAGCTCGCCCAAGAGGCCGTTGATCTTCGAAAGATCTTGGAAAAGACCACCCCGATGGAAGCAGCGCGGTTTTACGATCGTTTCGGCAAGACGGTAAAGGCGGACAAGTCCATTCCTGCGATTGTCGAAGAGCTGACTGCAAATTTGAAAGCTGATGGGAAATCAGAATACCACTTTCGGGACATGAATCGTCGGCTTCAGGCCTTCGCTCTGGCCTTTCCCAAACACATCATGGAGGTCACCAGCAAAGAGATTTCCGACTGGTTGCGGGTTCTCAAAGGACGGGACAAGAAAGGACGGGAGGTCACGCTGGCACCCAAGTCCCGCAATCACTATCGCAATGCCGTCGTGCAACTATTCAACCATGCCCGCGATCATGGCTACCTCCCCAAAGGCATGCCCACGGAAGCGCAGGCCGTAAAGACCCTCGACGTTATCACGCCCACCAATGAGATCTTCAGCATCGAGGAGATTCAGAAGGTATTGAACACTGCACCGGGCCGCCTGATCGCCCCGATGGCAATCAAGGCATTCTGTGGGGTCAGAACCGAGGAAATGTTGAACCTGCGATGGGAGCATTTGAATCTGGAAACCAAATACATCACTTTGCCCAGCGAGGTGACCAAGACGAAGCAGCGGCGGTTGGTCCCGATGCCGGACAATTTGATTGCTTGGTTGACCCCATACAAGAAGGCAACCGGTCGTATCTGTGAACGCTGGCAGCGGGCACAAGCCCTGTTCCAAGCGTTTGACCGCCACGGCAAGCGCCAAGGAGTCGATGTCGGAGCCAACAAATTCAGGAACTCCTACATCAGCTACCGGGTTGCCGTGACCCATGACGTTGCCAGGGTGGCCTTGGAAAGTGGCAATTCCCCCAGAGTCATCCAGCGCGAATACCTTGAACTGGCCACCGAGGCGGATGGCAAACGCTGGTTCGTTGTGTTTCCTCCAGAAGCGCCCCAGGCAAAGAAGAAAGCCAAAGCACCGAAGACGGAGGGTGCAAAGGCAAAGCGAAAGACGAAGCGGCAAGAACAACCGGTGGCAGTGGAGGCCAAACAATGAAATCCCATCCAGAGCACCCGCAAAAGGAATTTGCCAAAATGCTGGGGGCCGCTTGTGTTCGTCGCGGCTACCTCGAACAACTTCACGCCGGAACTGCACCCATCACCCTCATTGGCGACTATTCCGACGTGAAGGTGATCGACGCCACTGGGAAGGAAATACCATGGAACCAGGTGTCACGGATCAGCCAGGACGAGATGAAAACGCTCATGGTTGGCGTGGTGGATCGGCTTTACACCTTCCTGCGGCGGACGCTTTTCTGTGCCGGTGAGGATAAAGAGTTTGCACGTGCCATTGAAAAACCAGCAGCACCTTGGACGAATCACTGGAATGAGCCGCAATACCTCCCTGACTTTCTGATGCCGCCTTCGCCCAAGCAGGAATAAAGCTGAGCGAGAGGATTGCAGGCGGCGGATAGACCGGAACTGATCCTCTACGTCTCAGCCCCCATCCACAGCCCGCCACAAATACCGGGCTGCCACAGTGCGATACGGCTTCCAGCGCTGACCAAACCTCTCCAACTGCTCTGGCTCGGGCATCTTCCTCCGGTATGCGATCTGGAATCCTCTGCGGACGCCAAGATCATGAACCGGCAAAACGTCTGGTCTGGCGAGGTTGAAGATCAAAAAAATCTCCACCGTCCACCTCCCCACGCCGTTCAGTTCCGTCAGCTTTTCAATGATCTCGGCATCGGTCAGATCATCGCAGTCGTCCGCGCTTCCCGCACCCGCGCAACCGGGAGACGCACGGCAAAGGTGCTGCCACGGCCCAGTTCGCTGGCCACCTGGATGCTCCCGCCGTGGGCTTCGACGATGGCCTTCGTTATGGCTAGGCCAAGGCCCGTGTGCCCTGTCGCGTTGGAGCGGGCTTTGTCAGCGCGGTAGAAACGCTCGAAGATGTGCGGAAGATCTTTCGACGCAATGCCCGGACCGGTGTCTCTCACGACAAGAATGGCGATGCCAGACTCGGATGCGACTTTCACCTGCACGCTGCCGCCGGGGTGATTGTAGCAGATGGCGTTGCCGACGAGGTTGGTGATGACTTGTCCGAGTTGTTCCTCGTTGCCCTCGCACGGGGCGGGCGTGAGTTCAACGGCTAGGCTTAGCCCCTTCTCCTTAGCGAGGGGACGCAGGAGTTCGACGGCCTCGCTCGTGATCCGGCCCAAGTCGCAAGGCCTGCGCCCGGCGGAGGCCTCACCGGAGTCGAGGCGGGCCAGCGTCAACAGCGACTCGATGAGGCGGCGCATGCGTTGCGAGGCGCGCTGGCTGGCCTCGAAGGCTTCGCGGTGTTCCTCGTTGTCGCACTGACTGTCGAGGCCGTTTTGCGCGTGCGTGAGCATCACGGTGACGGGCGTCCGGAGTTCGTGTGCGGCGTCAGCGGTGAAACGGGCCTGCTGAGCAAAGGCGACATCGAGGCGGGCGAAAGTGCTGTTCAACACGCCAGCGAGTTGACCGAGTTCGCTTTCGGACTCTGCCGTGCGGATGCGCTGGGTGAGGTCTCCGGAGGAGATACTGGCGGCAGTGGCGCTAATGTCTGCTATGGGGCGGAGGGTGCGCGCAGAAACCCACCAGCCGCCGGTAAGGCCGAGCAACAGCACCAACCCGCCTGCCCCGGCGAGCAGCCACCCGAAGCGGCGCATGTCCGCAAGTTCCTGATGGATATCCCGGCCCACCAGAATGCACACGCCCTGCGGCGTGAAGTGAAAGCACTCCCGAAGGCTCCCGCGCAAACGCGTTTTGTGGGGCTCGGCGACACGTTCTGGACACGACATGTGCGGTGGCGCCGAGGTGGAGCGAGAGAGTTCCCGGCCGCCGGGAAGCCACACGATGTAATAGAAGGTGCGGTCGGAAGCGCCTTCGAAGAGCCTTACGTCTCGTTCCGGCAAACGGACTTCCGTCGGTTCCGGCGGCGGAAAAGCCTCCGGCGGAGGGTGGCCCGGATTTCCCCCGCCGGGTCGTGTCGCATCGACTGCGGCTCCAATGCGCAGCTGCAATTCCTGGTCGATGCGGCGCAGCTCATCCGTCCGCCGAAGCCGCCAGGCAGTGAAGCCAAAACCGGCCAGCACCAGCGTCAGGAGTAGCCCGTGCCAGAGTTGCAGCCGCCAGCGGATGGAGTGGAAGAACCTCATTCGATGCAATAGCCGTGGCCACGCCGAGTGAGGATAAAGTCCTGGCCAAGTTTCTTGCGAAGGCGCAAGACATGGACATCCAAGACGTTGGAAAGAGTGCCTTCATTTTCGTCGCCCAGGTGCTCGTAAAGCGCGGTGCGGGTGACGACTTCGCCGCGATGCAACGCGAGATATTCGAGCAGCGCGTATTGGTGGGCGGTCAGCGTGACCGGTTGGCCGGCGCGGGTGACGGCGCGCGCGGCGGTGTTGATATGCACCTCACCAATGTCCAGTGTCGCGCGCGGCTGGCCGGCGCCGCGACGGATGAGAACGCGCAGGCGGGCGAACAGTTCCGGCGTATCGAAAGGCTTGACGAGGTAATCGTCCGCGCCGGTGTCGAGTCCGCGCACACGGTCAGCACTACAGTCGCGGGCGGTGAGCATGAGGACCGGCGTGGCCTTGGCGGCGCGCAGGCGGATGAGCACCTCCCAGCCGTCGAGGCAGGGAAGCATCACATCCAGCACGATGGCGTCGTAGTCGTTGGCCTTGGCTTTGTAGAGGCCCTCCTCGCCGTCGGCGGCGGTATCCACGGCGTAGCCCTGCTTGCGCAGCGCCCGGGCGAGGCCGGCCAGCAGGTCCGGTTCATCTTCCACTACGAGGAGTCTCATGTGCTAGTCTTGGTTTTTAACATGCTTGAAGTGGACCCCATCCTTTGGACCACGAAACGCAGTTCTTAAGTTAGGTATTCAGGTTCCGCTGGGACTTGGTTTGGTTGCTTCATGACTCTGCGTTCACATCATTAAAC
>CAIYYI010000126.1 GCA_903930345.1 uncultured Verrucomicrobiota bacterium
CCATTGTCGGAGGGCTGCACGGTCGTGGTGGGCACGGCTTGCGCGAGCCCTGCAACCGGGAGTAGCGCGGCGATGGCGCCGAGGAGCGCGGCCAGCGGTGACAGCAGCAGGGCGGTGAGGAGTGTGAGGGTGTGTTTCATGATTGCCTGCATGGTTTCAAGGAGTGCGATGGAGGAGGGAACAGCGGACATTTCTCTGCACACGTCATTTCACCCCCAGATTGTTTGCGATAAGCTTTTCGCACGTCGCCAGAGTCTTGTCGGTGAGGGCGGGATGCGGGCTGGCGGCGAAGAGGTTGCCGGTGAGGCTCACGCGACGGGCCTCGGGGCCGAGAAACGCGCCCGCGCTCTTTTCGTCGAACTGACAGCCGCTCACGAGCACCGAGGCCGGGCCGTTGATGTGGAGTTTGGCAGTCTGCGCCGCGTTGGTGGCGTTCTTCTTCAACAGGCAGCCGGTTGCGGTGAGCGTGCCCGTGGCACCACCGCGCACGTCAATGCAGTGGTGGCTGTTGGCGCGGAGGTCGGCGCCGCTGACAATCACATCGCCGGGGCCTTTGCAGACCAGGCCGAAGTGATGGGCCCAAAAGCTGCCGCCGTTGATGCGGAGCACGTTGGAGTGATCCACCTGGACCGCCACCGCGCTGAAATCCGCAGTGCAGTTATTCATGCCGCCCCAGACACTGCCGCTCTTGCCTTCCGGCAGCTTGGTTTCCACGAAGTGAAAACCGATGGCCGCGGCCACCACCGAGCAGTCCGACAGCCGGATCTCATCCACATGTCCGATGCGAAACCCGGTGCAGGTCCGAACCGAGGTGGGCACATAGTTCCAGACATGCACATTGCGGAAGGTCACCACATCCAGCCCATACTCGAAGCGCACGCCGATCTCAGCCGGGTTGACCATGAAAATGTTCTCCAGGTTCACCCGGCCGCAGTTCACGCGGCCATCGGCGACGATGCCCAGCGTCGGATTGTGCAGCAACAGGTTGGAAAGCGAAACGCCACCGCCCTCGATCTTCACCCCGGGGCCAAACACCGTGTCCAGCTTGGCCCGACGGAATTCCAACTCCAGGCCATGCACCGAAGCGCCTGTCTTCGCCATGAGGCAGGGTTGGGGTGCAGGCACGTCCACAATGAGCTGGGGCAACGGCCGTGTATCCGCGGGAAACCCGCCGGCCTCCAGTCCGATGAGCAGCGTGCTATCCAGTGTGAGGCTGCGGGTGAGGCGGTACTTGCCCGGCGGCACCCGGACGCAGCGTCCCGTGGGCGCCTGCGCTGCCGCAGCCAAGGCGCTCTCAAATGCGGTGGTGTCATCTGTCTTGCCATCGCCCCTGGCTCCGAAGTTGCGAACGTTGAACTGAAGTGCCGATGCGGATAGTGCGGGTTCCACCGCCGAGGCCAACGTCGTGGAAAGGCCGAGCGTCCCGGTGCCCAGTGCGGCCAGGGCGGCGCGGCGTGAGTGGAGTGGATGGGGGGGGTGTTTCATGGTATCTGTGAACTTCACTCAGTCTAAGCCTAGCAACTTGTAGATCTCGTTCGCGGTATGGGCCAGAGATCCTGGTGTCTTTTCGTCCACCTGCGGACCAACCTCGCGAGGACGATGTGACCAACTCCCAACGCGGATCTGCATGCCCTTTTCGTAGATGCCACTGCCTTTCAGAAAGCTGCTGATCGCGATGAGCGTATTTTCGTAGAGGACGTTGGGGGTAGCCCTGGGATCGGATCGCCGCTTCAGGGTGCCATGTTCATAACACAGCTCCTCCTGGTCACCGAGGCTCGATTCCACCACATTGATGCCCATTTGCACGCCTCGAGCGGCCAGGGCAGCCTTGTGCCGCCTCAGGACTTCGGTGATGTAGGGAATGCTGTAGGTCCAATCCACGTCCATGAACACGGTGCGGGGCTTGAAGCCAGCGGCGACCAGCCTGTCAACGAGCTGGTTGAGGTATTGCACCGAGTTGTATTGGGGCGAGGTGAACACGGGTATGATATGGAACTCATTCTTCGTCTTGGGCCAGGCGGGATTGGCGGCGTGGATAGCATCTAGGCCCTTTTCGTCGCGCCACTCCCAGCCGGGAGTGACGTTCCAGTGCACGCCGACGACCGGCATGCGGCCGCCCCAGCGCGCTTTGGCCACATTAAGGTAGTTCACGTAGTCATTCATCAATGTGCCCATCAGGTTTTCGTAAGGCTGCCGGGTAGCGGTGAAAGAGGTAAGCTTGCGCGCGGCCTGCTTTCGTTGCTCCCAGTTCCCAGGAGTCCCCGCCAGCAGCGCCCCGTCGAATTTCGGCAGCAGATTAGGTAAACGCTCGTCGAACACCATCTCCTCAGGGATGAACGGGGCGCCGTCGCGCGTGACAAACCAGCCGGTGCCGAACGGGTTGGGCCGGTCCTTCGGATCGCTGATGCGGAAGATGCTGGAGAAGATGTTCGCGCCGCTGACGGCTTCGCCGTGGATTTCGGCTCGGGCGAGTTGCGCGCCATCCAGGGGCTGCGTGAAGGCGGGCACTTCGACTGAAATGGGAATACCCTCCGACTTCAATGTCTGAAGCAGCCCTGTTGCAGTGGAAAGATAGCCGATTTCTGCTGCCATGATGGAGAAGCAACCCTGTGTCTCTTTCAGATTCCGGACCAGATTCGGCCACAATTTTAAGCGCCCGAACGAATCGTCCAGATGGCCGTTGATGAGTCGTGGTGGATGTCCCGGCTTGTACCACAGATTGCCGGCAAGCTGGTTGGGCACAAAGGAAAAGAGGGCGAGCCGGGGTGGGACAGCATTAACCTGTGGCGGTTCGGCGGCGTGCAGCGCGACCAGCGGTGCCAGCAGCAGGGCGGTGAGGAGTGTGAGGATGGGTTTCATGGCGTTCTTCGGAGTCCTATTTGGCGCCACTGCGTAACGAGTCAAGATCCACCAGGAACTCGGAGCCGGAGAGGCTGTAGATGTAGTCTACCTCGAACCCGTCGCCGAGATAAAGGCGCGGGGTGGAATTCACGATTGGGTTCGGGAACGTCTTCGACGGCTGATCGTCCACGACGACGGAAAAGTCCGCGCCGCGTACGGTGACGCGCAGCGAGTGCCACTGTTGCAGCGGGAAATCGCAGACGAGTTCCC
>CAIYYI010000127.1 GCA_903930345.1 uncultured Verrucomicrobiota bacterium
CATCATGACCGGGACAATGCAGTTCATGCTTGCCGAAGGTGAGTGGGGACGGGTGCTGATGGAAATGGGGACCGTTTTCGGCTTGGCTTTCATTCTCTTGCGCGTGGTGCTTACAGGATGGATTCTTCGCGAGGCTTATCAGCATGCAAAACAGGGGTTTACATTGCCGCTTCTGCTTTTTGGATCCTGTGCCTTGAACTTGATGTCTGGTCAGATTGCCCAACCCACACTGCTCGGCTTCACGACCATGGGGGCGGGTTTGTGCCTGGTCTGCCGCAAGGGATACGAGCAGAAAAGTCCACCGGTTGAATCCAAAGGCGTTGAGGATGTTCCGGCCGCAAATGAAAAGCGTTTTATGTTTAAGCGAAAGGGTTTGTCGGCCCGCCCGGTGATTGCCAGGAAGAAGAAAACGCTTTGGCATTCGAAATCTCGGCAACCAAGGGATCCTTTTAAGCCTTGAAAATACTGCATGCCATTCGGTCGGTTGATCCCCAAAGTGGTGGGCCTGTTGCAGTGGTCAAAAGCCTGGCTTCGGTTTGGATGCAGGCCGGGCATCAAGTGGAGGTTGTCAGTCTGGATCGGGCGGACGCACCCTGGGCGAGGGAGTTTCCTCTGCCTCTTACAGCGCTGGGGAATCGAAACAGCGGCTATGGTTACGCACCCGCATACGTCGGGTGGTTGCGGCAAAATGCAGCCCGGTTCGATCACATCATCGTAAACGGTCTGTGGCAGTACACATCGTTTGGCGCGTGGAGAGCATTGCGCGGCACGGCTCAGGGCTATTTCCTGTTCACCCATGGGATGCTGGATCCCTGGTTCAAACGGTATTATCCGCTCAAACATTTGAAGAAGTGGCTGTATTGGCCGTGGGCGGAGTATCGGGTTTTGCGCGATGCCCGGGCGGTGCTCTTCACCAGCGAAGACGAACGCTTATTGGCCCGGGAGTCCTTTAGGCTGTACCGGTGCCGGGAGACGGTGCTTCCGTTGGGTACTCTGCCGCCAGACGGTCCCCCCCTCGCGCAGCTCAACGCATTCTTTCAATTGTGTCCGGGCCTTCAGCAAAAACCATTTTTCCTGTTCCTGGGGCGTGTTCATGAAAAAAAAGGTTGTCAGATGCTGGTGGAATCATTTTGCGATCAGGCAGGTTCCAACGATTACCATTTGGTGGTTGCCGGGCCTGACCAGGTTGGCCTGGTGCGACAATTGGTCTCTCATGTTCAGAAGGTTGGCTTGCAGACCCGAGTGCATTTTCCGGGACCTATTTTTGGGGATGCCAAGTGGGGAGCAATGCGGGCTGCCCGTGCCTTTGTGCTTCCATCGCACCAGGAGAACTTTGGGGTGGCGGTGGCTGAAGCCTTGGCCTGTGGGTGCCCTGTGCTGATTTCAAACAAGGTCAACATATGGCGTGAAATCCAGGAGGATGGCGCTGGTCTTGTGGAGCCGGATAATCCGGAGGGAATTCATCGGTTGCTCGCCAGGTGGTTGCATCTGCCGAGGGACAATCAGAGATGTATGGGGCAGAGGGCAGAAACATGTTTTCAGGCTCGCTTCCATTTGCATACGAACGCCAATGCTTTGCTGCAACGATTGGACACCCTGTCACGCTGCCAGCAAACGGTGGTCTGATGAAAATTTCGATTGCGCAAGGGGCTTTTTTTCCGGTTCCACCTCTGATGGGGGGGGCGGTTGAACGAGCATGGTACGCCTTGGCTCGTCAATTTGCGTTGCAGGGCCACCGGGTCACACACCTGTCAAGGCAACATCCGAAACTGCCTGCGGCGGACCATGAAAATGGGGTTCTTAATCTGCGTGTTCCCGGGTTCGAGACTCCCTCGTCCCTGCTGAAGCTCAAACTGTTGGACTTGGTTTTTTCCTGGCGCCTGCTGCGCGTGCTTCCAGTCGCTGATATTCTGGTTACGCACACTTTTTGGCTTCCTGTTCTTTTGCGCAATCGCCGGCACGGAAATGTTTATGTTCATGTGGGCAGGTATCCCAAGGGACAAATGCGTTTCTACGGTGCGGCCGCCAGACTCCAAACGGTTTCCAATCCCATTGCTGACGCCATTCGTCAGGAGGTTCCACAGGCTGCAAACCGTGTTTGCGTCATCCCTTACCCGCTGGCTTCACAATGGTTTCAAGCATCGGTTTCGGCTCCTGCCGAACAGCGGAACACTGTTCTTTATGTGGGTCGTATTCATCCCGAAAAGGGCCTCGAATTGCTTTTGCAAGCCTGGGCCATTCTCCTTCGTCAAGTCGAGGTTAGCCCTGTGCTTCGGTTGGTGGGACCGTGGCAAACCAACTTGGGTGGGGGTGGGGAAATATTTCAAAAGAAACTTGAAACCCTGGCCAAACCTTTGGGCAAACGGGTTGAGTTTTGTGGTCCCATCTTTGACGAACAGGATTTGATCCGTGCGTACGATCAGGCCGCAGTCTTTGTTTATCCGTCGCTGGCGGCCCAAGGTGAAACTTTCGGTTTGGCACCGTTGGAGGCCATGGCCCGTGGTTGTGTTCCGGTGGTCAGTAATCTGGGTTGTTTTAAGGATTTTATCATGCCCGGAAAAAATGGCCATATATTCAACCATGACCTTCCATCGGCCGCACAGGATCTTGCCACGGTGTTGCGGCAGGCTTGGCAGAATTCTGCCAAGCGACAGATGATGTCGCAGGCTGCCATTGCCCGTGCGCGACTTTACCACCTGGATATTGTGGCGCAAAAGTATCTGGCCGATTTCTCATCCTTAATTGCCCCGCCTGACTCGCAGTTTGTTGAGCGTGGCAATGACCGCCCATGAATGAATCAAAGTACAGCACTCGTTCGCAAACAACTGCCTACGAAAGCCCCTGGTCGCTCAAACACCGCCTCCTGGTCACGCTGTGGGAGTATGCCTGGTGGGTGTTCTGTGTGTGGACGCCAAAGCCGCTCAATGGCTGGCGTCTGTTTTGGCTGCGCATCTTTGGATGTCGGATCTCTGGTCGCCCGTTTGTCCATCAGCGGGCCAGGGTTTACTGCCCTTGGCACCTGAGCATGCGGGACCGCGCGTGCCTTGGAGACGGCGCAAATGTCTACAACCTCGGGGCTGTTGAACTAGGTGAACGGTGTACGGTGGCACAGGAGGTTTACCTCTGCACCGGAACGCATGACTTTTCCTCCATGGCCCTCCCCTTGCAGACCGCCCCCATATGGGTGGATGACGATGTTTTCATTGGCGTTCGTGCCTTGATCCTGCCGGGAGTTCGGTTAAGAGCCCGCTCCATCGTCGGCGCAGGCGCTGTTGTTTCTCGCGATGTCGAGGAGGACGCCATTGTGGCTGGAACCCCCGCCCGGGTGATTGGCAAGCGTAAATTAAAACCTGGCAACTGACTTGAAACATCCTGTTTCCATTCTCATTCCGGTTAAAAACGAAGCTGCAAACATCGAGTTATGTCTGAGGTCTGTGGCTTGGGCCGACGAGGTCTTGGTCGTGGATTCCCGGAGCACTGATGACACGGTTGCGCGGGCGGAACGTCTGGGCGCGTGCGTGGTTCAGTTTCAGTTTGATGGTCGATGGCCTAAAAAAAAGAATTGGGCACTTGAAAATCTGCCCTTTAAAAACCGTTGGGTTTTTATTCTGGATGCTGACGAGGTCCTGCCGCCGGAGGCGGCGGCTGAGATTGGTGGCATTGTGGCAGACCCCAATCCTCCGTTTGCCGGTTATTGGATCAATCGCCGGTTCATGTTCATGGGGCGCTGGCTGCGTCATGCGTATTATCCGAACTGGAACCTGCGGTTGTTCCAGCACCAGTTGGGGCGCTACGAAAAGCTGACCGATTCGGCCACAGACAGTGGTGACAATGAGGTCCATGAACATGTGATTGTTCAGGGTCCCACCGCACGTCTGCGGTGTGAAATGGACCATTATGCTTTTCCATCCGTGGGGGTTTTTGTCGAAAAGCACAACCGTTACTCCAACTGGGAGGCGCGGGTGGCTTTGGAGCGTGACCTAAAAGCGGGTCAGGAACAACTGCAGCTTGCAAATGTCAAGTGGCGGCGGCGGCTCAAGTTCTGGTCCCAGCGCCTGCCGTTTCGACCTAGCCTGCGGTTCCTCTACGTGTATGTGTGGCAGCTTGGTTTTCTGGATGGCTGGGCGGGCTATTACTTTGCCCGGCTGCATGCCATGTATGAGTTTCTGTGTGTCGCCAAGACCTGCGAACTGCGGCGCCAGTCCGGCCCCAAACCCTGAACAATTACTCAAATGCTGATTAAATGCACGGCACCCATTCGGATTTGCGACCTCGGTGGCTGGACCGACACCTGGTTTGCGGACACAGGCAAGGTTCTGAACATTGCCGTCTTTCCCTGTGTGGAAGTGACGGTGCGAGCGAGCCGCCTCTCCGGCGACGAACCGCAAATCACCATTCATGCCGAAAACTATCAGGATAGCTACAGCATCAAGCGGCATGCACGGAATTGGTCCCGCCACCCCCTGATAGAGGCAGCCTTTCGCGTGTTTGACCTACCCACGGATGTGCGTCTGGAGGTGGTGATCTTTTCGGAGGCACCAGCCGGTGCCTCCACGGGCACTTCCGCTGCGGTTTCCGTCGCCATTCTGGGGGCTTTGGACCTCGTCCGCTCCGGGCGGCTGACCAGCCACGAGATTGCCCGCAAGGCCCACTATGTGGAGACGGAAATTCTTAAATACCAGTCTGGCATCCAGGACCAGCTCAGCTCCGCCTATGGTGGCGTTAATTTCATCGAAATGCGGCGTTATCCCGATGCCTCCGTCTCCCCGATTTACCTGCCCGATCCGTTTATGTGGGAGCTGGAATCTCGGCTGCTGCTCATTTATCTGGGGCGTCCGCATTCCTCTTCGGAGGTTCATCAAAGCGTGATTGGACGTTTGGAAAAATCCCCACGTTACCGGCGATGCCTTGAGCCGTTACGGCAGGCTGCTGAGGCCGGCAAGGAGGCGCTTTTGGCCCAGGACCTGGAGTCGTTCGGTCTGGCGATGGTGCAGAACACCGAGGCGCAACGGAAGCTCCACCCCGATCTGGTGGGGGAGCGCGCCCAGCAGGTGATCAATGTGGCCAAAAAATATGGAGTCTCAGGCTACAAGGTCAATGGGGCAGGGGGTGTGGGCGGATCGGTCACTCTCCTGTTGGAGGAGGACACCAGTCAGAAGCATGCCCTGATCAAAGCCATTGAAGCCGTGAACCCGGATTTTAAAAATATTCCGGTGCGACTGGCTCCCCATGGGCTGCGCCGCTGGAAGGTGACTGAGTGATACGGTTGAATAAGCGGGGTTGCCACCATTGCTACACTGATTCATGAAGGTTGTTGTCTGGGGTATCAACTACGCGCCCGAAGCCACCGGTATTGGCCCGTGTAACACTGCCTTGTGTGAATACCTGGTGGCGCAGGGTCACAAGGTGGAGATGTTGACCTCGTTCTCCTATTACCCGGCTTGGCGCAAATCACCAGTGGACGCCAGGTGCCTTTACCGCACCGACTTCCTGAATGGTGTCAGCGTGCGTCGTTGCTGGCATTACGTCCCACAGGTGGTGAATGCGCCTCGCCGCATTCTGCATGAGCTCTCCTTTGTGGTGGTTTCCATGTGCCGGGCGCTGTTCCTGCCGCAGGCTGATGTTCTGGTGGTGGTCTCCCCTCCGCTTCTTCTGGGGGCGGCTGCCTGGTTGGTTTCCCGACTGCGACAAATCCCTTTTGTGTTTCATGTGCAGGATTTGCAACCGGATGCCGCCGTTGGTTTGGGCATGCTGCGCCAGTCACGCTTTTTGAAAGCCCTTTACGGTTTGGAGCTGTTCGCCTACCGTCACGCCAACCGTGTTTCTGGCATCAGCCAGGGTATGCTGGATGCTTTCCAACGCAAAGGTGTTCCGGTCGAAAAATGCCTGCTATTTCCCAACACCATCGCCCCATTCCCGCCGCAAACGCTGCCACCTGCCGGTGGTTTTCGCGCGCTTCATGATTTTACAGGCCAACACTTTCTGGTTGTTTATTCGGGCAACCTTGGGGTGAAGCAAGGTTTGGGGGTGTTGCTTGAGGCCGCCACTCTTCTGCGTGCAGACCGTCGGGTGCGTTTTGTGATCTGTGGCGAAGGGAGTCAGCGGCAGAAGCTGATGGATCACGCCCGGGAACTTCAACTTGACAACCTGCTCGTCTTGCCGCTTCAGCCTGAGGCTCAATATCTTGCCATGCTGATTGATTGTGATCTGTATGCCATCACTCAGCAAACAGGCTCGGGCGCGGCCTTTTTCCCGAGCAAGTTGTTGCCCGCTCTGGCCCTTGGCAAGCCGGTTTTGGCGGTTGCCGATGCGCAGAGCGAACTCGCTGTGCTGGTCCGTGAACACTCATTGGGGGCATTGTTTCCCCCAGACAACGCTCCTGCGGTTGCCCAGGGAATCACGGAATTGTCGGAGCAGCCTCGGCGGTTGGCTGGTTTTTGCGATGGCTCACGCAAGCTGGCGGATGACTATGATCGCAACCGTGTGCATGCCCGATTCATGAGTGCCCTCGAATCCGTCGAACGGGAATTTCCGGTTCGGCGTTAGTGGATTTTCCAAGGAAAGACATGGTTTTCCTCCTTGTCAATCGCTTCTTCGGCAGCAGTCAGGCCCCCACCGGCCGGATTTTGCATGATGTTGCCCGGGAGCTGGTTGCTCGCGGCCACACGGTTCGGGTGGTCACCTCGGCTGGAGATTACGCCCCAGGCTCCAGCATCAAACAACAAACTGAACCTTCCGTTGAACGACTGGTCGTTTGGCAGTGGGCGAAGGGGCCTCGGGTGGGGAATTGGGCTTGGTTCTGGCTGGCCTCACTGGGCCGACTCGTCTGGCACCGGTACGATGCCTGCCTGCTTCTCACTGACCCACCGTTCCTTCCCTTGGCCGCCCGCCTGGCCTCCCTATTCCGTCGTCGCCCAGTTTTCTGGTGGACCATGGATCTTTACCCGGAGGCGCTTCACCCGGCCGGAATCTTCCAGGAATGCGGCTTGATCTACCGCTGCTTGCGTTGGCTCAATGGTATCGGGATGACGGTTCTAAGCGGGACCATCGTCCTTGGGGAGCGCCAACGACAAAGGCTTCAACTGTACTCGCAGTGGCACACAGACCCCGGCTTTTCCATTGTGGTGCCTCCCTGGGATCTTCGTCCGCTTCAACGGATTCCAACCGCGGGAAACCGGATCGTCGCCCAATTTGGCTGGCAAAACCGCAAAATCGCCCTTTATGCTGGCAATTTGGGGGAAGGGCACTTGTTCACCGAGTTCCTGGCGGCTGCCTGGCATTTCCAGCAGGCGGGTTGCACGGATTGGTTGTTTGTGTTCACCGTGCATGGCTCTGGCCGCAAGGCGCTCTCGCTCGCCATCGCCGACCAGTCAAATGTCCGCCTTCTGGAATTCCTGCCGGAGCAGGACATTGGCCACCTTCTTTCCGCCGCCACCGTGCATCTCATCAGCATGAAGCCATGCTGGGAAGGCATCATTGTCCCCAGCAAACTCTACAGCATCCTTCCCACTGGCACCCCGGTCCTGTTTGTCGGCCCACCAGATGCCGACACCGCCACCGAGATCAGCCGCCTCAACTGCGGTTTGTGTGTTCCGCCGGGCACCTCCGGAGAAACCGTCGCTGGTGCGTTGCTTCAGTTGGCGCAAAAGTCCCTCCCCCAATCACCTGTTCCCGCCATACATGGTCCTGCCTCGGTGGTTGACTTCATCCTTCAAAAACTTCCCTCCGCTTAAAATACCCCGTGGAATCTGTGTCTTTCACCCTGTCGTCCGTGTGAGTGTTCCCCCTTTCCCCCAGCTCTCATCCGGAAACAATATTGGTGGTCACATAAAAAACGGCTTGCGCAAAGCTGGCCGGGCTGTTTGAGTAGCGCCGTCAGATTGCTGCGCATATGGCGGAATTGGCAGACGCGCTACTTTGAGGTGGTAGTGCCGAAAGGCGTGCAGGTTCAAGTCCTGCTATGCGCACCATATTTATCAACGGTTTACACACTTTCAGGTTGTTTTTCTGACAGATTTCTGACAGTCTTTTGGCATGACAGCCAACGAGACTTTTCCCCTTCGTCTGGAGCGTGCGGGCCTCTCCGTCTCCGTCAGTTCCGATCCCGCTCAACCCGACTCCTCCTTCTTCGTCTCCTACCGGCTCAAGGGTAAATCCTTCAAGGAGCCCTTTGCCGACCTCCCTTCCGCCCGTCTGCGTGCCCAGGCCGTCCTGGACATGCTCATCCAGGAGACTTTCCCCATCGATGCCGGCCAAGGCGGAGTTGTCGTCAAAATTTACCACACCCCCACCGGCAAGGGTTATGATGCCTTCACCGTCGTCTATTACCTGGAGGGCAAACGCCACCGTGAGCAGTTTGGAGACATCGCCGACGCCCGCAAACGGGCTGGCGAAGTGACCACCAGCCTGATCAAGGGGGAGGTGGGCAGCGCCAGCATGACCACCCAGGACCGAGCCTCCTACGTGCGGGCTTGCGAGACCCTCAAACCCACCGGCATCGGCCTGGAATCCGCCTGCAAGGAATTCGCAGCGGCTTGCAAGCTGCTTTCCGGGGTCTCTGTTCTGGCGGCTGCCAAGTACTACGTCCAGCGTCACTCCCAGACCATCACCCCGCGCACCGTCCGGCAAGTTGTGGATGAGTTTTTGGAAACCAAGGAAAAAGGCCGATCCACCCGTATCAAGTCTGCCGGACGCACCGTCAGTGAACGCTACCTTTACGACCTGCGCAAAAAGCTGGACAAATTCGCCGCTCGCTTCAATTGTCCCATCAGCACCGTCACCGCGAAGGACGTCAACCAGTTCGTGTACGACTTGCGCAAGGTCTCCCGGGCAGCCAAGAGAAAGGCTGCCCATCCGCCCAAGCCCGTCACCGGTCGCACCATCAACAACTATCTCCAGGCCATCAACGTCCTCTTTGAGTTCGCCAAGAAGCAGAGTTACGTTGCCCGGGATTTCGCCTTGATGGATGAGGTTGAACAGGCTGAGGAAGCCGACTTTGAGATCGAGATCTTCACCCCCAGGGAAATCGCCCTGATCCTCGGCCATGCTCGCGCGGACATTGTGCCCGTGCTGGCCATTGGTGCCTTTGCCGGCATCCGCTCCGCCGAGATCAGCCGGTTGGACTGGTCCGAGGTGCACCTGGACAAATGCCTGATCGAGATCAAAAAGGGGAAGGCCAAGACCCGTTCCCGCCGGTTGGTGCCCATCTCCGATAACCTGGCCGCCTGGTTGAAAACCTGCGCCAAACCGGCTGGCCCCGTCTGGGCCTACTCCGAGCCGACCATGTTTGAGTTTATGACGGACTCGGCCACCAAGGCAGGCTTGAAGTGGCGCCACAACGCCCTGCGTCATTCGTACATCTCCTATCGGGTGGCCGATGGCAAAACCGTTGATCAGGTCGCCATGGAGTCCGGCAACAGCCCGGAGATGATTTTCCAGCACTACCGCGAGTTGGTGACGGAGGCCGATTCCAAGGCTTGGTTCGCAGTCACCCCGGAAACCGCCGCCGCCGCCAAAGACCAACAGGACAAAGAAAAAGCCGCCCAGGTGGTGGGAATGCCCACCACCCAGGCAGCCTGAGTCCCCTACGGCCTCACCGCCGCCTTGACCGCCGCGCCCACCACCGATTCCACCAGGGAATTCAGGTTGGTGCCGGCATTGGATTCGAGGGCGAGGTTGCCGACACTGGCCCCCTGGGTCTTGTCCGTCTGGCTGGCCTTCCAGCTCGCCAGGGCCGACTTCCCCGCGAAGAACGTGCTGGCCGTGGCCCGCGTGCTGACCGCGCGGATCGGTTTTCCCTCGTCGTCATAGCTCTGGTCCTGTTGGGTGGTGCTGAACCGCGCACATCCGGCCGCCAGAACAAGCCCGGCGGAGGCTGTCAAAACAATCATCCGTTTCATACTTTGCTCCTTTCCATCCGCGAGTGCCGCAGTTCATCCCGGCACTCCTCCAAAACCTTCGTGTTGCTCTCCAGGCAGACGATCAGCTTGCCATTGGCGTTGCTCGTTTCGGCCACCATCCCGCGCAGGCTCTCCTGGTACGTGTCGCGCGCCTGCTTATGGTCGTCGATCAACCGTTCATGCTGCTTCACGAAATAGCGCATCACACTCGCCGCAAACACCCCGAACACGATCAACGAGGCCACGAACAGCCACCGGTCGTTCTGCGTCGCCGCCTGGTTCGTCAATTGGATCAGATCATTCATATTGGTTGTCATGTTTAAACCCTGATCAATTTGGCCGTCATACCCCCGGCCACCGGGTCGCCGTACGGAGCCAGCATCGCCTGCACCAGCCAGGGCAGCATCGGCCGGGTGTCCTCCTTGCTGTAAACCGTCTCCGAGTAATCCGCATTGTGCTGCTTCTGGATGCCCTCGCCCGGCGGTGCCGCCGTCCGATCCACCAGCAACAACTCCCGCGCCAGCTCACAGGCCGCCGCCAGCACCGCCGCTGGCACCAGGTCATTATCCAGCACCACCCCCGGGGAGTTCGGGTCCGGGCAATCCTCGCGGGGCCATTGCAGCGCCTGGGCTGCGGTCGCCTTGACCCCGTAAAACCGCGTCATCGTGTCAATGACCCGCGTCGCCATCACCAGCGCCGCCGCCTTCCGCTCGGCGGTCGCAGCGGTCCAGGCACTGGCGTACAAATGCCCCTCATGATAATCATCGCCATCCTGCACCGCCGCATAACTGTTGGCCGTGTCAAATCCCAGCCCATATTCCTGCACCAGCACGAGAGCCATAATCTTCCTATTCCTTCAAATAGTTGTACCGCCCCTGGAAATACGCCCGCACCTCCGCGGCCTCCTCATCCGTCAAAA
>CAIYYI010000128.1 GCA_903930345.1 uncultured Verrucomicrobiota bacterium
CGATGGTCATGTGCAGGGAGCCGGTGATGCGCACGCCCTTGAGGGGCTTCTGCGTGCCGTACTTCGCCCGAATGGCCATCAGGCCCGGCATCTCATGCTCGGAAACTTCGATGGTTTTGCGACCCCACTCGGCCAGGCTCAAATCCCGGACCTTGAAGTCGTGTTTCAATTTTGCTGTGGTTTTCTTTGCCATATTTCGTTTGGTCGGAAAGTTTGCGGATCAACGGGCGGCGCGCTTCAGCGCGGCGACCTTGTCGGTCTTCTCCCAGGTGATCGCCGGATCATCCTTGCCGAAATGACCGTAGTTTGTGGTCTTGGAATAGATCGGCCGCAGCAGGTTGAGCTGCTTGACGATGTCGGCCGGTTTGAAGCTGAACACCGCCTGCACGGCTTCGGTGATCTTCTCGTCGCTGATGACGCCCGTGCCAAAGGTGTCCACCGCCACGGAGACCGGGTCGGGATAGCCGATGGCGTAGGCAAACTGGATCTCGGCCTTGGCCGCCAGCCCGGCGGCCCCGATGTTCATGGCCACGTAACGGCCCATGTAGGCCGCGCTGCGGTCCACCTTGGAGGGATCCTTGCCGCTGAACGCGCCGCCGCCATGCCGCCCCATGCCACCGTAGGAATCAACGATGATCTTGCGGCCGGTCAACCCGGTGTCGCCCTGCGGTCCACCCACCACGAAACGGCCCGTGGGGTTGATCAGGTACAGGGTGTCCTTGTCCAGCATGTCGGCCGGAAGCACCTTCTTGACCACGTTCTTGATGATGAATTCCTCAATCTCGGCATGTTCCACATCCGAGGCATGCTGCGTGGAGACCACCACGTTGGTGATGCGCACCGGCTTGCCGTCCTCGTACTCCACCGACACCTGGCTCTTGGCGTCCGGGCGCAACCACTTGATCTTGCCGGTCTTGCGGATGCGGGTCAGTTCGCTCCCCAAACGGTGGGCAAACATGATCGGCGCGGGCATCAGCTCCGGCGTCTCATTGCTGGCATAGCCGAACATCAAACCCTGGTCGCCGGCCCCCTGCTCCGCCTTCTTCTTGCCTTTGGCCGCGCGGGCATCCACCCCCTGGGCGATGTCCGGGCTCTGCTGCGTGACGATGTTCATCACAAACACGCGATCCGCATGGAACACGTCGTCATCATTCACATAGCCGATGTCGCGGATGGCCTGGCGGGTGATAGCCACAAAATCGAGCTTGGCCTTGGTGGTGATTTCACCGCCCACGATGACAATGTTCGACTTGGCATAGGTTTCACACGCCACCCGGCTGTGCTTGTCGGCGGACAAACAGGCGTCCAGCACCGCGTCAGAAATCGTGTCACAAACCTTGTCGGGGTGGCCTTCGCCCACCGATTCGGAGGAGAAAATGTATTTTCGGCTCATCGCGTTATTTATTGGTTAAACGGTTAATTCGATTAACGTATTGACGTATCAAGATATGACGATATATACCTATTGTCAATAGCGCATTCATGACTTTATGTCCACCACACTGAAATACCTGCGGGCGCTCGCTGACCCCACCCGGCTGCGCATCCTGGCCCTCCTGGCCTCGGATGAGCTGTCGGTCAATGAACTGCAGGAGATCGCCTGCATGGGCCAATCGCGCATCTCCACCCATCTGGGGCTGCTGCAGGAAACCGGGCTGCTGGAATCGCGCCGGGAAGGCAAACGGACGTTCTACCAGTGGAATTTGCAGGCGGACGCCACCGCCCGGCGGTTCATGGAGATGGCGGTGCGTGGGGCGGCTGAACTGCCGGAATCGGCGGATGACGCCATCAATCTCAAGCGCATTCTGGGGCGGCGCAAGGAACAGGCACAGGTCTTTTTCAACCAGGTGGCGGGCCGGTTTGACCGGGTGTACGGGCCGGGCCGTTCCTGGCAGGCATTCGGGCATTTGCTGCTGCGCATTCTGCCGCCGCTGGTGGTGGCGGATCTGGGGGCGGGCGAAGGTCTGCTGAGCGAGCTGTTGGCCCGCCGATGCCAGCGGGTGATCGCGGTGGACAACTCGGAAAAAATCGTCGCGTTCGGCGCGGCCAAGGCCAAAAAGAACGGGATCAAAAACCTGGAATTCCGCCTGGGTGACCTGCAAAACCCACCCCTAGACCCGCAAAGTGTGGACTTGGTGATTTTAAGCCAGGCGCTGCACCATGCGGAAGACCCGGCCCAGGCGCTGGCCGGGGCCTACCGCATCCTGCGGCCCGGCGGACAGATCATGGTTTTGGACCTGCTGCAGCACACGTTCACAGAGTCGCGGGAGCTGTATGGGGACCAATGGCCGGGGTTTGCCGAAAGCGATTTGCACCGCTGGCTGGAAAAGGTGGGTTTCAAGGCGGTGGAGATCAGTCCCGTGGCCCGGGAGGAACAACCGCCCCATTTCCAAACCTTGCTGGCCAGCGCCGTAAAATAACCAGCATCCGAGCTACTTCTTGGCCAGGACCTGCCCTACCCACACCTGGTTGGACAGGTACCATTGCACGGTTTCACGAATGCCCTGCTCAAAGGTCCAGGCGGGGGTCCACCCCAGTTCCTCACGGATCTTGGCGGCGTCAATCGCATAACGGCGGTCGTGCCCCGGGCGGTCCTTGACAAAGGTGATCAGGCGGCGGGACTGGCCGCCGAGCTGGGGTGCCAGTTCATCCGCCAGGTCGCACATCAGCTCCACGATCTTGATGTTGGCCCATTCATTGTTGCCACCGATATTGTAGGTCTCGCCCAAACGCCCCCGATTGAGCACCTGCCAGAGCGCCTCCGCATGGTCGCGCACATAGAGCCAGTCACGCACGTTCATGCCGTCCCCATACACCGGGATCGGTTGGCGGGCCAGCAGCTTCTGGATGACCACCGGAATGAGTTTTTCCGGGAACTGGTACGGTCCGTAATTGTTGGAGCAGTTGGTGATGACCGCAGGCAGCCCATAGGTGTGGAAGTAGGCGCGCACGAGCAGATCGCTGCTGGCCTTGCTGGCGGAGTAGGGCGAGTTCGGGGCGTACGGCGTGGTTTCCGTGAAATACCCGGTGGCTCCCAGGCTGCCATAAACCTCGTCGGTGGAGACGTGGTGAAAGCGTTTCCCCTCCCACTGTCCCGCCCAGCAGGAACGGCAGGCTTCCAGCAGGTTGAAGGTGCCGACCACATTGGTGTGGATGAAATCGTCCGGGCCGGTGATGGAGCGATCCACGTGCGACTCGGCCGCCAAGTGCAGAACGTGGGTGATCTGGTGCTCTTTGACTGTGCGCAGCACCGCCGCCTTGTCCCGCAAATCAATCGGGGCGAACAGGTATTTGGGATGGCTGGCGATATCTTCCAGATTTTCCGGGTGACCGGCATAGGTGAGGCAATCAAGGTTCACCAGGCGGGCAATGGCCGGCTGGTTGATGATGTGGCGCACCAGATTGGAGCCGATAAAGCCGGCCCCACCGGTCACTAACAGGTTCATGGTCGTCATAAAAACTCAGGTGGCCGCCGCTGGCGCTGGCGGCAAGGCGATCCCCTCCTCCACCAGGAGGATGGGAAGGCCCTGGAATATCGGGTAACAGATGGCGGCGTCTGCCCGCACCA
>CAIYYI010000129.1 GCA_903930345.1 uncultured Verrucomicrobiota bacterium
CATAGTATTCGATGCGCGCCCGCAATTTGTCCTGGCTGTTTGGCGTGCCGGGTGGCTGCAGGATCTGATCCATCAAAGTACGCGCCCGCCGCTTGAGCATGGAGTAGAGATTGGGGTCGCTCCACACCAGCGTGAACATGACCTGGCTGTTGCCGTAGAAAGCATAGGGAGTATTGGTCTGGATCAGGTCATTGAAGTAATTACCCTCCGGAGTGGCCATCCAGATATGGCCCCAGCTCAGGTCGTAATCCCAAGGGATGGGTGCCCATTCGCCTGTGCCTTCAGTGTCCCGGTAGAGGTAGTAGTTTTTATGGCAGCAGTCATGATCATTGGGGATGGCCCGGCCAGCCAGGAAGTTGATCAGCATGGGCAGGTTGAAGCTGTCATACAGGTAGTTGAACTTGGCTGTGGCGTCGGCCTGAGTCACTCCGTTGATCAGCGCCTGCAAATCTGTGGGGGGTTCATCCTTGCGCGTTTTCTTCTCATTGGTGGCGACCACCGCGCCGTTGTTGTACATCTTGTAAAGGGCGCCTTTCGGATCAAGGCCGATACGGGAGAGTAGATCCTCGTTCCCGCCGTCCATGATGTTGGCCACGCTGAAAAAGACACCGTTGGATTGCATCCGTATCGGGTAGGATGTGTGGGCGGGGACACCGGACCAATCGTACTGTTCGGTGTTGAGCGGGGAGCGCAGGTGGGCGCGGTCCGCGTAGGTGCTGAGCACCAGCCAGTCAGTCACGTTGGGTGCCCCATCCTTCCAGTTCAGTTTATAGCCTGGATTCGCGTCAAAATTATAACTTTTCTTGGGGAATCCCGCCGAGCTTTGGCCGTGCAGGCTGATCCTGATATTGTCCATGAATTGACCCCGGTAATAAACCGAACAACGGCTTCCCACATCTGTGCCGGCAGCGGTATAATTGGCCGGGTTGATGAACCAGTGGTAAACGGGCAGGGGGGTGACGAGGCTGGGATCAGCGGTGATCAAACCGTAATATTCCGGGGCCAACGAGGTGGACACGTCTGGCGAGCGGGTCACGATACCGGAAGTATCCCAGGCCACCAGGGCATAGCGCACCATTTGAGCGGGCTGCACCAGGTTGGCGGGAATCGTCCCGCTGTAAATCCCGTCACCGGCCAGGACATCCCCACCGATTCCATTGTCATTCATGGCCAACTGCACTTCCGCACCGAACATGGCCCGGTAGATCAGGGTCAGATTGGTGGCCGCATTGAAGGTTGCCGCCATGCGGGCGGTGACCAGAATGGGTTCCGTCACAGCCGGTTCCAGCGGGAAATGCTTCACGTCATACACCAGCGGTCCCAGCACGCTGCTGCCGGTCCCGTTACCAATGCCCGGGGAAGGGGAGACGAAGTAAACCTGCTGGTTGGTGTTCACCTGGGTGGTTATGCCGTAGAGTTCCGGCTGGATAAAAAAGTTCGTGTCCGCCGCAGACACATTTAGGCCATGAATGGCCAAAACGTTTTGGCCGGCAAATAGGAAATCACGGGAGGCGGTGAGGTTGAACAGTTCTCCCACAGCGATTTCATTGGCTCCGGCTGGTCCGGTGGCGGTAGAGTTCCAAGTCGGATCCTGGTTGGCCATCTGGCTGATGGTGATTTGATAATTGCTCAGGTCGGCGGTGTCGCTTGCCTGGCCATCCACTCCCAGAGGATCAAGGGAGAAGTCCAGGATGGCCCCGGCTTCCATGCCGGTGATGACCACATTTGTGGTGAAGCCGACCGTGTCGTTGGCGGGTATGGTGCGGGTGACCACGGGCACCCCATCATGGTACATTCGGAAGGTGACGCCGTTTCCGCCAATCTGAATCTTGGCCATGGAGACCCGGGCTGTCACCACGCCGCTCACGGGACTCACCCAGCGCCGCACTGGCCAGCAATTGACCAGATTGTTCGTCCCATTCGGCATCCACGTGTTGGTGCTGAGCAGGGTATAGGGCGGATCGTCCGGGCCCAAAGTCCAGGCGGTACCGTTGAAAGCCCATGTGATGCCCGAATTCACGAAATCCGACGAATCAAACTGCCCATTGGGGTCCGTGCCGGGGGTGTAATAGCCGTAGTACCAGTTGTTGAAACCCTGTTCACCCGTGATGGACCAATCCGTCTGGCTGTTGGCAATGGTCGCCGCCGACGCCGCTGAAGGGGCGTTGCGGCGAGCGACTTCATGGCCGTTCAAGTAAGCGATGAATCCGTCATTGTACTTCATGCGCAAGAAGACTTGGCTTAGCTCGGCCGCATTGCCCACGGTGAAGGGGAATCGCAAATAGGCTGTGGCGTTCGTCCGCCACATGGTCGATATCAGATTGGCACTCGAGCTGTTGGTGACAATGCTTTGCAGGTAAAACTGCACTTGGCCGTAGGATCCATCGGTGGAATCTGCCAGAGTTCCATCCGTGCCTTGGGGGGACAGTGCAAAGTCCACGACATCCCCAACCTGAAGGTTGGGGAACAGTACGGAGCGGGTTACTCCGACCAAGTCAGCCCCGCCAATGGTGGCCACATCCCGTTGAACCCCATTCACAAAGATGTAACCGGTGACACCGGTGCCGCCCGAGGATTGCTTGGACAGCTTCCAATCGGCGCGAACCAAACCGCTAGCCGTGCTGGTCCAGCGACGAATGACCCAGTGTTCCCCTCCGGTGTTGTTGGTGCCACCGGGATGCCACAGCAGGTTGCCAAGGTAATCCCAAGGTGGGTTGCCGCTAAACCAATCCCAAGCCACCCCAGTGAAGTAGTTGTTGGCATTCCAGTTGTCACCGGATGACGGAAATTGTGTGAAGTTGGTCACCTGATAGCCAGGAAGCAGATCGCTGCTTTTGTTGTAATAGCCATATCTCCAATTATTTAAGCCTTGAACACCGGAGAAACTGGACACCGAGTCACCCACCAGGCCCCAATAGGTTGAGGTGCTGTTTCCAGAGTTGAACCCGGCCGGGCCGGTATCCTGATTCCAACTGGAATCATTGTAATCAAACAGCATCCACACCGAATTCAAGCTCCCATCACTCGGGATGCGGTAATGCAGGGGAGAACCCCGGGAAACCAGAAAGTTGGTTTGCAGAGTTTGCGCCAATCCATATGAAACATCTTGAACCTGAGGTGGAAACGTGGGGGCATAAGCACTGGCTATGGACCCATCTGGGCGCACCAAGGCCAGGTATTCCCCCGGCACTGGATCCAAGCGAAAGTTGGTATGCAACGGTGCTCCGGCGGTGCGCCGATTCTTATTGGACGCCCACACTATCAGGAATCTGCTAGGGGGAAGGTTGGTGGCTGGAAAAAACCACTTGTCCGGACGGGAGGCATTATCGGTGAGCCGCCAGCCTGAAAGATTGACGGTGTTGGTGCCGATGTTTTGCAGTTCGATCCAATCCTCCGGTGAGCCATCCTCGTCAGTGATGCCCGCCACGTTCCGGGCGAGGAACTCAGAGATAATGACTTGGTCGGATTGTGTCTGTGCAACAACAACCGAACCAAGGCCTAGCAATTGTGCCATCAGAACTATGATAAAAAACCGGAAGCCATTTGTGGCCAGTATGTTGAATGAACCAATATACGCAGAAAACAGCATAAAGTGATGGTTGGTGTCAGCCCCAATATCTGGGGGTGTAATTGAAGAATAGGCGCGTGACTGGGTGCACCCATTGGTGCCAAGTTTCCCCCTTTTTTGCAAAGGAAAACAACCTGCTGCCACGTTTTGATCATTAGTGTGGCTTTGCATTCAAATAAGCATGGTCTTGGGTTCAGGCGATTGAATATACCCGATACAGGACAAAAACACAACACCACAGTACCTGTTTTTTAAGTTTCTTTTAGGCCGAACGGGAGGTCGTTGGCACGGCTTCTGGGTGGCCTTGGATTCACTCCGTCGCTACTTCAAAAACGGTGTCGGTGTCTTCAGTTGGGCGGTATCAATGATGAGGGAAAGGGTGTTTCCTGGCACAGTGGACCGGATCGACTCCCTGCGTCCTCCCTCCAAAGGGATCAGTGGGTCAAGGCTTGTTCTTCCGCTGCCAGGTTTGATCGGCAAAATCCCAGTAGGATTGCCAGTCGCCCAGTGTCAGGTTGTGTTTGCCCTCGCGGATGTGGTAGTGGAGGCCCTCGCCATGCAGGGCCTCGCCGATGGCTGGCATGGCCGGTTCTTTGCCGAGGCCGCCTTTGCCGTAAAGCTGGTACACCGGGCGCGCCAGGGTGGCGGAGAGGAACTGGCCGCGGGGATCCGCCCAGATGTCCCCCTCCGCGCTGCCGGTGGCCACGGCCCGGGGGGCGATCAAAGCCAGCAGCATGTGTTGGTCCACGGGCAGGTCCTGTTCCCGCTCGTTGAAGGCTTTGAAATTCTCGCAAAACCAATGGGGAAAACTTTTGTTGATGATGGACACGGATTCCCGGCCCTTGAATATTCGCCGGCTCAAGGCATCCCCTCCGCACCCGGAATCATTGGCGATGGCCATGGCAAAACGCGGGTCCTCAGCCGCTGCCCATAACGCCGTTTTGCCGCCCCGGGAGTGGCCGATGACGGCGACTTTGTCCCCCGCCACGTCCTTGTCTGTCGTCAAGTAGTCCAGGCACCGGCTGGCCCCCCAGGCCCAGGCGGCCAGGGTGCCCCAGGCGTCCGGGGCGCGCGGGCTCACGTCCAGCAGGCCATGGATGCCGTTGGTGAAGCCGTCGTGCCGGTCCGGATCAATGTCGCCGTTGTAAAACGCAGCCATGGCGTAACCCCGCGCAACGCCTTCCTCGGCCGGCCAGAAATCGCTGCGTTGCTGCCGGGTGGGGTCGATGTTGGTCAGGCCCCGGTTGCACACGAGCAGAAACGCGGGGGCCGGTTTGGGCCCCTGGTTGGGAACGAACAGCGTCAAACGCATCACCAGGGAGGTTTTGGCGGTGGAGAAAGTCAGGTCGATCTCCCGCAGGGTGGCGGCACCTCCCATGGCGCGCGGGTTCTCGTTCACCACGCGCATGGTTGTCTGATAAGGGGTGGCGGGCACCCGTCCATACACGTGCTGGCGAAAAAGCTCCAGCAGCTCCGGACGGCGGGCAGTCTCCCATTCTTTCGCTGTCGTTATGGTGGTTCCGGCCCGGGCTTTCAAGACTTCCGGCAGCGTGTATTCCGGCATGGGGGGATCAGGCGGGAAAACTTTCTTGGGAGCGTTTTCCGCTGCGGTGACCAGAGACGCTGCCAAAGCCATCAGACAGGGGATGAAAATGAACAATCGCATGGTGTTTCGTTTCGACACTATAGGGATGCAGGAGTGCCGAACAACAAAATAATTGAATATGTCCCGGTTCTTCTCTATCCAAGTGGCAATCTGATGAAGAACTTTATTCTGACTTTGCTCCTGATGGTGCTGGTTTCCACCTCGCCCGCCCGGGAGTTTCACGTTGCCAAAAATGGTGCGGACAGCCAGCCTGGCACAGCCGCCCAACCCTTTGCCACACTGGAACGTGCCCGTGATGCCGTGCGTGTACTCAAGCAATCCGGCCCGCTCACCGAACCGG
>CAIYYI010000130.1 GCA_903930345.1 uncultured Verrucomicrobiota bacterium
CCCGAACTGGGACCAGTGCGCGTCGTCCCACCAGCCTTGCTCCGTGTTGCCATCCTTGTAGCAATACGAATCCGGTTCCAGCCGGATGGCCACCTTGGTGTACTTGGTCACGCCCGCCTTCTGTGCGGCCTCCAGCTCCCCCACCAGTTTCACGGAATTGTTCACCCCCGGCAGCCCACTGAGCGCACCGACACCCCAGCCGCAGAGCACCGGGAAGTCATACACGTTCGGCCTGGCCTGATTGGCCAGCCGCATCGCCCGCCCATACTGCTCCAAAGCCGCGAAAGGGTCTGTGGTCGCGACATCCAAGTAGAACGTGTCCTCCGCCCAATACGTCTTCCCGGCATCCACCAACCGCCCCACCAGATCCTGCGCGCTGAACCCAAGCCCGCTGTTGTTGATGGCCGCGTATTTGGCGAAGTCTTTGTAGCACAGCCCGCCCCAGACAACCGAACGCCGCCGGCCCTGCGCGGTGCCGGTCAGCATCAGACTGTTGGGTGAGATCCGCTCCGGCCCGCGCTTGACATGCGTCGCCTCCGCTCCCGCTGCGCCGTTCAGCGTCAGCAAGTTCTCAAGCGTGGCACCAGGCAGTAACTTTGCCCCGATCATCGGCGCGGCGCTCATCAAGCGTACATCGCGGGCTGTCTGGTTGCGCAGGCCGAATCCCATGAACACCGCACCGGCGTTTTCGTAGAGCGAGTAGCTGAACAGATACATCGGTAGTGCCGCCCGCTTCGGCTCGCTTATCGTCACCACTGCGCGCTGGCCCTTGCCGAAAGCATCCTCCACCGGTTCCACCGTCACCGTGGTCGTCCAATTCTTGAGGTCGTCCTTCTTGGCCGTCTTGGCCAATTCCCCGCCCCAGCCATCCGCCGCCACCCAGGCATCGTCCACCATCACCGCACCGCTTGCTGAATCGGTGACCGTGATCATCCGTTTTCCGGAATCCACTTTCAGCGTGACGATTCCGTTGGCGAGCGTGACTTGATTGAGTGCCTGTTTCGCCACCACGGACTTCCCTCCGGACAGATGCTCCTGGGCGCAACACGCGACGCTCTGCAGCACCACCACCATACAGAAAACCATGAGATACTGTTGCATCGCCATCAGAGGTCCCAAATCGTTCCGAAGCGCACTGTGTTCCCCGTGCCGGAACGATCTGTGAAGCCCCACACAATCTGCTCCGGGCTTCACGCAGCAATCCCCTGTCCTCACAGATCGTGTGTTAAAATGTCTCATTATTTCAAGAGTTGCCCCATTGATGAGTGATGTTTTCATATAGGTTATCGGATTCCATGTTCAAGCTGGTCAAAGATCACCTTGTCCATTTTGATTTGATTCTGGCGGTGCTCAGGCAGCGGCCAGAATCGGTTAAACTCAGAATTGGCCCGGGCCTCCTCCATGAGGGCCGTGATCCTTTTTACGACATCCGGATGTTCCGCCGCAACGTTATGGGTTTCGCCGATATCCGTGTCGAGTTCATAGAGTTCGACAGACTCTTTAGTTCCCCCGAACCGG
>CAIYYI010000131.1 GCA_903930345.1 uncultured Verrucomicrobiota bacterium
CACCTCCATCATCTACCTCGAACCGTTCGCCGACCGCAACCTGCGCGCCTTCGGCTACGACATGTTCTCCGAGCCGGTCCGCCGGTCGGCGATGGAGCGGGCACGAGATGAGGATGCCGCCGCCCTTTCGGGGAAGATCCTCCTGGTGCAGGAGACCGACAAGGACGTCCAGGCCGGCACCTTGATGTATGTGCCGGTCTATCGCACCGGCCTGCCACATGCAACCATCTCCCAACGCCGCGCCGCCCTCCTGGGCTGGGTCTATAGCCCCTACCGGATGAACGACCTCATGCAGGGCATCCTGAGCGGCTGGGATCTGGCCGGACAAAAACGCATCCGCTTGGAAATCTTCGATGGCAACCGGGTATCCCCCGAAACCATGCTTTACGATAGCCAGCTGGCACCGGCCCAGCCCGCTCGCGCCGCCGCGCCCTTGGCCATGCAGAGCGGGGTCGTTTCCTCCGGTCGTCCCTGGACCCTGCGCTTCACGCGCACCGACGGTTCGGCATCCGCACGGGATTACAGCAAGGTCTGGCTGGTGGTGTTCGCCGGGGCCAGCATCAGCCTGTTGCTCGGCGGGTTGTTTTACTCCGTGATCAATACCCGCTTCAAGGCCAGTCAGATGGCCGGGCAGTTGACCAGGGAGCTGAGGCAGAGCGAGGAAAAGTACCGGGTCATTTTTGAAAACGAGCTGTACGCCATCTGCATCTTCGACCTTGAAACCCTCCGTCTGCTGGAGGTGAACGATACTTTTGCCCGCCAGTACGGTTGCCGCCGGGAGCAAATCCTTTCCGGCATGACGATTCACGATTTCACTGCCGAGCACCAGGCTTCCGATGTGGACACTGCCCAAGCCTCCCGTGAAGGCACGATCTTTATTCCGTTGCGCTATCATCGCAAGCAGGACGGCACGGTCTTTCCGGTCGAAATTGTCGGTGGCCCCTATATCTGGCAAGGAAAACGGGTGATGTTTGGGCTGATCCATGACATCACTGCCCGCCGGCAGACCGAAGCCGCCCTGCGGGAGAGTGCGGAACGGCTGGAACTGGCCCTCTTCGGTGCGGACCTGGGGACTTGGGACTGGCATGTGCCGAGCAGTGCGGTCACGTTCAACCAGCGCTGGGCGGCGATGCTCGGGTACACCTTGGATCAGGTGGAACCTCATGTCCGGGCCTGGGAAGCTTTAACCCATCCAGACGACCTGCCCAGGGTGAAGAAGGTTCTGGACGCCCACCTGGCGGGGGAAATTGACTCCTATGAGTCGGAACACCGCCTCCGCCACCAATCGGGAGAATGGATCTGGGTGCTGGACAAGGGGCGCGTGATTGAGCGCGATGGGCAGGGAAAGCCCTTGCGGGTCTGCGGCACACACCTTGATATCACCGCGCACAAGCGGCTGGTAGGGGAGCGGGAAAAACTGGAGTTACAAAACCAGCAGCTTCAAAGGTCCGAAAGCTTGGGGCGGATGGCCGGGGCCATCGCCCACCACTTCAACAATAAGCTCCAGGCGGTCATGATGAGCCTGGACATGGCCCAGGAAGACCTGCCGGAAAATACGGCCGCCCGGGAGGGCTTGTCCATGGCCATGCAGTCCGCCCGCCAGGCAGCGGCGGTGAGCACCTCCATGCTGACCTACCTCGGGCAAGCCCGGTGCGAACTCAGGCCGCTGGATCTTTCTGAAACCTGCTTGATGAGCCTCAGCCTGATCCGCGCCGCCATGCCACAAACGGTGGATTTGAAGACCGAGTTGCCATCTCCGGGCCGGTCATTTCTGCTGGTGCCAGCCAGGTTCAACAGATCCTGACCAACCTGCTGACCAATGCCTGGGAGGCCGGTGATACCGCCCGCAACACCATTCGCCTGTCCATCGGCACCGTATCGGCCGCGGATATCCCCGTTGCGCACCGTCGGCCTATCGAATTTCAACCGGGCAGCACCCCCTATGCCTGCCTGGAAGTGGCCGATACCG
>CAIYYI010000132.1 GCA_903930345.1 uncultured Verrucomicrobiota bacterium
GTGAACGGCTTGCCCGCAAAGGCGGAGCGGGACAATTCCACTGCGGTCGAGTGCAACGGATCATCCACCATCGGGCTGTTGGCGATGGTGTAGCCGGTCTTTTTGCCGCTCGCCGCATCGCGGATCTCGTTCGGGTGCTGCCAATAGACATGCCCATCCACCACATCCAGCAGCGTGGTGCCGGACAACTGGGGATATCCTGTCTTGCTGTGACCGTGGTCGCTATTGCCTGCAAACAGCGACCTGGCTTTCAGCTCCTCTCGCAGAAAGCTGGCCATCCCCAAAAAGAAGTCCCGCTCAAGCTTCAGGTAAAAACGCGCTTCGGCATGGAAACGTTCCCGATCAGCCTTGGAGAGTTCATTCGATTTCAGTCGCGGGAGCAGGGCGTTGGCTCCCACTTTTGCCTGCACCCGCCACTCGGCAAGCTTGGATTCCGAAACCTCCTGCCTGAGCCAGGCGTTGAATTTTTCCGTGAGCGCGGCGGCGTAGCTGGGTGGGATATCGGTCCAGGTGCCGGGATTCTTCTGGGTTCCCGCACCATTCAGCCGTCCCCCAAACCACGCCTCAATGAGCGAGTTCTCGTTCACAAACTCGATGATGGCCACCGCCGGTTCATCGGTGTAGGCATTGCCCGTGTAAGGATTCCTGTGGGTGAGCAATTGGCGGGCGTATTCGCGCTGCAATTCCAGCAGCCGTTCATCGAAGTAGGTCAGCGACTTTGAATACCCGAGCAGCTCGAAATCGCGCACCCCATCCCCGGCCTGATACGTGCGTGCCACATTCAGGTTTAGGTTGGCGTAGATTCCGCGTTTTTTCAGTTCGGCGATGAAATAATCCAACCGCTCCAGTTGTTGCGGATCCAAAGCCCTCGTGTCGGTGCGGCTTTTGTCAATCAAGCCACCCCACCGACTGTCGAGCATGTGAAAGCGCACGCAGTTGATGCCCCGCTGCGCCAGGCCTTCCACCAGGAAAGGAACGCTTTCCTTGGCGGGCAAGGCCCCCGCTCCGGTGGCGTTCACACCCCAAATCCGGAAACGTTTGCCGTCCGCTGTGGCCAGGTGGCCGCCTTTCACGGAGATGAACCCCTGCCTGCCCGCCGGTGCGTCCAGGAGAAACGACACATCCACCGGACTTTTACCCGGCGTGTTCCAAACCACCGGAAACGCTACGAAACCGGAATCTTCTGCCGAGGCTGACCGGTTGGGGCAGCAGAGTGAAACAGCCAGCCAGGTGGCCTGGAACCAAAAAGCACGGGATTTCATGGGGTGAAGACTAGCAACAACCCACCGGGGTGTCGCGGACAATTCTTGGTCTTCCCACCCTTTTCTCCCTTGAAACCAGGCCGTGATCAGGGCGCGGACCGCAGGCGGAAGAAGGTTCCGGTGGCGGGCAGGGCGGTGGTAAAGCTGGTGCCTTCCGTAATGGTGTGCAACGGTTCCCATGGGGCGTCGGGGGACAGGCTGGCTTTGCCCTCCAGCACATACGGCGCGCGGCCGCCTGCCCAGCGCAGGTGGATCTGGTCATTCACAATCTCCATCGCCAGCACGCGGAAGGGCAACACTTGGATGCTGTAAAGGTCGGAAGCCACCCGGGCCTGCTGATTATCCGTGGCCACTGCCATGAGCTGATAGGAGCCGGCCGGGAGGTTGGGCAGCGATAAGGTGTAGGGCGGTTGCAACGCCTCGCCCACCTTGGTTTCGCCATTGAAGAATTCCACTTTCACGACTCCGCCATCCGCGTCGGTGGCGCTGGCGGCCAGGGTGAGGTCCACTGGAGCGTCATACCCGCTTGCCGGTGTCGGCGGTGCCAGGGAGATGAGGGGTGGCTGGTTCTCCACCGTGACCATGACAGTGAACACCGTGGAGGTGGTCCTGGCCCCGAAATCATCGGTGGCAACGACCCGGTACTCATGCTGGCCCGCGGCAACCCCGCTCAGGGTGAATTGATGTGGGCCGACAAAGGACTCGCCGACCTTGAGGTCGCCGTCGAAGTATTCCACACGCACAACAGAGCCATCGTTATCATATGCCTCCGCGCGCAACTGGAAGCTGGCCGGGGTGGACAGGGTGACGTTGGTGGGGCCGCTCTGCATCACTTGCGGAAGCAGATTCTCCGGGGTCGGATCTTTGGACAAATTGTAAACCAGAGCAGGATCGCCGATCAGGTTGTAGAGGGCCGGGGCAGTGCGCCGCTGGTCGGTATGCGCATACTTGACGAGCGCGGAACGCATCAGATCGCCCAACCGGGGCCGGTCATTGGCCTGCAGCGCGGCCACCAGGCGCAGGTTCAATTGGCTGCCATCCCCGTTGTAAGACAGTCCGGAGGGGGCAACCATGGCAATGGCTCCCGCCTGGCTGCTCATTACCAAATCTTCCGCCAGGCAGTTGCCTGCGGGGATCGCGTATTGGCCCGCCAGGCAGGTGGCCGCCACCACCACCGGCAGGCGGCTGGCATTTTGCAGGGTGGGCACGTCGGTGGAGGTCAGGTAACCTGCCGCGCCAAATCGGTCAACCGCGCCATGGCCCAGGTAAGTGACCAGGTCAACCCCATTGTTCCAATCGGTCTGCAGGGCGGTCCGTATGCCGCCCAGGTCGCTTTGCTCGGTGACGTTGATCAACTGCCGGCTGAATTTGGCCGCCAGGAAGCTGTCAGCACTGGTGGCGGATGCGGCAAAGTCATTCGCCAGGTAGGGGGTGTCGGAAATGAGCAGGGCGCGGCCTTCCGTGCGTGCGGGTTGCGCCTCGTAGGTTTGCAGCTTGGTGAGGAAACCGCGCAGGCCGGCCTCGGTGACTGCGGGCAGACGGCCGATGGCAATTTCAGGCAGGCCATCCCCATTGACATCGCCGAGGATGGCGTCCGAGTTGAACAGCCCGAAGGGCGTGGAAATCATGCCCGGGGGCACCAAGTTGTCCCCCACCTTTTGCAGGTTGCGGTAATCATAGGTGCCGTTGCCGGCCAGCACGGCATAGGCTGGACGATTGCTCCATTGCCGGTATGCGGTGGTGAGGAAGCGATTAATCGCCTGGGGCGAGGGGAGGCCCCAGTTGAATTCGTCGTAGATCTCATTCACAGTCACCACCCGGGTGGCCAAACCCTGCTGCTGCCGGTACGTGGCCAGCTCAATGGCTGCGGTTTGCAATGCGGCATGGGTAATCACCACATAGGCAGCCTCATTCGTGGCGCTGGCCAGGTTTGACGGGGTGGATAGGGAAAGAGCGCTGGGCGCCGTGCCGGCTCCCGTTTGGAATACCGCATACCGACCGGCGTGCGGCACCACAAAACTCGCGGCCCAGCCGCCGGATTGGGAGGTGATGCCCACGTTCGTCACCACCACTGGCCAGGGAGATTGACTGAGGTCGGCCACCGTGATTTCCGATGTGGCAAAGCCACTGACAGTGAGGATGCTGCCGCTCTCGGCCGCCAACTCCAGAGCCCCATTGCGGGCGACCAACTGGCGGGTGTATTGGAGGCGGTAGCCGTTCACATACCATTGGCTGCCGGTGTTGTCGGTCAGTTTCACCGCTTTCAGTTTGAGGGTGTTGGCACCGTTGCGCAGGATCCCCGCAGGAACAGTCAGCTCAGTGGTGAAGGCGATTGGACCCTGCCAATTGCGCTGTTCGAGTTTTACACCGTTCAGCTCGGCCAAAACCGCGTGCGAGTGAGTGCTCCCGCCTTGCAGGCGCAGCGTGAGCACGACGTTCGGAGTGGTTCCGGACGCGATTTGGTCCGCGGTAAAGTTCAGGACTGCGGTGTCGGTCAAAAAGGAACCGGGTCGCAATCGGGACCAGAACCAGTAATCCTGCTCCGGACTGGTGGCCAGGGAGGGCACCGGCAGGGAGTTGGTTTCCTGGCTGACCGTCTCAGAATACCAGCCATCGATTCGCGGCGCGGGTGCCTGACCGTCCACGCTGTTCAGGGGAGAAGGCGCCTGAGTTTCCAGCCAGTAAACATTTTCATCGGTGTAATTGTCCGCCTGTTTGTCAGCGTGGAAATACAACGCAGAACCATCTGGGGCAGGTATGCCGGCGACTGGATTGCCCCGGTTGGTGAGCTTCGCCTTGCCGAGCGCCAACCAGCCACGCACTTCGCTTTCAGGTTGCCCCAGCAGGGTGGCCAGGGTAGCGGCACTGAGCCGGTGCAGACCCGCAAGGCGCGTGGTGAGCCTGACGCGGGTTGTGACCCCAAGTTCGTCCCAGGCAACGGCCCCTGCGGCGCTTTTCGCCCCGGTGGCCACCAGGGAGGAAGTCAGGCGGCTCTTGGCATCCACTTCCCGGGTGTCCACCACGGACTGAGGAATGACGGATCCGCGCGGTTCGGGCACGCCAGGCACAAGCGTTGTTTCAAAGGGTCCATAACCGTAGGTCAGCCCCTGTTCATCGGTCTCATACAGGTAGTAGTGGTTGGGTTTGACGGGATCAGCCCCCGGATCCAAAACCTGGTAATCCCCGCCCATAAGCGAGTTTTCGGCGGGCACTGGATCGGTGTTCACCTTCAGCCATCGCTGGCGGTTGGGCTGGTAACGGTAGAGATCAAAGCTCACCGACCCAACCTCAGAGGCCGTGCGCCACCAAACCAGCGGGCCTTGAGGGGACTGGTATGCTTTGAGCGCCGTGACCAACGCCTTCGTGGCGGCGGAGGTAAGACCACCGACAAGGAAGTTTTGATCAGCCGCACTACTGCCGGTCAAGCTGACTTGGATCAGATCCCGTCCGTTGGTGGTGCCATCAATGTCGGTGATATTGGTGACGCCAGATACCGTGTTCGATGCCCACAGCAAATAGTGGCCGTTGGGCAGGTTGGCGAAACTGTAACTGCCGTTTTCAGGGGTGAGACTGGAGAGCAATTCATTGGTCTGCACCACGCCATCCTGATTGTAATCGTGGTACAGATAAATCACCACGCCGTCAAAGGCGATATCGGTGTTGGTGCCCCCGAAAGCCAGATCTCCGGTGGTATCCAGGCCGCCATCCTCGTACACCCAGCCGCTGATGGCGTTCGAACTGCCCACGGTCAGTTGGTAGTCCTCCACTTCGCCCCTGCTGGCGGCTCCGTTGAAGGCGAGCGCAGAGATTGGGGGCGCGGAAGGAAACAGCCGGAAGCGCAGGTTGAGCGTGACCACGGGCGAAGTGAACGTGCCGCCCGGAATGGTGAACGAATAGTTGGCGGTGCCGGCGGAAACGGCCTGGTTGATGACCATGTCGTTCGAGTTGACAAAGCTGCCGTTGCCGTTGAAGTCGATCCATCCAACCAGATAGCCGCTGCCGAGCACCGTCACTTGCACGGTGCCACCGTTGGCACCCTCCCGCCATTGGGAGCCGTTCACCGCCACCACCCCATCCTCGTCACTGGTGCCGTTAGTGTCATCCCCATTGGCTGTGGCGGTCGGCTGCCCGTTGATTTCCGTGTCGAACAGCGCGCCCAGAATGAGATTGGTGGCCATGTTTACGTGGCGCGCCCCGTTGGCGGCCAGCAGGGTGGGGTAGGGGGAGGGCAAATCCCCATAGTCAAAGGTGACCCGCAAGGCAAAAGCGAAATCCACACCCGTGTTGCTGGCGGCGATAGGGACCACCTGATAGCAGGAAACCAGGTCGCCTTGCGCGTTGGTGGTGCTGCCAATGACCGTGGCCGGCGTGACCCCCTGGGTGGTGGTCAGGCGCAACTGGTCCATGGGGGCCAGCAGGGAGACGATGTAGGCGGTGCCACTGGTTGGCAGGTTCGTGAAGGAATAGTCGCCGTTGGTGCCGGTGGTGGTGGTGCCCAACAACACGGTTTCGCCCGCACTGACCAGGCTGTTGTTGTTGGTGTCCGACCACCGATAGATATAGACCGTCACGTTGGTCAGCGGGGTTTCATCCACATTCACCCCGGAGTTACCGGAGCCCAGGGTGCCGTTGGCATTGGTGCCATCCAGTCCGATGGTGCCGCTCAGACTATAGGTGCCGGCGAAACGATAGCCGACATCCACCGCCAGATCGCAGTTGTTGGTGCAGGACTGGCCACCTATTGATGCGACCGCCCCGCCGGACATCACGATGGCATTCACCGTGTTGTCCGCCACGCCGTCCGGATCATAGGAAGGCACTGCGCCACTGGGGAAGTTCACGTTGTTGGTCAAAACCACGATCTTATACGTGCCATTGGTGATGCCGGTGAAATAGTAGTAGCCGTCCGTGTCGCTGACGTTGGTGGCGACCAGGGCATTGTCCGAGGTGCGACGCAATTCCACAGTGAGGAAGGCCAGCCCCAGTTCCCCGGTGTCCCGCTCCCCGTTGTTGTTGGTGTCAAGCCAGAGGGAATCGCCGATGAGACCCGACGGCTTGTAGCCGAAGTCAACGCCGGTGAGCACGCCTCCAGCCGTCAAAGTGAAGCCGTACTGGCCATCGCAACCGGTGGCGAGGGGATCCGAGCAGGGGAGACCATCCGAGCTGGGATCGACCGCCAGGGCGGCGTTGGTGATGGCGGGCGAATTGGTCTGGTCCACCACCACGACGTAGTTGCCGGGGGAAATGCCGGTGAACTGGTAGGTGCCGCTGGTGTCGGTGTTGGTGGTGGCGATGAGCGTCTCGCCCGGGTCGTACACCCGGTTGGTGTTGGCATCAAGGAACAGCTTGAGCACCACATTGCTGATGCCGGTTTCATTGAAGTCCTGGGTGCCGTTGTCATTGGCATCCCAAAAGACTTTGTCGCCCACCACACCCCGGGCGTAAAAACCAAAGTCAATGCTCATCAAACTCTGGCCGTTGGCCAGTGTGAACGTGTTGGTTGAAGCGCTTGATGGCTGCAGGGAATAGCCAAAACTGTCGCTGGGCAGGTCGGGATCAGTGGCGCCAACCACGACGCGGTATTTGCCGGCGGGCAGGTTGGTGAACTGGTAACCGCTGGAACTGGAGTTGTTGGTCTGGATGGTGACAAACACCCCGTCGTTGTTGAAATCCGCCTGCAATGTCAGTGAGATGTTGAGCAAATTGGTCTCCCGCGAGCCGCTCTTGATATTGTCGCCGTTGGCATCGTACCAGACCGCATCCCCGATCGCGCCCACCCCGGTGGGCTTGTAACCAAAGTCCACCGCAGTGTTGGCATTGGTCAGGTTGATCCCGGCGTAGCTGTTGCAGGTGGTGCAGACCCCGGACTCCGACGGATTTTTCGTCATGGTCCAGAGCGGCGGGAAATCACTGTCAGCCTCGTTCACCACCACCAGGTAGCGGCCAGTCGGGAGATTGGTGAAGGAGTAGGTGCCATTGGTAGCGGTCACGGTTGTGGCCACCAGCACATCAATGCTGCTGTTGAAAACGCCGTTGGAATCCCGGTCCTGATAGAGATAGACGGTAATGCTGGCAATGCCCTCGTCGTTGGTGCTTTGCAGTCCATCGCCGTTCCAATCATAGAAAAGCTGGTCACCGATGCTGTTGGTTCCCGCTTGATAGTAGCTGAAGGCGAGGTTGGTGGCTCCGCCCGTGGCCACGGTCACACTCACCGTGTTCGTGTTGGCTATGCCGTCGGTATCGAAGCTTTCCACCCAGTTGGTACTCAACGGAGAATTGGTGGCGTTCACCTTGATCTCATAGGTGCCGCTGGAGAGCCCCGTGAAACGGAAATAGCCGTTGGTATCGGTGGTGACGGTGGAGTTGGTGAGACCGCCGGAAATCAGATGCACGGTCACGCCCGAAAGCATAGGCTCCAAGGTATCGTTGGTCGCCGCCCCATTGCGGTTGTAGTCGTTCCAGATGCTACCATCAATCGTGGCTGTCGTGAACTTGTAGCCGAAATCCATCAGGAGGAAATTGTTCGTCGCCACACCGGTGAGATTGGTGGACCCGGTGTGGTCGTTGGTGTTACCGGAGATGTCGTGCGTTTGGATGAATCCCGTCGGCAGGGTGCTGCTGGTCACCACCACAGTGTAGGTGCCGTTGCTGAAGAGGCCTTCAAAAAGGTAGTAGCCGTTCTGGTCGGTGTAGGTCACCGGGGTGCCGCCGCTCGGGTTGGCGGTAAGCGTCACTTGGACCCCGGGAATTCCCGGTTCTCCGACGTCCTGAATGCGGTTGCTGTTGACATCCCGCCAGACGCGGTCGCCGATGGTTCCGGCGGGATTCAAA
>CAIYYI010000133.1 GCA_903930345.1 uncultured Verrucomicrobiota bacterium
CCCAGAACTGTCGCCCCCCAAAGGGAGCACAAACATCCCATTGATCTCATATATGTATTAGAAACCGTGCAAGATTGTGCGTCAAGTGGACGCACAGGCTTATTTTTGTAACGCCGGGGCAGGGATGTTTCCCTGCCGGACAGTCTTTTTGGCGCGGCTCTGGTTTTTCGGAGTGCAAAGTAACGCGAAAGATGTCCTAATCAGTCAGAAGATATGAACCAAACACCCACCAATCCATCTGGAACGTCTCCCATTTTCCAAGTGCCCTGCTGGGTGGCGGGGGTGGTGGCGCTGCTGAGCACGGTGCTCTACTACCTCCAGGTCCGCCATGGCATCGCGGCCAATCCCGATTCCTGGGCCTACTGGGAAAGCGCGGCCGCGTTTGTGGAGCGCGGTTCGTACTGCTATTTCGGGGGGGAGTTGCCGGTTTGCTGGCCCCCGCTCTTCTCGCTTTATCTTGCCCTGTTCCAGTGGTTGGGCGGGTCCACCGGACAATCGCTGATCCTGGCCATGACGGTGCTGAACTTTGGCATCGTCTGGATCTGGGCGGTCGTGCTGCTGGATTATGCCCGTCGGACGTTGCCTGCCGGGCTTCATCCCCTCCTCTGGGCGGTTGGCTTGGGTTTTGTGGCGGTGTTTGTTCCCTGGTGCGGACTCTGGCTGCTGGCGAATTATCTGAACCTCCTGTTCGCGGGTCTGCTGGTGCTGGCGCTGCTGCGGTTGGAAACCGCTGCCGGATTCTCCTTCTGGGGGTTGGCGGCCGTGGCGGCTCTCGCTGGTGGCTTATGCGTGCTGAGCCATAATTCCAGCCTGGCCTATGTGCCGCCAGCTGTGTTGGTGGCGCTGTTGCTGCCGCGCCTCTCCTGGCCGCGCAGGCTGGGGGTGGTGGGGTTGTTGGGATTCGCGGTGGTGGGCTGGAAAGTCAGCCGTGTCCTCCTGGGACAGGGGAACTCTCATGCCCTAGGCCTGCCGCCCAAGTTCGCCATGGGGGAGCATCTTTACCAGTCGGTGCGCGGGCTGGGCGGCTTCTTTCTCTCCACGCAATCGGCGGATATTCCTTCCTTGTTCCTGGGGCTGGGGCTGTTGGCTTTTCTATTCGCCGGGCTTTTCTCCCGCAGCCGTTTTGGTTCGGTGACGGCCAAGGTGCCGTTCATCATGGCCCTGGGTGTTTGGGCGGGCTTGTACGTGATCTTCAATGTCACCTGGCTGGACACCAACCTGGATGGCCGCTTCCTTTTCTACTTTCCGCTCTGCCTGCTACCGCCCATGCTGGTCTGGCTCCAATCCCAGCCCCGGTTGGTTTGGGCTCCGGTGTTGCTGCTGCTAATAACGGTGCCATTGCTCAGGGGGCTGAAGTACGTGGACCGGAAAGGACCGGACAACCCGCAAGCCATCGCACAAGGCAGCATTGATATCCGTTCCTGGTATGCCATTTCCGGCCGGCCGGATTACCAGCCGGCGGTTGGGTTCGTGCGGGTGCGTCCGCCCACGTACCGGTTTCTCCAGCGCTGGGATCCGGCGGAGTCCCCCTTCTCCCAGGAGTTTGTGCGCGAGTACCAGCCTTCGGACGCCGCCCGCTTTGGCTATCCGTCTGTGCGGTAGAGATTTGTTCCCGAGGACCGGCCTTACGGCGTGTTCTGGACAGGCCTGCTGAAGCATGGCAAGTTCAGGGCGTGATATCTGAAAAGTTTGCGAAGCTGAAAGAGTTGTTGCGTGCCTGCGGCTCCTGTGTGGTGGCCTATTCCGGGGGCGTGGATTCTGTTTTCCTGGCCCGGGTGGCCCGGGATGTCCTGGGAGACAAGTCGTTGTCCATCATTGCGGACACACCCAGTCTGCCGCGCCGCGAATTGCAGGAGGCCCTGGAGATCGCCGCGCTCCATGGCATTCCGGTGCGGGTGGTGCACACCGCTGAATTTGACAACCCCAAGTACCTGGCCAATTCCCAGGATCGCTGCTACTTCTGCAAGCATGAGCTGTTTGCCGAACTGGTGCCCATCGCCCAGGCGGAGGGTTATGCCGCCGTGCTCTACGGCGAAAATGCGAGCGATGTGGGGGATCATCGCCCGGGAGCCGTGGCCGCCGCCGAGTTCAGGGTGCGGGCCCCTTTGAAAGAGGTGGGCTTCACCAAGGCTGAAATCCGCACGCTTTCCGCCCAGCTCGGCTTGCCCACGGCGGACAAACCGCAGATGGCCTGCCTAAGCTCGCGCGTGCCCTACGGCGAAACCGTCACGCCGGAAAAGCTGAAGATGATCGAGGAGGCGGAATATGTGCTGCGCGATTTTGGTTTCCACGATGTGCGGGTGCGCCACCACGAATTGACGGCGGCTCCCGCGACCCCGGCCTCGGTGGGCGCCCCGGCCAAACAGCATCTGGCCCGCATCGAGGTGGGACCGGGTGAGATGGGGCGGTTGCTTGTCGACAACACCGCGCGCCAGGTGGCCGAGGCGATCAAGAAGCTGGGCTACGCGCATGTGACCCTGGATTTGCTCGGGTATCGCCGGGGGAGCATGAATGAGGTCATGGCGGTGAACCTCAACTTTACGCGCAAACCGGTTTAGGCGTCGTAAACCCCGGTCCCGCTCAGAGGTGTTCCAGCACGTCTTCCCGGGGGAAGCGGATCTTGGCTTGTTGCGCGTACTTGTCATCCTCCGCCCGGAAGCCCAGCGCACACGCCACCACGGTGGCAAAGCCCCGCTTGGGCAGCCCCAAAATGGCGTCGTACTTGTCCGGCTCAATCCCCTCCATGGGGCAGGTGTCGATGTCGAGCAGGGCGGCGGCGGTCATCAGGTTGCCCAAGGCGATGTAGGCCTGGCAGGCGGCCCAGTGATTCACCTTCAGGCTGCGCGGACCGTGCACCACATCCTTGAGCATCATCTCCCGGTAGCTCTCCAGGTCGGAGACCGGCGTGCCCCGCACTTCGGCGATGCGCTGGATGAAGCGGTCCACATGCGCGGCGTCCATGTGCTTGCGGATAGCCAGCACCACGTAATGGGAGCAGTCCACCACCTGGTTTTGGTTCCAGCTATGCGGCAGCAACTGCTGGCGGAGGGCGGGATCATCCACCACGAGAAAGCGCCACGGTTGCAGGCCGTACGAGGAGGGGGTGAGCACCAGCGCCTCCTCCAGCGCCGCCCAGTCGGCGGCCGGGATTTTTTTGGCGGCATCGAATTTCTTCGTGGCGTAGCGCCACTTCAATTGGGTGAGCAACGTTTCGCGATCAACCGGTTTCGTCATCATGATGGGAGGGATTATGGCACAACTCGGGTCCGCCGCCAAGTGGCGGCTCAGGCTATGGTTGCCGGAGCAGTTGCACCGGGCCCAGCAGACCAGATTCCACCAGCGGTGAATCCTTGGTGAACTTCCGGATGTTGGTCCGGGTGTAACGCTTCTCCGGGGGAAGGGACTGATCCCCAATCACGCGGTTCGGCCAGAAGTTCACCACCTCGATCTCAAGGGTGTTGCCCGCCGGTTTCACCGCGTCGCCCAACGCCACGCGAAACGGTCTGGACCAGGTGATGCCCAGGCTGCGCCCGTTCAGCCGCACCTCCGCCAGTTGCCGCACGTCGCCCAGATCCAGCCAGAGCGGCTGGCCGGCCGGGACGCCCGCCGGGAGGTCGAACATCTGGCGGTAGGTGGCGGTGCCGGAAAAGTATTTCACCCCGGCCTCCGGGTGGACCGTCCAACTGGTGAGCCGGTCAAATCGCACCGGCTGCGCCGGGCCGCCCCAGAGGGGATCAAACTGCACCTGCCAGGCACCGCCGAGTTCCCCCACCGGCTGCCAGGCGGGGAAGTTGGCCCCCGGAGTCGCCGGGCGGCCCGGCTGGCGGAAGACCACAAACCAGGAGCCGTAGGGTGTGAACTCCAGCGGCAGGGTGGTGACGCCCGCGCCCGGGCGGAAGACAGGCAGGGGGCGGATCTCGCCCGTGAGCGGATCCCACAGCTCCGGCTGCTTGCCTGTCACACGGAAGGTGCATTCGGCGGCATCCGCCCGGTTTGAGGAGTTCACCACAAAGTAGATCTCCGTGCCGTCCTGCCGACGATGGATGTAGTTCAGGACGGTGTTGGCCTGCCGGCCCACGAAGGAGAAATCCGGGCCGATCCCATCCGCCATCAGCACCTGCCGGGCGGTCTGGCCGGTGATGATGCGGCCCTGGCCCACCGACCGGATGCCGGTGGATTTCGCGCCCCAGAGTTCCCCGACCAGCACGGTCAGCTCGGTGTCGCTGCGGGGATGATCCTGGAGGCTGAGGGGATGGGTGGGCCGAGGGCCGATGATCGTGCCGCCCGCTTGCGCCAGCGCGCGGATTTTGCGCAGCACGGGCAGGGAGAGGCCAGGGCGGTCCGGCAGCACCAGGACGCGGTAGCTCATCCCGTCCGGCAGCACCAGGCGACCGTTCTGCACGCTCATGCGGGTCAGCAGCACCTCCTCCGTCACCACGTCGTAATCATAGCCGGGCAGCACCTGCGCGGGATCGGTCCGCTTCAGTTGCGCGAAGTTGGGGACGTGGTCGCCGTAGTAATAGGCGGCATCGGCCACGAACAACCCCTGCTGGGCGAGGAACTGGCAGCGGTTCAGGTAGGCCAGGAACGGTCCGGATTTCTCCCACCAAGTGGAGTTCGGGTTGAAATGGGTGCCGGCAAAGTATTCCTGCCCGGGCAGGCCCATCTCCGCCGGGGAGCAGACGAAGGCATGCCAGACCAGGCGGTTCAGCCCCTCGCAGATCGCGTAATCAAAGGAGGGCTTCAGATTGTCCCAGAGGGTCTCCTGCCAGTGCGGTCCGATGGTGGTGAAACCCTCCGCCGCCACGAACCGACGGCCATAGGTGTGCGCGGCCGAGGCGGGCTGCTTCACAAAGAACCGGTTCGAATCCCCCACGCGATGACGCCAGGACCAGGCCCAGAACTCGGACATCGGCACATCGTTCTGCCCCAGGCAGCGCTGGGCGTCAATCGGCACCGCGTGCGGACCGCCGGATTCCGGGTGGATCTCCAGCCCGTGCTGGTGCGCCCATTGTTTGAAGGGCAGGAAATGGTTGTCCACCGCCAGGTCGCCGAGCGTCTTGCGGTAATCATTCAGGAACCGGTTGCTGAGCGGTCGGCTGGCCACCACGCGGCCGGTGAGCGCGGGCAACCACGGCAGGAAATCATAGCCGCGCCGCTGGCTGAATTCCGCGCGCAGGGTGGGAGTCCAGTTGACGGCCTCCACCTCCCAGCTATCTGTGTGGAGATATTTCAGGGCCTTGCCGGCCAGCGGACCGGCGTCCAGGATCAGCGGTTCCACCACGGAATCCCAGTAGGTTTTGAGGGCTTTCGTGTCCAGCACATCCAGGGCATAACCCTGCCAGCCATCGCTGCTGGTGGAGACCTTGGAATGGTTGCCCACGGTGCTGCCGATGCGCAGGATTGTCCAGGTGCCCGGGGGGACCGCCCACTGCAGGCGTCCCTGGCCGTCCAGCCGCCTGGTCAGGTCGGTGACGGCGTTGGTGGCGATCACCGGCTCGCCCGGCTGCTCCGGCAGCTCCTGGAAGAGCGGGGTGGTGTCCGGCGCGGAAAAGTGCAGGGTTTTGTGTACCGCCTTCGCCTCCCAGCCTTGGAGCCGCGCCTCGCGGGCGGTCGGGGGCCAACTGCCCGCCGGGCCGGAGAGGCGCAGCTCGGTCACTTGCACATTGCGCGGGGATCCCGGGGAACGCGGGTCGTACGCGTCAAAGAAAACCACGCGAAAGCTCCGGCTCCGGACCGCCTTGAAGGGGATGGCTGCGGCTTTTCCATCCGGCACGGCAAAGGCGGCCACCCTTTCGTAGGTGCCATTGGCCAGCGCAGCCTGCACCTCGCCCGCCTTGGGCCCGTAGCCTTCGCGGCCTTGCAAGGTCACTTGGTCGAACTCCACCTCCGTCGCAAAATCCACCTGCAGCCACTCCGGGCGTTCCCGGGCCGGGCCCTGGCCCGGGGTGGTGGCGGCGGAGACCCAGAAGGTGGCGATCTCGCCATCGCCCGCCAACCCGGCCGGGTGATCCGGCTGGGCGCTGCGGGCGGTCAGGCTTTTGAAAGGGATCTGGGTGGCGGCGTTCGGCGCGGGAAAGGCCACCACGAAGAGATCCTCATAATATTCCAGCGCATGCTTGGGCTCGGCCAGCGTGACGTTGGTGGGGCCGGGGCCCCTGACAGTGGTCTCGGTCCAGACCAGTTTCTTGGCGGCGTCCGAGGCCTTGACCATGGGTCCGCCCAGGTTCCAGCCGCTCTGGATGTTGAGGCTCATCTCCAGGCCCAGGCGGTCGGCCTCCTGGAGGCAGTGCTTGTACAGCGCGCGCCATTCGGGCGAGAAGAAGGTGGGACCGTGCGGGGCCGGATCATTGCCGTCCTGTGATGAGCCATTGGCATCGCAGATCAGCGCCCCGCCAAAGCCCTTGGCCTTCATCTGCTCCAGGTCGCGGGTGATGGACTGGCGGGTGACATTGCCATTGAGCCACCACCAGTACGCGCGCAGGCGCGCCTCGTTCGGCGGGCTTTTGAAACCGGCGGTCAGAGGGTCGGGGGCGGAGGCATCAGCGGCAGCGGCGTGGTGCGCTCCCAGCCCGAGGAGCAGGGCCAGCAGCAGGACAGGTTTGGAGAGGGCTCTCATTGCGTTGGGTCTTTCGTTGACTGGGATGGTACCCCCGGGGGCGGATTGCCCGCAAGCTCGCAGAAGAACCTTGGATTGCAGTCGCATATCGCTGTGGGACGCCGGCCCATGGCCAATCGTCTGGAACTGGGGCCGGGCCAGATGGAGGATGGGTTCATGGCGTTTTTCATTGAAAACGGGTCGGCTGCACCACTTTTTCGGGTGGTGAAAGTGATTTCAAATCGGACCAAATCGGACCGGAAAAACTTTTTTTCGCGGACCGATTTGAAATGACTTTTTTCGGCATCCAATTTGTGGGCTGATGGTTACAGCGAATTTCAAATCGGACCGTTTTTGATTTCAAAACGGACCCGGTCCGATTTGAAAATGTAGGTTTATAGGCACGATATTGTAGGTTGATGTGGACAGATGAGGGCAGGGAGAGTACAGGCGGGAACGCAGAAGGCGGGCTCACGCGGAGATGTGGAGGCGCGGAGAGAGGGCCAGGATGGATTGCACACACGATGCCACGAAGAAGGGACGGGCCATTTGAGATTTCAGATTGGAGATGGGCGATGGCATCGGGACCGGGGTGGTCGGGCGGTGCGACCAGTGCGGTGGCCGACAGATGCGTGGCCAGGGGCGGTTCATTCATAAGGTGCCTTTTCCTTTTCATAATTTTTACACGGCTGACGGTAGCACAGGTTTTTTGGGGTAAGGGCCAGGGCAAAAACCGGTTGCGGGAATCTGCGCGAGTTTGCGCGTCGTTGCGGGAGTCTGCATGTCAAAACCGGGTGATTTTGCTGCATAAAAAAGTTGACGGAAATTGGGAGCCTAGAGTTGGGAGATGGGAGCCGAAATACCGAAAACGTGCAAACCGAGCGGGTAGCGGTCGAACGGTGAACCGTGCAGCGGAGCTGCGGATTTGAAATCCCCCTCGTCCAGTGAAACCGGAAAGTTATCAGCCCTATCGTGTAGCCGGGCTATCCGAATTGCAGCCGAACAGGTTTGGGTGTTTACACGTGGGCGGCGGCTCCCTAGATTGCCCGCGTTCAACATGCACACCCGTCTATTAAACCACTGGCTCGGCCTGGCCCTGCTGCTCGCCGTGCCAAATCCCGTACCCGCCTCTGCCGCAGCCCCGCTCACCCCGCCGGTCATCACCACCGGGCCGGTATTGCAATGCCCGATGGAGACCAGCATGACGGTGACCTGGATCACTGATCGCAAGACCACCGCCGCCGTGGAGTACGGCCCCCTCCAGGGCACCCTGAAAACCGCTGTCGCCAGCCATCACGGGCTGGTGGATGGCAACGAGCGGACGCACAAGGTGACGCTGGAGAACCTTGAACCGGGCACCGTGTACCGCTACCGCGTCATCTCCCGGGAGATCGTCAACCTGCGCCATTACCGGGTGGACCACGGGGAAGCGATCACCAATGTCTTCCAGGAGTTCCGCACCCTGGACCGGCGGAAACAGGGCTACGATTTCCTAGTCTTCAACGACGTTCACGGACAGGCCACCAATATCCCCAACCTGCTGCAGGCGGCCGGCCCCAAACCGTATGACTTTGTCATTTTCAACGGCGACATCCTGAGCTTCGTCACCAACGAGACGCAGATCAGCGCCATCCTCAACCAGGCGGTGGCCAGCTTTGCCTCCACCACCGCCCTCTACTGGGTGCGGGGCAACCACGAGACGCGCGGCGACCTGGCCCCCCAACTACCCGCCTATCTGGGCCTGCCCGGGGACCGCTACTACTACTCGTTTGATCACGGCCCGGTACACTTCATCGTGCTGGATGGCGGGGAGGACAAAATCGATGAGCACCGCGAGTATGGCGGGCGGGCGGACTTTTTCCGCTACCGGCGCGAGCAGGGCGAATGGCTGAAGCAGGAGGTGCGGTCCAAGGCCTTCCGTCGCTCCAAATACCAGGTGGTCATCTGCCACATGCCCTTCCCCAGCAAGCAGGCCGCCGACCCCAAACGCACCAAGGAACCGGGGGCCTTCCTGGGCATGCCCGACGCCTTTGAGCAATTCGGGGCCACCCTGGAAAAGGCGGGCGTGGACCTGATGATCTCCGGGCACATGCACGTGCCGGCCATCGTCCCACCCGAACGGGGCCGCCACAGCTACCCCATCGTGCAGGGCGGCGGCGACAAGGGAACCAACCGGACCATCATCCGCGTTGCGGTGGACCAGGCGGGTCTGTCGGCCAATATCCTGCGCGTGAACGGCTCCAGCTTTGGCCAATGCCGCGTGCCAACCAGGCGATAGCACGGCGGGAGGTCCCGCCGCCATAAATCGCCCCGGGATACTCCACTCGCAACTTGCGGGCCATGGCGGGAAGAATGCCTTTTTATGGTTTACCCCGACGCTCCCAACACCTACTTGATCGCCCGGCCCAGGGAGCCGGCAAAATGCGGGTATGGAAATTCCTTGTTAGTTTCGGAGAATGTCGTTTAGTTACGTATCTGCAAAGCGAATTATGAAAAATGAACTGTTTGCCCGCACTCATACCACCCGGCGTCATTTCCTCAAGCTGGCTGTGGCCGGCGCCGCCACGTTTCAAATCGTGCCTCGGCATGTGCTGGGCGGCGTCGGGCAGGTGGCCCCGAGCGAGAAGATGAACATCGGCTGCGTCGGCGTCGGCGGCATGCAAGGCGGCGGCGACGTGGGCGGCGTCTCTGGCGAAAACATCTATGCGCTGTGCGATGTGGACGAGGCGTTCCTCAACAAGGCCGCCACAAAACGGCCGGCCGCCAAGAAATATCGCGACTTCCGCGAGATGCTGGACAAGGAGCAGAAGAACCTGCACGGGATCACCGTCACGATCCCCGACCACATGCATGCCACGGTGTCCTTGTGGGCGATGGAACGTGGCCTGGGTGTCTATTGTCAGAAACCGCTCACCCAGACCGTTTGGGAAGCGCGGCTGCTGGCCAAGGCGTCACGGAAATACAAGGTGCCCACCCAGATGGGCAACCAGGGATATTCCCACCAGGCGACCCGCCAGGCTTGCGAAATCATCTGGCGCGGGGACATCGGCGAGATCAGGGAAGTCCATGCCATGAACGGCGGCGGCTTTGCGCGCGGCGTGACGCAATGGCCAGACGCGGAGCCGGTCCCGCCGACGCTGGACTGGGACCTTTGGACCGGCCGGGCGGCTGAGCATCCCTACAGCAACAAGATCGCCCCGATTCAATGGCGCGGGTTCCAGGAATACGGCACGCAGATGATCGGCGACTGGGGTGTGCATATCCTGGGGCCGTCCAACTGGGCCTTGCAACTGGGCCATCCCAAAAGCGTTGAGTGCACCTTTGTCGAAGGGGTGAACCCGGTGACCTATCCGAACTACTGCTGCAAGATCGAATTCCCCGAGCGTCCCAACAAGCACATTCCCGCCGGCAAGATGCCGCCGGTGACGATCCATTGGTATGAGGGTAGCGCGACCAAGCAATTCAAACTGCCGGCGGGCCTTACGGAGACGGATTTCAAGGGATACAACGAGCTGTTTGTCGGTGCCAAGGGTTTCGTGGGCACGCGCGGCCGCGGGGAAGGAGTGAGCATCCTGCCGCAGCCGGCGGAGAACGCCTTCCAGGAACCGGAAGCGATCATTCCGCGATCGCCAGGGCATTACAAGGACTGGATTCGGGCCTGCAAAGGAGGACCGCCCGCCTGTTCCGACTTCAGCATCGCCGGCGCTTATGTGGAATGGCTGCTGCTGGGCACCATCAGTTGGCGTTTCCCCAACGAAAAGCTTTTGTGGGACGGCCCCAACCTGCGTTTCACCAACAACGAGAAAGCAAACGAATTTGTGAAGCCCAAGTTCCGCAAGGGCTGGGAACTCAAAGACATCCCTGCTTAGAGCCTGTCTGAAAATTGCGAGGGGTGCTGCGGCGAGGGATTTTGGCTGGGGCCAAGGCGGCGAGGCCGGCGCATCCCCAACGCGGGCTATAACGGCCGAGCCAACGCCGGCCCCAGCCAAAAGACCAGTGTTACCGCCAAAAAGCTCATCCCTGTTAGTCAAGGCTGAATAAGACGGTAAAAACGACGGGGCAGGCCATTGGCCGTCGCATCCCCCGCTGAGTTGGTTCTGGCGGTAAGGGTGAGCGTCGAGATGGGCGTCCAAGTGTTCAATGTGTCAGACGCCTCCAACTGGACCTCGACGCCGGGTGAACCAGTAATGGTGAAATTGACATCACCGGCCGGGGAACGGGCAATGCCTGCGAACCGTGGTAGCGCGCCCAGGCGAGCAAGAAAACCATCTTGAGTCGATAGTTCAGGTGAGGCGTTGGTCAGCAAGATCGAGCCGCCGCCGTTTCCGAAAAGCGCAGTCGCTGCAAAAAAGCCGGTCACGTAACATCCGCCGGAGCCATCGGCGGCAACGCCCCAGGCTGAATCGAGGTTCGTGCCGCCGGCTTGTTTCACCCAATTGAGAATCCCGTCCCCGTTGTAACTGGCGACGAACGCATCGCTGGACGAAAGACCTGACAAGTTGCCGCCTGCGTCGCCAACGCTCCACAGCGTGACCGCCGTATCGCCTTCGCCAAACGTAGCATGGGTTCGCTTAATGCCGAACTCCCAGCCACCGAAATCGCCAGCCACAAAGACATTGCCGTTGCCATCAACGCCCAGATCTATCGGCGAGTCATCACCGGTTCCGCCCGCACTCCTGGCCCAGAGGAGCCGCCCGTCGGTTTCGTACTTGGCAAGGCAAATGTCAGCCAAGCCGACGTTGGTGAGCATGGCGGAGGATTCTCCGGTGCCAAGCGTAATGTTGGTTGAGAAACTGGAGGCAACGTAAAGCCCTCCGTTTGGGTCAACAGCCAACCGGCCCCCGTGAGGCCGCACCCACAACGCATTCCAATTCGTATCGAGCTTGGCCAGGAAGGTCCCAGTCTCCAAAGCCGTTTTCGTCAGAGTGATGGTGTTAGACCCTGCCCCGACGACAACACGTTGGCCACTGAAACCTCCTGACAGATAAATGTGGCCGGTGCTGTCCAAGGCCAAGTCGCCAGCAGAAGCGTTGCCTCCTCCGGCAACAACCGCGGCCCCAAGCACTTGACCGTCCGCGCTAAAGCGGGCCAGAAACGAATCCCACCAACCCGCATTCGTGAGCGTGACCGATGCTCCAGCGGTTCCGATGGTGAAGGCGCCCCCCCTTTCAAAGTAGTCATTACCAAATCCACCTGCCACGACGACGTGCCCGGCGGCATCTACTTGGACAGCAACGCCAACTGACGCAATATAGCCCTGGCCTTGCTGCGCCCAGAGCAGTCTGCCGTCAGGGGCGTACTTCGCCACAAAGAGCATTTGGCCGTCACCCAGCCAGCCAGCCAACTCGGCAACATTGGTGTCCGTGCCGAACACGGCATACTCGCTGGTGTAGGTACCGGTGATAATCACGTTGCCGGCGGCATCGGCTGCGATGGCCGACGAGTAATCGTTGTCTGGTCCGCCAGCCGATTGCGCCCAGAGCAATTCGCCTGCAGGACTGTACTTGGCAAGAAAGATCTCCAAACCCCGTGAGCGGAAGGTGTTCGTTAAGGTTACTGCGTTGGTCCGGCCAGTAAACGTGACCGTGGGCGATATGAAATAGCCGGTGACGAAGCAGTTGCCCACGCGGTCCGCCACGACCGCGACCCCGCGTTCGGGATCGCCCACGTCACCGGCTCGCCTGGCCCAAAGCCAGTCTGCCGATGTAGCACTGAGATTCACAGCCGGAAGCCATAGTACAGCCAGAACGACGATGCAGCCCATGGCCAGTGCGCGGTTTAGCCCATAGCGGTTGAAAAAGAGGGGTGGCATAATTACTCCCAAGAGACTTTCGAACGCACTTCGATATACGGTATTGGAAAGTGGTCGCCGAAATAATCTTTCATTGTCTCTTTGAAAGAGATTGGGCCAGAACTGCCTCGAAAGTCCAATCGAATTATTTTGTCCGGGCAGCAGGCCGCCGCTTCTTTCCACCCCAGTTCTCAATACAATAGCAATCGCCAATCTTCACCTTGCACGATGGAAATGGGATTCAGGAAGAAACACCGGCCTACCAGCCCACTGGCGTTCCGAAGCACTGGTCCACTGAATGGCCCACGGCCCTCTATTCGCGGCATTCGTTGAATTCGCGGTCAATCACGCTTTCCCCGTCTTCTTCGTGGCCTCGCGCCTTCGCGTAAAATCCACCCCGGTCAGGCACCACCGGCAATCCGGATGGGCACTGCAAAACTGGTTTCGCGGGCGAACCGGGCATGCAGAATGCAGGTTGAATCCTTCTGCATCCTGGATCGCTGGCCCTGTGCCGCGACCCCGATGCCCGGACTCCCCAGCGGGCAACCTTCCCGCTTCATCCCAGCCACACCAGAAATTTCCACCCAGCCTGGTGGCGGTGCACTATTCGCAACGTTCAACATACCGCATTCGCATGTTCCCAAGCTCACCCGCGAACCAACCTTACCCAACAACAACAACAACTTCCAATGACGTATCGGCACAAAATCGAACCTGCTTAAACAAAAATGCACCGGATTGATCGACCGCCAATTCAGGCGAAAAACGCCCACTTCCATCCGTCCTGTCGCATTTTGTTCACCCCGGTCGGAATTCGACAGCACCGCCCGGCACCAAAATGTGGCCCGCCGAATTCATGCCTTGGCAGTCCGATTGCAAGCCCTTGATGCACCGATGATTGTCTTCCAATAAGAAAGCTGGGGAACAGTTGAAAATGAGTTCGGCACAGCCAGTGCTTAAGATTCAAGGTGCGGTCCAAGCGGACCTTAACCGACTCTGGGATATGACGGCTTATGGATTTTCGACATTATGAAATCGGATCGTTTTACGATGAAATGTTCGCCGGTAACGGACAGCCGCGACCGGCAGCCAAGACGCTCCTGCACAACCTCGAAACCCTCTCTCCCGGAGAAATTCTGGGCCGACAGCAAGCCGCAGAGCGCGCTCTTCTCCAGATGGGCATCACCTTCAACGTCTACGGGGAAAAGGCCGGCACGGAGAAAATCTTCCCGTTCGACCTCGTGCCGCGGATCGTCTCGGGGGTGGAGTGGGAGAGGATTGAACGGGGGCTGCGGCAACGGATCCAGGCGCTGAACCTGTTCATCAACGACCTTTACCACGACCAGCACATCCTGAAGGATGGGGTGGTGCCGAAGGAGATCATCTACTCCTCCAAGGCCTTCCGGCAGGAGTGCATGGGCATCAACCCGCCGCGCGGCATCTGGTGCCACGTGACCGGGACCGACCTGGTGCGGAACGACGACGGCAACATCTACGTGCTGGAGGACAACCTGCGCTGCCCCTCGGGCGTATCCTACGTGCTGGAGAACCGGCAGGTGATGAAGAGCCTGTTTCCGCAGGTCTTCGCCTCCTCCCGCATCCGGCCGGTGTCCAACTACCCGAACCGCCTGCGGGACATGCTGGAGCACCTGGCCCCGGAGGGCGTGCCCCAGCCACGGGTGGTGCTGCTGACGCCGGGCATTTACAACTCAGCCTACTTTGAGCATTCATTTTTAGCGCAACAAATGGGGGTGGAACTGGTGGAGGGAAGGGACTTGGTGGTGAGCGAAGGGGAAGTCTGCATGCGCACCACCAAGGGGTTTGAGCGGGTGGACGTGATCTACCGGCGGATCGATGACGACTTCATTGATCCGCAGGTGTTCCGGTCCGACTCGATGCTGGGGGTACCGGGCCTGATGGAGGTGTACAAAGCGGGCCGGGTGGCGTTGGCCAACGCCCCCGGCACCGGGGTGGCGGACGACAAGGTCGTGTACGCCTACCTGCCCCGCATTGTGAAGTACTACCTGGACGAGGCCATGATCCTGCCCAATGTGCCGACGCACATCTGCGCGGAGAGCGACGAGCTGCAATACGTGCTGGAGCACCTGGACGAGATGGTGGTGAAGGCGGCGAACGAATCCGGCGGCTACGGCATGCTGGTGGGGCCGCATTCCACCGCCGCCGAGCAGGCGGAGTTCGCCGAGCGCATCCGCGCCAACCCGCGCAATTACATCGCGCAGCCGACCCTCTCGCTGTCGCGGGTGCCCACCATCATCGAAAACCGCTTTGAGGGGCGGCATGTGGACCTGCGGCCCTACATCCTGTACGGCAAGGACATATTCGTGCTGCCGGGCGGCCTGACGCGGGTGGCCTTGAAACGGGGCTCCCTGGTGGTCAACTCCTCGCAGGGCGGCGGCAGCAAGGACACCTGGGTGCTGGCCGGCCCCGTGGAGGAGGAGCTGGAAAACCGCACCAACTCCCAAACCGCAGCCTGAACCCCTTTTGACGCCATGCTAAGCCGTGTTGCCGATTCCATCTACTGGATGAGCCGTTATGTGGAGCGGGCAGAGAATGTGGCCCGGTTCATCGACGTGAACCTGAACCTGATGCTGGACAGCCCGGAGGGGGTGGACCAGCAGTGGGACCCGCTGGTGAACACCACGGGAGACCACGAGGATTTCGAGCGCCGCTTCGGCCGCGCCGACGCCCACTCCGTGATCCATTTCCTGACCTTCGACACGGAGAACCCGAACTCCATCCTGTCGTGCCTGCGCTCCGCGCGCGAAAACGCGCGCACCGTGCGGGAGATCATCTCCTCCGAGATGTGGCTGCAGCTGAACAAATTCTACCTGATGGTGACCTCGGCGGCGTCGCAGCCCGCGAACATCGGGTCGGCGCACGAGTTTTTCACGGAGGTCAAGATGGCCAGCCACCTCTTCAGCGGGGTGACGGATGCCACGATGACGCACGGCGAGGCGTGGCACTTTTCGCGCGTGGGGCGCAAGCTGGAGCGGGCCGACAAAACCTCCCGCATGCTGGATGTGAAGTATTACATCCTGCTGCGGTCCGTGGAGGAGGTGGGCACGCCGCTGGATGACATCCAGTGGGCGGCGGTGCTGCGGTCCGCCAGCGCCTTTGAGATGTACCGCAAGCAGCACGGGCGGATCGCGCCGAAGGAGGTGGTGAACTTCCTGCTGCTCAACCGGGAGTTTCCCCGGGCCATCCACTTCTGCCTGCTGGCGGCGCGCGAATCGATGCACGCCATCTCCGGCACCCCGCTGGGCACCTTCCGGAACGGGCCGGAGAAACTGCTGGGGCAGCTCTGCTCCGACCTCTCCTACACCTCGGTGGAGGAGGTGATCCAGCAGGGGGTGCACGAGTACGTGGACGACCTGCAAACCAGGCTCAACCAGGTGGGCACCGGGGTGTTTGAAACGTTCCTCGCGTTCAAATCCCCCGTCAACCGGCCCAAAAACGGGCGCGCGGCCGTCGCCTAGCCCCATCACATCCGCCGTCCCCCATCCCCATCATGGCCATTTACGCCGCCCTTAAACACCGGACGCACTACACCTACGACAAGCAGGTGGGCTTCTCCCCGCACACGGTGCGGCTGCGCCCGGCGCCGCACTGCCGCACGCGCATCCTCAGCTACGCGCTGAAGGTGGAGCCGGCGGAGCACTTCATCAACTGGCAGCAGGACCCGCACGGCAACCACCTCGCCCGCCTGGTGTTTCCGAAAAAGGCCGGCGAGCTGCTGTTCGAGGTGGACCTGGTGGCCGAGCTGGCCGTGTATAACCCGTTCGATTTTTTCCTCGAACCCGAGGCCGAAAAGTATCCTTTCACCTACGATGCGCTGAGCCGCAAGGACCTGACCCCCTACCTGGAAGTCACCGCCACCGGCAAGCAGTTCGACGCCTGGTGCGCCGCCGCCCAGCGCACCGGGGAGCGCACCATCACCTTCCTGACCGGCCTGAACCAGGACCTGCAAAAGCGCATCCGCTACACCATCCGGCTGGAGCCCGGGGTGCAGACCCCGGAGGAAACCCTGCGGCTGGGCAGCGGCTCCTGCCGCGACTCGGCCTGGCTGCTGGTGCAGGGGCTGCGCCGGCTGGGGCTGGCGGCACGCTTTGTCTCGGGCTACCTGATCCAGATGGTGCCGGATGAAAAACCGCTGACCGGCCCGAGCGGCCCGGCGAGCGATTTCACCGACCTGCACGCCTGGGCCGAGGTCTTCCTGCCCGGAGCCGGCTGGGTGGGCATGGACCCCACCTCCGGCCTGATGGCCGGCGAAGGCCACCTGCCGCTGGCCTGCACGCCTGATCCGATTTCGGCCGCCCCCATCACCGGCGGCGTGGACCCCTGCGAAGCCAAGCTAATCCACGAAATGAAGGTGACCCGGCTGCTGGAAACGCCGCGCGTCACCAAGCCTTACACGGAGGAGCAATGGCGGGAGATCGAGGCGCTCGGACACCAGGTGGATGCCGATCTGGTGGCCGGCGACGTGCGCCTGACCATGGGGGGCGAGCCCACCTTCGTCGCCAGCGATAACCGCGACGAGGCCGAATGGAACACCGAGGCGCTGGGCCCGCGCAAACGCGGCCTGGCCGGGCAGCTCCTGCGGCGCCTGCAGGACAAATTTGCCCCCGGCGGCCTCCTCTTTTACGGGCAGGGCAAGTGGTACCCGGGCGAGCCGCTGCCCCGGTGGGCGCTGGCCTGCCACTGGCGCAAGGACGGGCAGCCCATCTGGCGCGATCCGGCGCTGGTGGCGGATGAAAACCGCGATTACGGCCACGGCGAACCGGAGGCCCGCGCCCTGATCAAGGCGCTGGCCGCCCGCCTGGGGCTGACCGACCAGCACCTCATGCCCGCCTATGAGGATGCCTGGCATCACCTGCTGCGGGAGCGCCGCCTGCCGTCCAACGTGAATCCCCACGACTCCAAGCTGAAGAACCCGGAGGACCGGGCCCGCCTGGCGCGGGTCTTCGAGCAGGGGCTGGATCACATCATCGGCTACGTGCTCCCGCTGCGCGGCGACGCGGCCGGGCCCGGGAAAACCGCCTGGTCAACCGGCCCCTGGTACCTGCGTTCGAACCGGCTTTTCCTCATCCCCGGGGATTCTCCCGTCGGCCTGCGCCTGCCGCTCGACTCCCAGCCCTGGGTGAAGGAGACCGATTACCCCTGGACGGCGGAGCCGGATCCGCTGGTGGCGCAGCCGCCGCTGCCCCCGGCGGCAACGGGCGCCCCGGCCAAGCCAGCGAAGTCGGACCCGAAAGCGCCGCCCGCCCCCGGCCTGGGCGTATCCTCCCCCTGGGTGGTGCGCACCGCCCTGTGCGTGGAGCCGCGCCACGGCCGGCTGCATGTTTTTCTCCCCCCGCTGGACCGCACGGAGGATTTCCTGAACCTGGTGGCCGCGATTGAAGCCGCCGCTCGCGAGCTGAAACTGCCCGTGGTGCTGGAGGGGTCCTCCCCCCCGGTGGACCCCCGGCTGAACTGCCTCAAGGTGACCCCGGATCCGGGGGTGATCGAGGTCAACCTGCAGCCGGCCCACTCCTGGGATGAGCTGGTGAAAAACACCACCGCCGTCTACGAGGAGGCGCGGCAGACGGGCCTGGCGGCGGAAAAATTCCTGGTGGACGGCCGCCATACCGGCACCGGCGGCGGCAACCACATCATCATCGGCGGCGCCACGCCGGCCGACAGCCCGGTGCTGCGCCGGCCGGACCTGCTGCGCAGCCTGATCAGCTACTGGAACAACCACCCGGCCCTCTCCTATCTGTTCAGCGGGCTGTTCATCGGCCCGACCAGCCAGCATCCGCGCGTGGATGAGGCCCGGCATGATTCGCTGCACGAGCTGGAGGTGGCCTTTGGCCAGGTGCCGAAAAACGGGTCCTGCCCGCCCTGGCTGGTGGACCGGCTGTTCCGGCACCTCCTGGTGGACGCCACCGGGAACACCCATCGCTCGGAATTCTGCCTCGACAAACTCTATGCGCCGGACAGCAGCTCCGGGCGGCTGGGGCTGGTGGAGCTGCGCGCCTTTGAGATGCCGCCGCACGCCCGGATGAGCCTGGCCCAGCACCTGTTGCTGCGCGCCCTCATCGCCCGGTTCTGGCGGCGGCCCTATGAGGCGCCGCTGATCCGCTGGGGCACCCAGCTGCACGATCGCTTCATGCTGCACCACTTCGTCGCCCAGGATTTCCAGGACGTGCTGGCCGACCTGACGGAATCCGGCTACCCGTTCCGGCCGGAGTGGTTCGCGCCCCATCTCGAGTTCCGCTTCCCCCTCGCCGGGGAAATTGATTTCCGGGGAGTCCATCTGGAACTTCGCACCGCCCTGGAGCCGTGGCATGTGCTGGGCGAGGAAGCGGGCGCCGGAGGAACCGTCCGCTACGTGGACTCCTCGGTTGAACGTCTGCAGGTCCGGGCCACCGGCCTGGTGGGCGGCCGGCACCTGGTCACCTGCAATGGCCGGGCCCTGCCGCTCCACCCCACCGGCACCCAGGGGGAGTTCGTGGCTGGCGTGCGGTTCCGGGCCTGGCAGCCCGCCAACTGCCTCCACCCCACCATCGGCGTGCACACCCCGCTGACCTTCCACCTGGTGGACACCTGGAACCAGCGCGCCACAGCCGGCTGCGCCTACCATGTGATGCATCCCGGCGGACGCCACTACGACCAGTTCCCAGTCAACGCCTGCGAGGCGGAAAGCCGCCGGCTCGCGCGGTTCTTTGCCTTCGGGCAGCCCGCCGGGGTGATGCAGGTGGCGCCCCCCGAGCCCAATCCGGATTTTCCCTTTACTCTGGACCTGCGGCGGCCGCACCCTTCCACTCCGTAATCTGAAGCATGAATACGGATAATCCAGCCAACGCGGACCGGCCCGACCTGTTCGCCCAGTACCAGCCGCGCCCGCTGACCTTTGATGAGATGCAGGCGGAAGACGCGCAGCGGCGGCCGCACTGGGCCAGCCTGGCGGACTCGCTCACACGCCTCGGCTTTGACGAGCTGGCGGCCCGGCGCGAATCCGCCCGGCGCATCCTGCGCGAGCACGGGGTGACGTACAACGTGTATGGGGACGTGCAGGGCCTGGGACGCCCCTGGGATCTGGACCTGATGCCCATGCTCATCCCGCCCGAGGAGTGGCAGACCATCGAGGCGGGCCTCCAGCAGCGCACGCGGCTTTTCAACCGCGTGCTGCAGGACATGTACGGCGCCCAGGAGCTGGTGCGGGAAGGCTGGCTGCCGCCGGCCCTGGTGCACGCCAACCCCGCTTTTCTGCCCCCCTGCCACGGGGTGCCCCACACCAACGGCACGCCCCTGTTCCTGCATGCCGTGGACCTGGCGCGCGGCCCGGACGGCCGCTGGTGGGTGCTGGCCGACCGGACCCAGGCCCCTTCGGGAGTCGGCTATGCCCTGGAAAACCGCCTGGTCGTCAGCCGGCTCATGCCGGACGAGTTCCATGCCGGGCGGGTGCGGCGGCTCGCGGAATTCTTCCAGACCGCGCGGGAGGGCCTGCGCCAGCTGGCGCCCCAGGCCAACGACATGCCCCGGGTGGTGCTGCTCACGCCCGGCCCCTACAACGAAACCTATTTTGAGCACGTGTTCCTGGCCCGCTACCTCGGCTTCACTCTGGTGGAAGGCGCGGACCTGACCGTACGCGACCGGCGGGTCTTCATCAAAACCCTGGAGGGGCTGCGGCGCGTGGATGTCATCCTGAGGCGGGTGGACGACACCTATTGCGACCCGCTGGAACTGCGCGCGGACTCCTTCCTGGGTGTGCCGGGCCTGCTGGAGGCGGTGCGGGCCGGCCAGGTGACGGTGGCCAACGCCCTGGGGGCGGGGGCCGTGGAGGCCCCCGCCATGCTGCCCTTCCTGCCCGGCCTGTGCCGCCACCTGCTGGGGGAGGAACTCAAGCTGCCCTCCGTGGCCACCTGGTGGTGCGGCCAGGGCACGGAACGGGCCTACACCCTGGAGCATCTGGATCATCTGGTGATCAAGCCGGCCTTTTCCCCGGCGGTCGCCGATCCGCTCTTCGGGCAAGCGCTGGACGCCGTCCGCCGCCAGCAACTGGAGGCGGCGATCCGACTTTCCCCGACCGATTATGTCGGCCAGGAACACCTCACCCTTTCAACGGTACCCGTGATGACCCGCCAAGGCTGGGAGGCGCGTCCGATGGTGCTGCGGGTGTTTGTCTGCGCGGTGGAGGGCGCCTGCCATGTGATGCCGGGTGGCCTGGCCCGGGTGGCGGGCTCGGTCGGTGAGCCGGTCGTTTCCATGCAAAGCGGCGGCACCAGCAAGGATCTCTGGGTTCCCGGCACGGACGCTGTCAGTTCCCTGACCCTGCTGAAAACCTCCAGCCAGGTGCTGCGGCTGTACCGGCTGGCCGCGGAGGTGCCCAGCCGCGTGGCGGACAACCTCTACTGGCTGGGCCGTTACGCGGAACGCCTGGAGGACACCGTGCGCACCCTGCGCTGTGTGCTCATCCGCATCGCGGGCGAATCCGGCTCCGACAAATCACCGGAAACCGAGGCGCTGGTGCGGCTGCTGGCGGAACTGGACCTGCTGCCCGCCCGCTTCCAGAAACCCGCGCCCCCGGCGATCCTGGAGCGGGAGGTGCTCCAGCAGATTTACCACCAGAACCGCCTCGGCTCGGTGTGCGAGGTGCTGGGCCGCCTGAAGCAGATCGCCTTTGCCGTACGCGACCGCTTTTCCACCGATACCTGGAGCATCATCACCCAGCTCCAAATCGAGGTACGGAGGCCGGCGCGCGCACGGGTGGCCGACGCCCTCAGCCAGCTCAATCAACTAATCGTGAACCTGGCCGCCTTCAGCGGCATGGAGATGGAGAACATGACACGCGGCCATGGGTGGCGTTTTCTGGACATCGGCCGCCGGCTGGAGCGCTCCATCAACGTGGTCACCCTGGTGCAGGGCGCCTTGGCCCTGCAGCCCGATCCGGTGCCGGCGTTGGAGCCGATGCTGGAAATCGCCGACAGCGTCATGACCTATCGCCGCCGTTACTTCGCGCGGCCGGAACTGGCCACCGTGCTGGATCTCCTGCTGGAGGATGATTCCAATCCACGCTCCCTGGCGTTTCAACTGGCGGCCCTGGCGGACCATGCCGGCCAGCTCCCCCGGGAGACACGGGCGGAGGAGGCCGACTCGGCGGCGGGCCACATCGCCGGCGCGGTGGCCCTGCTGCGGGCCATGGATCTCGCCGCAATCAACTGCGGGGGGGGCGTGCCGGTGGCGCAGGCGCTGGCCGGGCTGGCCGAGGAACTGCGCCTGGCCTCCAACCGCATCACCTTTCTGTATTTCAGCCACGCGCCTGCGCGCGTGAGCGCCTGAGGAAACCCACTGTGCGTTACACCGTCGTCCACCAAACCACCTACGAGTACGAGCAGGAGGTCTCCATCTCGCACCACCTCCTGCGCCTGGCCCCGCGCGGGGAGGCGCGCCAGCACTGCTTCTCTCACACCGTTGCCCTTGATCCAAGTCCCGGGGTGATTGTTCCGCGTCTGGACATGTTTGGCAACCCGGTCACCTTTGTCACGCTGGAGGGGGCCCACCGCCAACTGCAAATCACCTCGCACAGCGAGGTGGAGGTGGAACCCGGGCGGGATCTTGACCCGTCTGCCACCAACACCTGGGAATCCGTACGGCAGCTTTGCCAGGGAGACACGGTCACCGCCGGACTGGCCGCCGTGCCCTTCACCTTTGCCTCCCCGCTGGTGCCCCGCCGGGCCGGCTTTGGGGAGTACGCCCGGATCTCCTTCACTCCGGATCGCCCGATCCTGGCCGCCGCCCTGGAGTTAAACCGGCGCATCTTTGGGGATTTCAAATACGATCCGCGCGCCACCACCGTCACCACCCCCGTGGAGGAGGTGTTCCGGCAGCGGCGCGGGGTTTGCCAGGATTTCGCGCACTTCGGTCTGGCGTGCCTGCGTTCCCTGGGGCTGCCGGCCCGGTATGTGAGCGGGTACCTGGAAACCCGGCCCGCCCCCGGCAGGGTGAAACTGGCGGGGGCCGATGCCTCGCATGCGTGGCTCTCGGTCTGGTGCCCCCCGTTTGGCTGGGTCGATCTGGACCCCACCAACAATATCGCCGCCGGCGAGCGGCACGTCACGCTGGGCTGGGGCCGGGATTACAATGATGTCTGCCCGGTGCGCGGGGTGATTGTGGGGGGCGGCCGGCACCAACTGCGGGTGGCCGTGGACGTCAAACCAGTGCCCGGATAGACGGATGAACCGGCCCGGATCAGGCGGAGGTAAGGATCCGGCTCATGGCTTCGCTGCGGGTGTCCATCTCCTTCACCAGCCGGCCCAGACGCTGCTCGGGGATGCGGCAGCGTTCCCAGGCCGGCGGGGAGAGCGGCGAGACCACATATTCGCCACTGTTGCCCAGGTCGAGCCCGCTGGCCAGGAAGTCCGCCACATGCACCAAGGCGGCATCCATGACCGCCGCGCGCGCCCGGTTGGGATGATGATGGCAGCCCACCATTTCCACCAGAGAGGCGGGCAGCCGCCAGTGCTCGATGAGCGCCGAACCGAGGAGGGCGTGGTCAAAACCCAGCACCTCATTTTCCACCACGCACGGCAGCTCGCCGGATTGGCGGCAACGCGTGAGGATTTCCCCGCTCTCGCGGGGCAAACGCAGGTACATGATGAAACGACCGATATCGTGTAAGAGACCGCCCACAAAAAATCGTTCCGGCTGCGACTCTTCGTTCTCCTCCGCCAGCAGGGCGGCCCCCACGGCGCAGGCGATGCTGTGGCGCCAGAACTGGTTCGGCTCCACCAGACCGGGCGGCAGACCGCCGAAAAGGGTGATGACGGTGGTGGCCAGGGCAATGTCGCGCATCTGGTGCAAACCGATCAACTGCAGGGCCTCCTCCAGGGTTTCCACCTTGGAAGGCAGACCATAAAAGGCACTGTTGGAAAGCTTCAGCAGGCGCACGGCCAAACCCTGGTCTTTGCGGATGACGTTGCCGATGCTGTTGAGGCTGGAATGCGGGCTGTCCACCTCCTGGCTAAGCTCGTAATACACCGTCGGCAAAGAGGGCAGTTTGCCCACCTGCTTGATGAGGGAATCAAGCTCGATAGTCATGGCTTCAACCCGCTCCGTTCGTTGGCTGACTGGGCGGCCAGCCGGGCCGACGCCAGTTGGCGCAGGAATTGCACCACCGGCAGGTCCGGCTGCACATGCTGAAACCGGCGGTCGATCTCGGCCTCGACCTTTTTCATGGCCGCACTCAGGGGGGGTGCCACCGGCGCGGGCGCCGGCTCATCCCCCGCGATCATCACCGACTCAATCCCCCAAGTGTCGAGCACCTGCAAGTGCCGCTGGGTGAGCACCGTGCCCTTGCTCAGCAATAAAAAACCGTTGCTGTTCATGACATCCGCGCCCACCGCCATGCCTGGCGTCAAATTTTCCAATTTTACTGACGGCATATGCACACCAATGATCTGCCCGCCTGTTTTGACAAAAACCAGCGGCCCCGCCCATTTGGTATGGCGGGGATACTCTCATCCCCTGGCCTCAGCCGGTGGGAATGCCTGAAAAACTAATGCCTGCGTTGGCCCATGTCAATGCGTCCCTATTCCGCATTGCGGGCAGCCTCCCAGCGGCGGGAATTGCTGCGTGAGATTAACGGTCGCCAGTCGCCGGAGACGCGCCGCCGAGCAGGTGGGACAATCCGCCAAACGCGCCAGATCCCAGGTGTCCACGAACACCCGGCCACGCCGCCGCTGAAGTCCGGCCGCCAAGGCGGCCTCCACCGTGGCCAGCGTGGGCGATTGAAAATCTCCCCGGGCCGACAGGGCTTCCATCGCCCCATTGCCCCCCCGCGTGGGAATCAGAACCACCACTGTGGCGCCGCAGTCAAACGCGAAATCCACGGAGCGCACCGCCCACGCCACCGCTTCGGCGGCAGGCATGAAGGGCGGCTGCACCAGAACGAAGGACCGCAGATCCATGCCCCCCCGCCGCAGCCGCTCGGCGGCGGCGGCGTACTGGCCCAGGGTCATGCGCTTGCCCAGCCGTGCCAGCACGGCGGGATGCGCCGTCTCGAGACCCATGGCCACCTCCAGCCGGGCCTGCGTCAGGGCGTCGCGGAAACGCCGGGCGGCGTCCCCCACGAACACCGGATGGCTCTCCACCACCACCCGCCGATACCCGGCCAATTGCGCCGCCACCCGGCTGTGATCAGCCCGAGGAACGGCGCGGGCATCAAAAAAACTGCCCGCATTGTAGAGTTTGATGCGCGGGGGAAGGGGGCTGCTCCCGGCCAGCCGGGCGCGGGCGTGATCCAACTGGGCGGGGATCGCCCCCGCCGGGGTCGGCCCCGCCAGGGTATGCCGCCACAAATCGCACATGACGCAGTGAAAAGGACACTCCTGATTCACCAATATCACCGTGTGCCCCGGCTCCGGGACACCTTCCGGGCCGGCCTCGGTCTCCGCGAAGCACTGGCTGGGCCGCCAGGGGTCCGCCGGCCGTCGCGGCCCCCGGTGGGCCAGCACCCAGGCATCCCCTGCCACGCCCGACGGGGGCTCAGGAGGCATACTGGGACAGGAACTGGCGGCGGTAAACCGCCTCCTGTTCCGGCAGGCGCTGGCGCAGGCTTTCCTTGGGGATGGCCCCGTGCTGGAAGCGCCGCTTTTCATAGATGGGCATGTCGAGACCCAGCACGGCCTTGACCCCCAGCCGCACCACCTCCCCCTTCAGGGAATACAGTTTGGCCACCGACATCTCCGACCACTCCGCAAATGGAATACCCTCCGCCACCGCGATCACCGCCGGGCGGGTCAGCGGGCTGAAGCTCTCAAAGCCGAAATGCCGGGCGGGGGCGTAGGTGCGGGTGTAACTGCGGCTCAACCCGCCGGAATAGGTCTGCGAATGCTTCATTTTGCCCACCCCCCAGCCCTCGTGGTAGAGCATGAGGTTGTTGACCACGCTGCGGATGGTCAATTCCGGGTTTTCCTCGATGGGGTAGTCTTTCAGGTTCTCATCCCCGCCATCCCCGTCCAGCATGTGCTTCCAATCGGGATACCGGGCGCGGATGCCCCGGAATAGCGCCAGCCCCATGGCCGCGCATTCGATGTCCAGCGGTTTGTAATCCTCCACCACGCGGATGGTCTCCGAGAGGTCCAGGCAGTCCGGGCTGGCCTCAATGGTTTCCAGGAACAGGCCCAGCCCGAGCGAGTCAAGGAAAGCATGGGCCTGGGCCAGGTCCGGCCCCTCGGGACAGTGCAGGGTGAACGCTTTCAGGCGCGCGGGGTTCATCCCCAGCTTGAGCAGGGCATGGTAAGTGGCAAGGAAAACCGCCCCGCTATCCACGCCGCCGGAGAAACAGACCCCCACCGGGGCCTCCGCCGGCAGGTGCCGCAGCCACTTGGCCGTCTCCTCCACCAACGCCCCCACATAGGCGGCGCCGGCCTCCGCCAGGGTGCCCCGCAGGCTGTTGCGCTCCGGGGTGAAGAACCGGGTGTAAACCGGGGCCGGATCCGGGCAGCCGATCAGGTGCAGTTCCACAATGTGATGGGCCGGCACCATGCGGGTGTAGCTGGGATGAAACTGGCCGTCCATCCCCTCGCTTTTCAGCCACTGGTGGATCGTGTCAATGCGGTCCGCCACAATCAGGGCCGGGCCTTCCGTCCGTTTGGCCAGGAAGTAACGCAGGGGGCGGTCCATGGAACGCGCCAGCCGCACCACCTTGCCCTCCCGGGCCACGAGCGCGAAGGAGCCATCAATCTCCCGCACGGATTCGGGGGAGCCGCGCAGAATGCGCGCGCGCGCCGCTTCCACGGTGAGGTTAAAAATATGGTTGCAGGACGGATTGGTCAGGTCCACCACTCGTTCGACGTATTGGTCCATAGTTCAGGCAGTTTGGTTATGGGCGCGAATGATGCGCAAGGGGGCGCAACGTGTAAAGCGCGAACCCGACCCCGCCGGAAAAGAATCCGATTTGCTTTTTCACTTTTCCTGATTGATTGGTTTAGGCAATGAACATATTCAAAGCCTGGCTTCGCGTCAGCCTCCCCGTCCTGGCCGCCCTGCTGCTGGCGGGCCGGGTTCAGGCCCATACCCCGGCCGAGGAGATGGCGGAAGCCGCCGCCGATTTCGTCAAGCTGCTGACTCCTGCCCAGAAGGAGCGCGGCTGCTTCAAGTGGGAGGACGCCGAGCGGGAGAACTGGCACTTTGTGCCCAAAGTCCGACTGGGAGTGACCGTGGGCAGCATGGACGCCGCCCAGCGCCAGGCCGCCTGGCACCTGCTCGCCACCACCCTGAGCGCGCGCGGGCTGGAGAAATCCACCAACATCATGAGCCTGGAGACCACTCTCAAGGAGATTGAGGGGCCCAACGGCCGCATGGTACGCGATCCGGTGCTGTACTACTTTTCCATTTTCGGCACCCCCTCCGCCACCGGAACCTGGGGCTGGCGCGTCGAAGGGCACCATCTCTCCCTGAACTTCACCCTGGTCAAAGGCGAGTTTGCCGGGACCCCCTCGTTTCTGGGCACCAACCCGGCCGAGGTACGGTCCGGCCCCCGTCAGGGGCTGCGCATCCTGGCCGCCGAGGAGGATCTGGGGCGTCAGGTTCTAAATTCCCTGCGCCCCGCCCAGCGCACCCGGGCCCTGGTCAGCACCAACGCCCCGGCAGACATTCTGACCACCAACCGGCGACGCATCGCCCCCCTGAATCCAGCCGGCCTGCCGGCTGCGGATTTGGATCCGGAACAATTGAAGCTGCTGCAGAGCCTGGTGGCCGAATATGTCAACCGGCACCGGCCGGAGCTGGCGACGCGCGACCTGGAGAAGATCCGCGCGGCCGGCTGGGCCAAAGTGAGCTTCGGCTGGGCGGGATCGTGGGAGCCGGGAAAAGGCCAATACTACCGGGTGCAGGGTCCCACCTTCCTGCTGGAATACGACAATACGCAAAACCAGGCCAACCACATCCACACCGTCTGGCGCGACTTCCAGAACGACTTTGGCGACGACCTGCTGCACCAGCACTATCAGGAGTCACATACTCCTCATTAATCGTTACTTTAAATACAATATTATGGGCGTTGTAATCACTTTAAATCCGCCACCGGTTCAGCCATAGTTTGCCGGTGCCTGAGAACACCTCATCTGGACACAGTTTGAATAATGCACCGCTGGCGGACGCATCGGGCTCCATGCCGGAGCTTTGGCAGTCATTTCTGCAAACCTCCCAGGATTGGATCTGGGCCATGGATGCCTCCGGACGGCACACCTACAGCAATCCGGCGGTGGAGCAGATTCTGGGTTTTCCCCCCGCCGAGATCATCGGCGGGCAGTGGACTGATCTGGCCCATCCCGAGGAGACCAAGCGGCTGCAGGAAATGGTGTCAGACCTGACCGGCCAACGGCGGGGTTGGAACGGGCTGCTGATCCGGTTTCGCCACCGCCACGGCGGCTACCGTTACCTGGAAAGCTGCGGCGTGCCGCTTCTGGATGCGAACGGGAACCTCCGGGGATACCAGGGAGTGGACCGGGACGTCACCCACCGCATCCGGGCGGAGGAGACCGTCCGCCACCGGGAGGCCCTATTCCGCACCGTGGTCAACCACACCCCCGTGGTGACCTTCGCCATGGATGCTGAAGGCATTTTCACGCTTTCCGAAGGGCTGGGCCTGACCAAGCTCGGCTACCAACCGGGCGAGGTTGTGGGGCGCTCCGCTTTTGAGGTTTACCAAAACCACCCCCTCATCTGCACCGCCATCCGGCGGGCCTTGCAAGGCGAGAAAGGACGCTTTGACATCAACGTCAACGGCCTCACCTTCGACGCGGTGTTCAACCCCACCCTGAATGAGCGGGGCGAGGTGACGGGCCTGATCGGGGTGGCCACGGATGTCACGGAGCGCAAGCAGGCAGAACAATCGCTCCAGGCGAGTGAGGAACGGTTTCGCGCCATCATGGAGCAAACGGCGGACATCATCTCGCTGCTGGATGCGAACGGCGTGCTGCTCTACAACTCTCCTGCCGCCCTGCGCATCCATGGCTACAGCACGGAGGACCTGCTCCACCGGAACACCTTCAATCTCATTCACCCGGACGACCAGGCGGCGGTGGCCGCCAAATACCAGGAGCTGCTCGAACACCCCGAACGGTCCATCAGCACCATCTACCGGTACCGCAACCGGGACGGCTGCTATACCTGGATGGAGGCCTCGGCCCGCAACCTGATTGACAACCCGTTCATCCAGGGGATCGTAGCCGTCTCCCGCGACGTCACCGAACGCAAGCAGGCGGAGGACGAGCTGCGTGAGCTCTCCCTGCAACTGATGCGGTCCCAGGACGATGAACGCCGCCGGATTGCCCGGGAGCTGCACGATGCGACCGCGCAGGGGCTGGTGGCCCTGAAGATCAGCCTGGGCATGCTTCGCAAACGGTCGGCCAAATGGTGCAAAGCCAGTCGCGCCAACCTGGAGGAATCCTTTGCCTTGGCCGACCAGAGCGTCAATGAAGTGCGCACCCTCTCCTATTTGCTGCACCCGCCCCAACTCGAACAGTTGGGGCTCGTCGGTGCCATTCACAACTTTGCGGAGGGTTTCGGCCTCCGAGCCGGCCTCCAGGTGCATACCGAGCTGTGCCCGCAGGCGGACCAGTTATCCGAGGAATACCAATTCACGCTGTTCCGCGTGCTGCAGGAAAGCCTGGCCAATGTACTACGCCATTCCGGCAGCAAAACCGTGGTGATCAAACTGAACACTTCCGAGGCGGCGTGTGAACTGCGGGTGATCGACACCGGCAAGGGCATGCTCACCTCCTCACCGGGCGGCAACCTGGGCGTCGGCATCCCCGGCATGCGGGAACGGCTCCGGAACTTGGGTGGGCGGTTGGAAATCCGCAGCAGTCCCGAGGGCACCACCATCATGGCCATGCTCCCCTTCCAGCGACGCAAGACGTGCCCCTGCGGCCAATCCGCCCAACGTTCGGATTGCCAGCCGGAGCCAAATCGCGCATGCTGAGCGAGCTATGAAAACCCGTTTGCCCTGGCATGTTCTGGCGGTGCTGCTGACCTTCTCCCTAGCATGCGCATCTCTGGCCGCGTCACCACCACGGCCCAATATCATTTTCATCATGGCTGACGACCTCGGCTATGGCGAGCTGGGCTGCTACGGTCAGCGGCTGATCCAGACCCCGCGCTTGGACCAGATGGCGGCTGAAGGAATGCGCTTCACCCAGTTTTACGCGGGCTCCACTGTGTGCGCCCCGTCCCGCTCCGTGCTGATGACCGGCCTCCACCTCGGGCACACCCGGGTGCGCGGCAACGCCGGCACCAACAACCCCGCCGCCCAATGCCTCACCCCGCAGGACACCACCGTGGCCCGGATGCTGCAGCAGGCGGGCTACGCCACCGCCCTGGTGGGCAAGTGGGGCCTGGGCCGGGAAGGCACGGAGAGCGCCCCCAACTTCATGGGCTTTGACTTCTTCTACGGCTACCTCGACCAGACCCACGCCCACAACGCCTGGCCGGAGTTCCTCATGAAAAACAAGGAGCGCGTCCCCCTGCGCAACGTGGTCCGGCGGGAGGGCAAGCCCTACGAGGCCGTGGGGGCGGGCATTGCGGAAAAACAGGTGGACTTCGCCCCGGACCTGATGCTGGGGGAGGCCCTCCAATGGGTCAAAGCCAACCGCCACCAGCCCTTCTTCCTCTACTTCTCCCCCATCCTGCCCCATGCGAACAACGAACGTCAGCGGGCCACCGGCGCGGGCCAGGAATACCTGGATCTGGGCGGCTACGCCCAACGGGATTGGGCCCCGATGGACAAGGCCCACGCCGCCAGCATCAGCCACCTGGACCGGCAGGTCGGCCAGCTTTTGGATCTGCTCAAGCAACTCGACCTAGAGGAGCGCACCCTGGTGTTTTTCACCTCGGACAACGGCCCCCACAAGGAGGGTGGCAACAACCCGGATTTTTTCCAATCCAGCGGGCCGCTGCGGGGCATCAAGCGGGCCATGTATGACGGGGGCATCCGCGTGCCCTTCATCGCCCGCTGGCCAGGCGCCGTCCCGGGCGGCAGCGTCTCCGGCCACATTGGATATTTCGGCGACCTGATGGCCACGGCGGCGGAGGTTGCGGGGGTGCGACCGCCACGCAAACTGGACAGCCTGAGCCTACTCCCGACCCTGCTGGACCAACCCAGTCGCCAACGCCAGCATGAGTACCTGTATTGGGAATTCCACGAGCGGGGTTTTCACCAGGCAATCCGGTATGAGGATTGGAAAGGGGTGCGGCTCGGCACCAAGCAGCCGCTGGAATTGTACGATCTCAACACGGACCTGGGCGAGACGAACAACCTGGCGGCCGACAACCCGAAAATCGCGGCCAAGCTGGAAAAACTGCTCAAGTCAGCCCGCCGCGAAAACCCGCTCTGGCCGATCAAGGAGACGCCCGGCAAACCGCGCCCCGAGTGACGCGGGACGGATGACCCATACTTGGGGATTTATTGACCACGAATGGCTCGAATTTTCACAAATAGGAAGCGGCTGCCCACCTGGGTTTTCCAATCCTGATTTATTCGTGTTCATTCGTTTGATTCGTGGTTAATATATTTGAATTGCACCAATCTTAATTCTTCTCCCCCCACACCTTCGGGGCCTTGTAATTCCTGGGGGCGGGACCGGCTTTGGGGGCGACCGCGGCGGCGGTAAAGACGGCCAGCCGGGCGCGCAACTCCTTCACCTTGTCCGGTCGGGTGGCCGCCAGGTTTGACTTCTCGTACGGGTCCTCGGCCAGGTTGAAGAGTTCCACCTGTTCATCGTTTGCGACCGCAGCCGCTTTCTTCGCCCGGCGAGGTTGAACTGTCTCGCCATCCTGCTCACCGTCTCCGATGGCCACTTTTCCGTTCAAAACGAGCTTCCAATCGCCGACCCGGATCGCGCCGTTCTTGGGCGTGGTGTTGATCAGGATCTCCGTGTGCGGGGAGGGTTTCCCCTCGGCAATCGTCGGCCAGGCATCCTTGCCGTCGAGCGGGAGCTTCTGGTCGGCTGAGGCACCCGCCAGCTTCAGCAAGGTGGGGTACCAGTCAACGACATGAAGCGCCTCGTTCACGACTGATCCGGGTTTGATGTGTCCCTCCCAGGTCGCAAAAGCCGCCACCCGGGTGCCGCCCTCGTAGAGGGTGCCTTTGCCCGCGCGCAGCGGACCGTTGCTGGTGATCCGTCCGGGGGCCGGGCCGCCGTTGTCGCTGGAGAAAATGATGAGGGTGTTCTGCCGCAATCCCTTCTGGTCCAGCGCGGCGATGATCGTGCCGATGGCCTCGTCCATGGCGGCCACCATGCCGGCGTAGGTCCGGCGCGGCTCCTTCAGGTTGACGTAGGGCTCCTTGTACTTCTCAGGCACCTGGTGAGGCGCGTGGACGGCGTTGAATGGCACATAGAGGAACAGCGGCTTACTGGCGTCGTGCTCGGTAATGAGACGCGCCGCCTCTTTGGCGTTGAGAAAGGTGCTGTAGCCCTCGTCGCGCGAGACTTTGTCATCGCGATGCCAGTCGAAGCCTCCGTCGCGAATGTGGGTGTAATAGTCCAGCGCACCGTTGTAATGTCCGTACTGGTGGTCGAAGCCGCGCCGGGTCGGCAGATAGACGGGCTCGAAGTGGCCCAGGTGCCACTTGCCGACAATGGCCGTCTCATAGCCGGCCTCCTTGAGTGCCTGCGGCAGGGTTCGCTCCTCCAGCGGCAAACCGTACTGCGCCCAGGGACGCACCACCCCCACCTGCAAACCGTGCCGGATGGGATAGCGCCCGGTCATCAACCCCGCCCGTGTCGGGGAACAGACCGGCTGGACGTAAAACTGCTCCAGGCGCGCCCCGGCGGCAGACAGCCTGTCGATATTGGGCGTCTTGATTTCCCCGCCGTGAAAGCCGACATCGGCCCATCCAAGGTCATCGGCAAGAATGTAGAGGATATTGGGGCGAGGAGCGGCGGCATACGCTTCTCCCAACACGAGGCATAGAGCGGCACAAACAAGAAAGTACATGTGAATGGGTATCGTTATTGGCAACAAGCTGGATCCGCAATCCTATTCAGAGCGCACGAAACTGCACACAACGCGTGTGGACAAGGGGATAGAAGCGCTGGCGTCTGGAGTGGTCATGGGGTGTGATGGTTTGCGCATACCTGATAGCATAAGGAATTGTAGGCTTGTTCTTATAGTTCTAATCATCCGATTTTACTCCACACTTAGCCACGCATGGGTGCTGGGGGCTGATCTCCGGAAGCTGAAATGGCACTTTCTGGCACATTTTTGCCCTTTTTGGCACCTTTTGGCACCCTGTTTCGTGGCGGCGCAGGGAACATATAGGAAAAAGCTGAAATCTGGAAAGCTGAAAACAGAAATGAGGAAGGCCCAATCGAATGCGGATTGCGGAGGGCAGTGGCCGGGGCGAGACTGCCCGGAGAACTACCGCGTAGCGCTGATGATGTATTCATAACGTGAATTACATTTGCACTATTTCTGACGCCTGGCAAGCATGATAGGTGTATTTTTGTTGTATGATACATTTCCCGAAGACGGAGTTGTGATCAACCACGAATTACTCGAAGTACACGAATAGGAAACGAAGAGCCAACCCAGGGAGTCGGTGATCCGGTGATGGTTGATGGTTCTTGGTTGGTGGCATACTGGAAAAGATGACTAAACGCGACCAGAGGTGACCGGACGTGACTGGGAATTGATATTGAGCGGGAAGGC
>CAIYYI010000134.1 GCA_903930345.1 uncultured Verrucomicrobiota bacterium
GGAGCCTCTCCCCACCGGGTTTTGGGTTTTCCCTCCTGCTGGGGCAAACGATCTCCCGGAACTTCGGCGCAGTGCCACCAAGAGCAATGTCAAAAAACGGTCGGGTGGTTCGGACTTCATTCATAAGGTCATTTTCCAGTTCCATATTCATTCCATGGCGGACGGTAGCACAGGTTTTTTGACGAAAGTGGGCGGGCGAAAAACAGTTGCGGGCAGATGCGGGAGTTTGCGCGTCGTTGCGGGAATCTGCGGGGCATTTTGGGTGCAGAAATAATTTGACGGTTTTTGAGTTGGCCGGGATGGATTGCACACAAAGCCACGATGACACGAAGAAAAGGAGGCCGGTGGTTCGGTGAGCTGCCGGGTCCAGATGGTAAAGATGCGGATTGCGGAACAGCAAACAATATACCGCAAAGAACAAGGATCGCATAGAAACGCGGAAGGCGGAGTTGTGATTGACCACGAATTGCCCGAAGCGCACGAATTTGGAGAAGAAGGGCCAACCCAGGGAGACGGAAGGCCGGTGAGCCAGTGTTACGGGATGAATAATCACCTGGTGAGCGCGGTCAAATCCCGGTCGCACCTGAAGGGAAGCATACATGATAAACGAACCAAACCTTTGGCTGACCCGTTTGAGCATCACGCTCATGCTTTCGTGCCATCTGCAAGGTGCCGAAGCGGTAAAACCACAAAGTCCAGGCTCCGAAACCGCGCCCCCTGCCCGTGCCAAGCAGGCCACGCTCCAAGCTTGGCGATCCAATCGTTTTGGAATTTTTCTTCATTGGGGACCGAGTTCCGTTTTGGAACTCGGCAGCGGCAGTTGGGCCAGGAAGGGCACCCCGGGATTTCCCCAGGAAAACCAAACCCGTCCGTCGGCTCCAGAGGCCATCACGAGCGGACAGCATCTGAAATACAAAAGCCAAGGGGGTGTGCCCCAGGAGGTTTACGACAACCTTTTCCACGTCTTCAACCCGAGCGCTTTTAATGCTCAGGAGTGGGTCACGCTCTTCAAGCAAGCCGGTGCCGGCTATGTGGTTTTCACCGCCAAGCACCACGATGGCTTCTGCATGTTTGATACCAAAACCCAGGATTACAACATCATGCACACCCCCTTTCGCCGCGATGTCTGCAAAGAATTGGCGGACGCCTGTCGTGCGCAAGGATTGATGTTCCTTTTCTATTATTCCCCGCCCGACTGGTGGAATCCAGGCTGGATCGGCTCCCGCAAGGACGGCCCCTATGTAGACTCGCATTTTCTCCCGCAAGTCGAAGAACTTCTGACCCGCTATGGCCCCATTGATGGCCTCTGGTGGGATGGTGGTCAGATCAGCCGAAAGTACTCCCTTAAAACCCTCGACCTCATCCAGAAACACCAGCCCTGGATCATTATAAACGGTCGCTTGGGCGATGGTGTCGGCGGTGAATTTGGCACACCGGAACAGACTCTCGGCGCCTTCAACATGAGAGAGCCGTGGGAAAGCTGCATCACCATGACCGGAGATTCCTGGTTCTGGAACGGCGGCGTTAATTACAAGACCGCCACCACCTGCATCCGTTATCTCATCGATTGCGCCTGCGGCGATGGCAACCTCCTCCTCGATGTCGGCCCCCGTCCCGATGGCCGACTCGACGACCGCGCGGCGGACACCTATCGCCAAATGGGTCGCTGGCTCGCCGGTAACGGAACCTCCATCCGTGGCACCCGCGGGGGGCCATTCAAGCCCGGACTCTGGGGGGGATCCACTCGCGTCGGCAATCATATTTACCTCCACATCACCGAAATCCTTGAGACCAGGCAACTGACGCTCCCGCCCATTCCCGGCAGGATCACCGGAGCGCGCTGCTTGACGGGCGGGGACGTAGCCTTCAAACAAACCGATAAGGCCCTACTCCTGACCCTCTCCGCGCAGGCGCCGGTTGACACAATCGTGCAATTAACCCTCGACGGTGACGCCATGCTCATCAAGCCGATCGACACGCAAAAACCTGAACTGCGCAGCCTGACGGACAATGCAACCGGAACCTCCTCCAGCGACCGGGGGCTTAACGCCTCTTGTCTTGTGCATCATGCCTGGGAGAAGGGGGGCATCACCCTGCAATTTGGCGAACCCGGCTACGAAGAACAGCAGGCCGCACTGGCCAACAAACCAACGCCCCAGCAAAAGGGGTTTGGCTGGGGCCACAACCATCTGGGCCATCCATTTCGTTACTGGCAGGCTGCCAAGGACGATCCAGCCCCATGGGTGGAACTGACCCTGCCTTCGGAGCGCACCTTTTCAGAGATCAGCCTCCTGGAAAACCATGGTTACACAGAACAGTTCGCTTTCGACGCCTGCATAAAAGGCGAGTGGAAAACCCTGTTCTCGGACAAGGAAATCGGCCGCTATAATCGCCGCATGGAAAATCCGGTGACCGCGACCAAAATTCGCGTTCGCTTCCTTAAGGTCAGCGGCCCGGTCGCCCTTTCCAGCATCATGCTCTACTGACCCCTAAACGATCAGCTCACCGATGGCGGCCCCCCCCGTGGTTTTCGAATTGGCAGGTTGAGTGCCGGGGCCGCCATTCGGTGGAGCGCCGTGTTCGCTGTTGGGTTCAAGTAGCTGGGCATAGACCTCGTGGTCATGCCATTTCTCGTAAAGCTTTTCAGCACGCCGAAGGGTGCCCTCATGCATGAACGCAAGTCTTTCGGGAATGGCTCGGCTCCGCCGGTTGTCTGTCGCGCATCGAATGTCGATTTTTTGCAGGGCATAAAACTCCCTCCCGATGCTGATCAAATCACGGACCACGGCCGTCATGATCCCCTTTCCATTGAACTCCTCGCCTAGCCAGTAACCAACGTAGCCAATTCCATTGATCTGGTCGATGGAGTTGAAGCCGGCAACCCCAGCCATTGCTTCCTTATAAAAAATGGTCACGGTAAGAGCCTCACCGTTCGAAAACCGCTGAAGTTGCTGCCTCAGAAAACTGCGCGTGTCTTCCGCTGATCTTGTCCTATCCAGCCAAGGCAACCACTGCCGTAGGAAGATGCGATTACGATCCGTAAGCTGAAAAAGATCCTCCGCAAACTGCGGGATCGATAGGCTTATGCGGACGGCGTCTGTGATATTTCGCGAGAACATAGCTTTATCAGCGAACAACTCGGCTCAGGCAGTCCGAGCCAATGATGTCCGATCTTTGCCCGAGACGTGATCCCGGCCTTGCCTGTAGCCGACGGGTTGAACCAAGCCGCTGCGCGGCGATGATATTTGATCGCGTCTCGATTGATCGGGGAGCCCACTCATAAGGCGAGTCTACTATTCTGACAGTGCATGAAAAGCACCAAATATCCAGCCCCTGGCATCACCAGCAACCCCAACCTTCAAAACGATGGGCCCCCGCCGACCGAACCCGTCGCCCAAGCGGGCAGGCGGGGGCCCAGGCCCGCCCCACCGGCCGGAGTGGCTGCGGGTGGACCGGTTGTTGGGCGAGAACGGCATCCCGCAAGACGCCATGGCCTGGCGGGAGCAGTTCGAGCGCCGGATGGAGAAGCGGCGGAGGCAGGAGGCCGATGGAGCGGAGTGGCAGCCGCTGCGGCGAGGCTGGTTTCTGGGGCCGCCGGAGTTCAAGGCCCAGTTACTGGAGCGGATGGAGGGCAAACTGGGGGAACACCATGCTGGAGCCTTGAAGCAGGAGAGCGCCGAGGCGAAAGCCGAACGGATCATCCGGGAAGAGTTGCGGCGACTGGGTTGGAGGGAACGTGATTTGCAGGAGCGGCCCAAGAGCGACCCGGCCAAGCTGGCTCTGGCCGCCTGAAGCCGTTCAGAAACGGCGCTGACGAAATCCTGGCTCGCCAGGCGGTTGCACCGAGGAAGTTGGAAGAGCTTCGCTGCCAAACTCCATCGCCGAAGGAAAACCGATGGGAAAGGCCCTAATGCAGCCCGTCTCTTGTTTGACTCCTAAACGAAGCACCATAACCGGGATTTGATTCGGCAAGACCGTCTGGAAACCGTAAAGATACTCAGAGCCTGTCTGAAAATTCCGAGGGGCGCTGTTTTCGCAGAAACGGCGGGATGGCGAGGCGTGACGACGGGAGGTGCGAGCCGCACGGGCCATTACCCGCAGCGGTGTGTGACCGAGGCGCAACGAAGCCAGGCCGCCTTTTCTGCGAAAACCCTCCGGGCGGCGGGTCTTTTGCCTGGGGCCGGCGTTGGCTCGGCCGTTACAGCCCGCGTTGGGGATGCGCCGACCTCGCCGCCTTGGCCCCAGCCAAAATCCCTCGCCGCAGCACCCCTCGCAATTTTCAGACAGGCTCTCAGGCGGTTTGCTGGTGATGAGTTGCAAACATTCCCTTCCTTCGGTGAACGGTGCTTTTTCGGTGCAAATCATCATTTTAACTGGTATGAGTATTTTCAGAAACTGTTGAAAATGGCAACCGAACACACTCACCTCCCCATGCGCCCGTCGATAGTACTCAGCCTGATCAGCGCCTGCCTTGCCTCAGCAGGCCTGGCGGCGGATTATTACCTCGCGCCGGACGGCAAGGACGGCCAGAACGGCACCATCACCCAGCCGTTTGAAAGCATGCAGCGGGCCCAGCAGGCGGCGCAACCCGGAGACACCATCCACATCCGCGGCGGCATCTACCATATCCGGGCCGATCAGATCGCGAAGCGGAGCGGCACCTGGTCCTATGTGTTCCTCATGGACAAGAGCGGCCGTTCCGACGCGCCCATCCGGTACTGGGCCTACGCGGACGAGAAGCCGGTTTTCGACTTCTCCGCCGTGAAACCGGAGGGCACGCGCATCCACGCCTTCCAGGTCAACGGCTCCTGGCTGCACTTCCGGGGCTTCGAGGTGACCGGGGTCCAGGTGACCATGAAATCGCACACCCAGTCGGAGTGCATCGACAACCAGGGCAGCCACAACATCTATGAACGCCTGAGCATGCACGATGGTCAGGCCATCGGCTTCTATCTGGTCAACGGCTCCCACAACCTGGTGCTCAACTGCGATGCCTACCGCAATCACGACTTCACCTCCGAGAACGGCTCCGGCGGAAATACCGACGGTTTCGGCTGCCATCCCCGCAAGGGCGCCATCGGGAACGTGTTCCGGGGCTGCCGCGCGTGGTTCAACAGCGACGACGGTTATGATTGCATCACCGCAGCGGAATCGGTGACCTTCGACCACTGCTGGGCCTTCTACAACGGCTACTCCCCGGCCTTCAAAAGCCTGGCGGACGGCAATGGCATGAAGGTTGGCGGATGGGCCAGGACACCGACCGCAGGACTGCCCAGCCCCATGCCCCGGCACACCGTGCGTTTCTGCCTGGCGGTGCGGAACAAGGCCAGCGGCTTCTACGCCAACCACCACCTGGAGGGCAACGACTGGTTCAACAACACCGCCTACCGAAACCGCAACAACTTCAACATGCTGGAACGGACCAACGACGCCAAAGGCGTGGGCTTCAACATCGAGGTTCCGGGCACCCGCCAGAAGCTGAGGAACAATCTCGGCTACCAGGGCGGCCGGGAGGTCACCAATCTGAATGAGGTCAGGAGCGATGCCGCGAACAACTACTTCAACCTCGGCCTCACGGTGACGGTGGCCGATTTCCTGGGCTTGGATGAAGCCCAACTGATGCTGCCCCGCAAGGCCGACGGCAGCCTGCCGGACATGGGCTTCCTGCACCTGGCCCCGGGCAGCGCCTGCATCGACAAAGGCGTGGACCTGGGCTTCCCCTTTGCCGGGGCGCATCCCGATCTGGGCTGCTTCGAGAGCGCGGCATCACGTTGAACCATTCACGCGGGCCGGTGTCCCGCCGCCGCCTCTTTTTCAGATGCGGCAGTTCTTCGAAACCTATCGCCACGACAAAATATTTTACCACGGGTGAAATGGTGGGCTTTCGCCTATTTCGCCTTGACCCAGTCCAGAATAAATGGCGAAAGCACTCGGAAGACCACCAGCAAAAAACTCCACTCCCTCATGGTCAAGGTGTGTTTACCGTTGCCAACTTGGGCTTCCGTAGCCAGTATCGTGACTCAAATGAAAAGCCTGAAACCGCTGACTGCGGGCGGGAAGGTTGTTCAATTTTGTTACGGGACAACGCATACGGTATTCAACATTTGTGCGATGTTGCACCGGAGCTTGAGCCGCCTCTTGTTCGTCGCATCTGCCACCTGTTGTGCGGGCCTAGCCAGCGAGGGTTTTGCGGAACAAAAACTGCCGAGCATCGCTTTCGAGAGCGGGAGCGTTTACGAAGTGCGAGAGGTGGGCACGGCAAAGCCGGTGATTAAGCTTTACCGCTTTCACCAAAACGGGAAGTTCGACGTTGTGTATGCGGGTGGAGTATATCTTCTCAATGTCGCACAATGGAAAAGAGACGGCAGCACCTTCCGGATCACGGCAAAAACAAATGAGCAATGGTTTGCGGAGGGACAGTTCACGGAGAAGGGCATTGAGGGTGTCGTCGATGACCAGAAATTCAAACGAAAGTTTGCAGGTACCCGCGTTGATTACGAAAGCTACGAGCTTCCGTTGGAGGAGGGCGAGGTTATTGTGCTGCTCCTCATGAAAAGGTGCCACTCGTGGCCATTCCCCACAGAATTGGAATTGGCGGATGATGGCGCCAGGAAGGATGAGCCTCTGGAGGTGGATAGGATTTATGGTTTCGAATTCGAAGCGCTTGCACCGAGGGAGTTAAAAGGCATGCTGGTGACGGCCCATCATGACGGCGAAATATGGCCAGGTCCTGCTGTTGCCATCGCCAAGCCTGGCAAGACCTACTTGTGGCGCACGCAACGAATGAAAATTGGCGGCCGAAAATTCGATATTTGCAGTTTTGAATTGGAGTGGATGAAGGAGTCCGACGACCTTGGTGCTGATCCCAGATACCTATCAGGCATGGCTCTGTTACAGACCCTTAAGCAAACGCCGAACCACGTAAAAATGAGGACCGAGTCCGGTGGTTCGGTCGATCGGAGCCAGCCGATTCGTTCAGAGACAAATTCGACGAATTCGGCGGTCGGCTCCCGTCGGTGATGCAAATCGGGCATGAATATGGAAACCTTTGATGACGCCTGTACTATATTAACCGACTTCCTTCGACGGCAGGGTGATCCTGCGGAGTTGCACTGGATTTGCGGAGCCGGGGTCAACCCAAAGCTCCGTTTGCTGTAGTTGGCTGCGGGTGCCCTTCAACCCCCGACCCAGATCCCAGCCAGCTCCAGATCCTCCAGAGCCCGCAGCTTCATCAGTTCATTATTTCGGTTGGATACCGCGAAGCTCGCTTCGGGCATCACATCCGTCCCCGGGCATTCTGCAATGCCCCGGAGCTTGCTCCGGGGATCGTTTACTTTTTGCCCCCGTTTCCACCCCTTTTCTCTCTGCGTCTCCGCGCGAGCTATTGTCCCCACATTTCAGATTTCTGTGGCGCGATCCCGGATGCGCGACCGAGCCGTCCCGGTCTTCCATTTTCGCGTCTTTCATGGTCAACCTTGTCTTCATTTTCTTTCCCAATTTCTGCTTTGTTGGCCTGCGGTAGTCCGTGGTCAGTGGTCCGTAGTCTCTTTTTTGACCTGCCGCCCCGCCCGTTCCCACGCTGGACAAAGCCCGTGGAATGGTCAGAATGTCATCCATCATCTGCAAAGGCAAAAATATGCGGTATCTGTATCCATGGTGGCGGGGGGCGCTGGCTGGCCTGGCGCTCAGCCTGACGATAATGCAAACGGCGCACGGCGCGGCAGCGGCACCGGCGTCCCCAGCCCCGGCCAAGGCCCCGGTGGTGGCGGCCAAGCCTGTCGCCAAACCCGCGCCGGCCCCGGACCCGGCGGTGGCGCTGGCCGCCGGGCTGAAAGGGCCTTTGAGCGGGGTGGACGAGGTGGTTTTCTGCACGCGGCTGCGCTATGACGATCCCCACTGGTACGCCAACATCGGCTACTACTGCGATGACGCCAACCACAAAGCCTATGCCGGAAACGCGTTGCAGCCGGACACGGGCAAACTTTACAAATGGCAACTGCGCACCGGCCGGCTGACCGCGCTCGTGGATGATCCGGGCGGCACTGTCCGCGATCCGGCGGTGGATTATGATGGGCGGACCATCCTGTTTTCCTGGCGCAAGTCGGGCACCCACAACTTCAACCTGTACGAGATCCGATCCGATGGCACCGGGCTGCGGCAGGTGACGAGCGGGACGTACGACGATTACGAGCCGGTGTATCTGCCGGATGGCGGCATCGCGTTCATCTCCACGCGCTGCAAGCGGTGGGTGAACTGCTGGATGACCCAGGTGGGGGTGATTTACCGGTGCGACCGCGACGGCGGCAACGTGGAGCAGATCTCGGCCAACACCGAACACGACAACACCCCGTGGGTGATGCCGGATGGGCGGCTGCTCTACACGCGCTGGGAATACGTGGACCGCAGCCAGGTGGAGTTTCACCATCTCTGGACCATGAACCCGGATGGCACCAGCCAGATGGTGTATTACGGCAACATGCACCCCCACGTGGTCATGATTGATGCCAAGCCGGTGCCCGGCACGGAGCGGGTGCTCGCCTCCTTTTCGCCCGGTCACGGGGTCAACGAGCACAACGGCATCGCCACCATGGTCACCCCGGAACTCGGGCCGGATGTGAAATCGGCGGCGGTGCCCTGGCACGCGGGCAAGCACACCCGCGACCCTTATCCGCTGGGAAGCGAAGCCGTGCTGGCGGCCCGCGACCGGGAGCTGGTGCTGATCAGCGGCCCCAACCAGGTGGCGACGATTTACGCGCACACGGGCGAGGGAAACCTGCACGAGCCGCGCCCCCTGGTGGCACGGGAGCGGGAGCCGGTCATCCCCCCGCGCACCCGGATGGGCACCCCGACCGGCCATTTCTTCATGGCGGATGTTTATGACGGCCGCAACCTGCCCGGGGTCAAACGCGGGGAGATCAAGAAGCTGCTGATTCTGGAATCCCTGCCCAAGCAGGTGAACTTCAGCGGCGGACCGGACCTCCTCTCGTGGCTCGGGACCTTCACCCTGGAACGTATCGTGGGGACGGTGCCGGTGGCGGAGGATGGCTCCGCCTATTTCGAGGTCCCGGCCAACCGCCAGTTGTTTTTTGTGGCGCTGGACAAGGATGATTTATCGGTGAAACGGATGCAGAGCTTCACCAGCGTCATGCCCGGGGAGACGGTGGGCTGTGGCGGCTGTCACGAGCCGCGGGCGCGGACGGCGGGCCAGGACACCGCGCGGCCGCTGGCCCGGGCGGTGCGGCAGGAGCCCGCCCGCCCCGAGACGTTTCCCGGACTGCCGGACGTGGTGGATTTCCATCGCGATGTGCAGCCGGTGCTGGACCGCCATTGCGTGGGCTGCCACAACTACACCCGGCGCGAGGGGCAGACCATTCTGGCCGGGGATCTGGGCCCGGTGTGGTCGCACAGTTTTTTCACCCTGGTTGCGCGCAAGCAGGTGGCGGATGGGCGCAACGGGCTGGGGAACCAGCCGCCCCGCACGATTGGCAGTTCGGCGAGCCCCCTGCTGGCCAAGGCGCGGGGTGGACACCATGATGTGGCGATGAACGAGCGGGATTGGCGGCTGCTGTGGCTCTGGGTGGAGAGCGGGGCGACCTATGTGGGCAGCTATGCCGGGCTGCGCAACGAGAAGCAACAGGAGGTGGCCAACCAGGCCTCGGGGATGGTGATGCACGAGGCGGGCGCCGTCTTGCGCAAACGCTGTGCAAGCTGCCACAACCAGGCCGCCGTCGCGGCGGGCAAGGGGTCGCAGCCGTTGCCGTACCCTTATTATGAGATTCGCAAGGAGCCCGCAGCCGATGGCAAGGCGCGCGGCTCTTATGAGCGCGTGGTCAGTGACCACGACCCGGTGGCCCGGTTTGGCACGTACATCTTGCTGAACTTCACCCGGCCGGAGTTTTCACCGCTGCTGCTGGGGCCGCTGGCCCGGGAGGCGGGGGGTTATGGATCATGCGGGGCGGTCTTTAAAAACACGGACGACCCGGACTACCAGACGCTGCTGGCCGCGCTGCGCCGGGGCCGGGACAAGGCCGGGGCCGAACCGCGTTATGGCACCCCTGGCTTCCAGCCCAACGCGCAGTATGTGCGCGAACTCAAACGGTTTGGCATCCTGCCGGCGACTTTTGACCCGGCCAAGTCACCCCTCGACTATTTTGCCGCCGACCAGCGGTACTGGCAATCCCTCTGGCCGGTGCGGCCTCAATGAGCGAGAGATTCCATTGCTGGCCGGGCGGCGGTGCTTTATGCTGCCCCCATGACTACTGCGGAAGCATTGCAGATTTTTCGGGACTCGGGCGCGCTGCTGGAAGGGCACTTCATCCTGCGCAGCGGTTTGCGCAGCCGACAGTTTTTCCAGTGCGCCCTGGCACTCCAACAGATGCCCATCGTCGAAAGACTGGGGGCGGCGCTCGCGGAGCAGGTGCGCCCGCTCAACGCGGCGACGGTGATCGCACCCGCCATGGGCGGGCTGGTGATCGGGCAGGAGGTGGCCCGGCAGTTGCGCAGCCGTTTCATTTTTGCGGAGAAGGAGGAGGGGCGGCTCGTCCTCCGGCGCGGTTTTAAGATCGCCCCGGGCGAGCGTCTGTTGGTGGTGGAGGATGTGGTCACCAAGGGCGGTCGCGTGCAGGAGACCATGGACATCGTCCGCCAGCACGGCGGGGTGGTGGCCGGCGTGGCCATGGTGGTGGATCGTTCCAATGGCGCCGTGGACCTCGGGGTGCCCACCGTCAGCATCCTGCGCCTCGTCGTGGAGACGTTTGAGGCGGACAAGCTGCCCCCCGATCTCGCCACGCTGCCGGCGGTGAAGCCCGGGAGCAAGTAGAGGGTTGGCCGACCCCGCACTCCGACGCCCCGTGATTTTTGAGGCGTCCAGGCCGGGAAGATTTTTATGCACCGGACAGTGGTTTTGAATGTGGTCGGTCTGACCCCGTCCCTGCTTGGGCCGCGGATGCCGCAGTTGACCGCGTTTCGGGACCGGGGGGCGCAGGCGTTCATTCAGCCGGCCTTCCCCGCCGTCACCTGCACCGCCCAATCCAACTACCTCACCGGGGTGTTGCCCGCCCGCCATGGCATCGTGGGCAACGGCTGGTATGACCGGGATCTGGCCGAGGTGCAGTTCTGGAAGCAATCCAACCACCTGGTGCGGGCGCCCAAGGTGTGGGAGGGCTTGCGCCAGGTCTGCCCGGGATTCACCTGCGCCAAACTCTTCTGGTGGCACAACATGTATTCCGGGGCCGATTATTCCCTCACGCCCCGGCCCATGTATCCGGCGGATGGCCGCAAATTCTTCGATGTGTATTCCCACCCGGACACCCTGCGGCCGGCTATCAAAAAAGACTTGGGCGAGTTTCCGTTCCCCTGCTTTTGGGGTCCCGCCGCCGGGACGGAGTCCCCGGCCGGTCCGCCCGACGGCGTGTCGCGATGGATCGCGGCGTCGGCGCGCTGGGTGGAGGAGCGCTGGGAGCCGGGGCTGAACCTCGTCTATCTGCCGCATCTGGATTACAACCTGCAACGGCTCGGGCCGGACCACCCGGAGATCGGCCGGGACCTGGCGCGGGTGGATGCGATCACGGGGGATCTGATCCGCTTTTTTGAGGCGCGCGGGGTGCGCGTGCTGGTGGTGTCCGAGTACGGGATTGAACCGGTCCGCACCCCCGTGCATCTGAACCGCCTCCTGCGCGGAAAGGGGTGGCTGGCGGTGCGGGAGGAGCTGGGGCGGGAGTTGCTGGACGCGGGGGCGAGCCGGGTGTTTGCCGTGGCGGATCACCAGGTCGCCCATGTCTATGTGAATGATCCCTCCCTGCTCGAGGCGGCGCGCGCCCTGTTGGAAAACACCCCCGGAGTGGCGGAAGTCCTCGGGGGGGAATCCCGGGCGGCGCGCGGCCTTGATCACGCCCGCGCCGGGGACTTGGTGGCGGTGGCCGCGCCCGGGGCGTGGTTCACCTATTACTATTGGCTGGAGGAAGCGCGGGCGCCGGACTTTGCCCGCACGGTGGATATCCACCGCAAGCCGGGCTATGACCCGGTAGAGCTTTTCCTGGACTCCTCCCTGCGCGCGGTGAAGCTGCGCATCGCCTGGCGCCTGCTCCAGAAAAAACTCGGCTTCCGGATGCTGATGGATGTGATTCCCCTGGATGCCTCGCTGGTGCGGGGCTCCCATGGGAGGCCGGGGACGGACCCGCAACACGGGCCGGTCTGCCTCAGCGGGGTGCGGGGATTGCTGCCGGAGCGCGTGGTGGATTCCACCGCCGTGTGCGGGCTGA
>CAIYYI010000135.1 GCA_903930345.1 uncultured Verrucomicrobiota bacterium
AACCGCAGCACCGGGAAGGTTTTCCCCTCGAAGCTGACGGTCTGCAAAGTGGGTTGCAGGAATTCATTGGTTTGCTCCGCCTCGTTGCCGTTGCCGCTCAGGTCGGGCCACACCCCGACTTCCTGGGTCATCAGGGCCTCGGTCGCCTCGGCGTTGAGCCACAGCTTGAGTCCAGCCGGAAGGGCCGGGCCCGACGGCTGGCCGGCGCGCCGGGCGCGGCGACGATGCTGCAGGTGCAGCCACAGCCAGGTTTGCCAATCGCTCGGGTTCATGGGCGTCTTCATGGCCTCCCGCCCCCTGGGTTGCTGGCTTCCGGCCTCGGCTCTCCCACCTCGATCCCATTGCCCTTGGCTTCTGGCCTTTGTTTGCCGCCCCCTCCCGGTGTGGGCGTCGCCGTTGGTTTGGTTGCCGGGGGTGGCACCACCACCGCCGCCTCCGGTTCCACCAGTGGCCGCCTCACCCTTCGAATGATCGGATACAGTTTGTGGTTCATGATTTCCGTTTCCTTTCCGTTGTTGTCGCCTCCCTAAATCGCATTCGCCCCCACGGCGATCTGCTTCCAGTTAGTCCCATCGCTGATCGCCAGGCACGGCACACTGCCCGTGCCCCCGGCGCTCAGGTGGATGATCCGGCGCGGAAACTTCGCCGCCGTCACCCCCTTCGCCACCGCCGCCGCCACGTTGGTGAACGTCGGCAACTGGATCTGTTCGCCGCTCCGGATTGCCTCAAAGCTCCGGGGAATAATTTTGCCCATAAAGAAAATCCTTTCTTGGTCAAAGGAGAGCCGATAAACCCACCGGCCCCCCATGTCTATAGGCCCCGCGCGCCAGCGCATTGGCCGGCACGCCAGTGCCCTCAGTTGTTGTGTTCGATGGCCACGATCCGCACGTTCTTGTTCTCGTACACCCGCACCCAGTTCGCCGCCGTTTCCAGCTCCGCATTGCTCGGCGATTCCCCGGCCACGCTCGCCCCCGTGAACTTCACCCCGCGCGGATGCAGGATGTATCGTCGCCGGTTCACCATCACCGTGTCGCTGTCCAGCGGCAGCCGCCCGATCTCCAGGCCCTGCGTCCCGAACCCGCCCTTCAGCGGCTCCGTGTCCAGCCGGGACGATCCCTTCGCAAACGCCCCCGGGCCGAACAGGTAGCTGGTATAAACCGTCCCGTCCGTCGTGCCATTGCGGGTGGGCAGGTTGTCATCCACCACCACGCGGCGGCCCTGGAACACCCGGATCTGATCCCTCCCCTGGCTGTCGGGCAGGAAGTCAATCAGGTCCAGCTTGCGCAGCGCCGCCTCCGTCGCCGAGTGCATCGCGATGGCCGTCAGCCGGTCGCCCCGGTCCCCCAGCTTCTGGGTCGCATCCACAAAGGTGCTCCCGGTCAGCCTCGTGGCGTTGCTCTGCCCCGCGATGCTCTCGCTGGCCACCGTTAGCTTGTTCCCCGCCATGGATGCCGCCCCGAAGATCCCTTTCAGGCAGGACACCAGCGTCGCCTCATCCGTCCGCGCCCAGTAATCCGCCACCAGGTTCAGGATTGCCCCCAGCGGATCATCGCCGGAGATCACGCTGGCCAGGTGGTTCACGCTCCATGCCTGCGCGTCGTTGTGCAGCCGGGCGATGTCCTGGTCGCTGGTGATCTTGTTCACCGCCAGCGGGCTCCCATCGCTCAGCAATTGCCGCGCCCCCGTCAGATCCTTCCAGAACGGCATCTTCACCTCCCGACCGCCCAGCGCCGCCAGGGCATCGAACTCCGGTGCGGACTCAATGATGCCGCACTGACCGAACGCACTCAGCTCCGCCGTCCGTTCGATCGCATACCGTTCGAACTCCGTCGGTACAATAATATCTGCCACCATCGTCTTGCTCATAACTCATTAACCTTTCTTAGTTGTTGGTTTTCTACTTTGTCAGTTCTTCAGCCTTCAGCCTTTTCTTCGCGTCTCCGCGTGAGATTTCGTTTTCTTCACGCATCACGCATCACGCATCACGCATCACGCATGACGAATCACGTATCACGCATCACGTTTCACGCATCACGTTTCACGCCTTCACGTTTCACCCTTTCCCTCTGAGCCTCGCCGCCAGCCCCGGGTCCGACTACAGCAGCCGCATTTGCTCCGTCAGATTCCACGTCTCCTTCCGGAACGGATTCCGTCCCGTCACCCCCAGCCCGCTCGCCCCGGACGCCCCGCCATTCGCGCCCGTCCCCGCCCCCGCATTCGCCTCGAACAGATGCGGTGCCTCCGTCACCTGTGCCTCAATCCACTCGGCCAGGGATAGCGGCGACATCCCATCCTTGCCCAGGCGGGTCGTCAGCCCATCGGCTTCCAATGCCGTGGGCATCCCGTTCACCAGCCGGAACACGCTGCGGGCGCGCGTCATGATGTCTGGGGTGGCCGTGGACCTCAGCCCGCGTTTGGTGGCCTCGCCCACCACCGCTTGATCGATCTGGAGGCTCGCCAGCCGTTGGTTCAGGGCATCCCGCTCACCGGTCACCTTCGCCAGTTGACGATCCATCTCGCCCTTCACCGTCCGCACGCGCGCCTCGATGACCTTGTCCACCTCACCCGCCTTCAACTGGGCGGCCTCTTCCAGCTTCCGTTTTTCCTCCGTCATCCGCCGGACCTCCTCTGGATCAATGCCCGCGAACCGTTCGTGCCATTCATTGCGCTCCTTGAGCAGCGCGGCATTTTGGCTGCGGACCTCCTCCAATCGGTTCAACTCCACGACCCCGTCCGTATCCAGCATCCAGGCCCCCTCGCGTTCCGTGTACAGTCCGGCCTGATCGGCGGGGATTTCCTCCCTTGTTGCGTATCGGTATTTCATCGCCATAATCATTTATCTTTCGTTGTGGAACCCTTGGCTGCCGGTCTTGGCAGGCCAGCGGGCCCGTGTGATTCTTCGTTTCGTGCGGCCGGTTTCGGTTGGCATTCTGCCCGCCCACCGCCGCGTCACACCTCATCAATACACCCGGTTTTTTCCCGCTCGTGGTGAATCCTCGTGTGGCGTTTTTTTCATCCCGCAACGACACCCCCTTTTCCCGCAACGACCCGCAGATACCCGCAAAAATATTTTGCAAAAAATATTTGACCGCTTTTAATTTGGATAAATTACCCCAAAAAGAAACCCACTTTCCGCCATCCGCAACGTCTTCATTTTCAGCATGTCTGCGTGTCAGCTTTTTGCAGTTCAGGTTTCTGCTTCTCAGCAGTCAGCCGTCACCAGTCATTAACGTCACCAGGGTCCACCAGTCCGCAGTCAGTGGTCCGGGTTCCATTTTTCGCTTTTCAGATCTTTCTGCCAGAATTCTGAGGTTGCTTTCTTAAATTCTGCTTTTGTTTTGCCATTGCCAACGCAGGTTTCCCTATCCAGAATCGCCACCCTAATGACCACCCCGGCACTGGTGACAACGAATGAAAAACCCGTTCGATATTACTGTTGGGCGTGAACGAACACTGGAGCTATGAAACGAGATTACACCAAGGAGATCGCCGAGTTCTGGCCGACCATAATGCAAGCCCTGAATGATTACGGCGACAAGCACCCAGTGATCGAGTGCGACATCGTCAAGCGGCAGGTCTTGGCATGGTCCGGCCAGGAATACATCAACAGCATCTCTGAACGGACACGGGAAGCGACGCGGCGGCAATTCCGACGGGCAACTGCTGCCGGGGGCATAATGGTCTTCATCCGGGACAGCAAAAATCGGGTTCTACAGTCGCAAGTTTACATGCCGGACGATACCTCCGAATCAAAGCCTGCCCCAGAAGCGTGACCAACCCGTCAAAGTGGCAGCGGCGTCCCGCCGCTGGTCGGGAAATTAGCGTCCATTAGCGTTGATTAGCGGTTCCGCATTCCCCTTTTCCGTTTTCCCCCGGTGGGGCGAGGCTCCCGCCGAGCCGTCCCCGTCGGTTCCGCGGTCCGCACTCCGCAATCCGCACTCCGCATTTGCGAGGGCCGTCCCCAAAGTGGCAGCGGCGTCCCGCCGCTGGTCAGAAAAATTAGCGTCCATTAGCG
>CAIYYI010000136.1 GCA_903930345.1 uncultured Verrucomicrobiota bacterium
CGTTTCGCCTTTTCGGCAGCCACTGAACGCCAAGAACCGGATGAAGTCCGAACAATGCCCAGTTTTGCCGCTTCTAATCGTGTCCACAGCCGCCAAGAGCCGGATGAAATCAGCTTGCGACGGCAGACAAGGTTTTTTTGCCGTGATTCGTTGTTTTTTGATGAGCATGGCTGGATTGCTGGAAAGGATTCCACGATCAACAGCCACCTTGAATATCCCGCGCAGCGTGGCCAGTGTGGAGTTGAATGTTGAAGCCCTCACTTTTGCGCCGTATCGGACTGCCCACTGTTCACAATCAGTTTTTGAAACCTTGACCACTGGCAGGCTTTCCAGTGCTGGCCATGACTTCAAGACAGCATTCAGTCGCTCCAAACGAAAAACTTTGCTGGACGGTTTCAGTGATTGATCAGACTCAAGAGTGTTTCTGATAATCTCGATTGCTTGCAACCCCGTCATCGTTGCGTCATCGCCATTCAATAAAAGCCGCTTGCGGGTATTTTTAATGAACTCATTAAGACGGTCCTTCGCTACACTGATTGAATCCGTACTCAGACACTTCGAAATCAACTTGCCACCAATGCGGGGTCGGCCATAGTATAAGCCATTGGGTTCGTAGCGGTACAGATTCGGGAACCCGGTTTTTTTCCATACTTGTGTCTTGTTCGCTTTAACCGTTGTTTTTGCATTCACAGTGTAGAAAACGTAAAGTATATAAAGTGAATATACAAGGCTAAAAAAACAGAGCCTAAAATATGCTCTAATGTGTTATTTATAAACGGTTTGCGCCCGTAGCTCAGTTGGATAGAGCACCTGCCTTCTAAGCAGGTGGTCCCGCGTTCGAATCGCGGCGGGCGCGCCAGTTTTTTTAGGGGTCGCCCATTGTCAGTTGCAGCAAACAGGAGTAGCGTTTTCCCGTCATGACTTATCTTTTGGACGTTTCGACCCTGCTGGCTTGGTTGACGGCCTCCCACACGAGCAACTCCACTGTGCTGGGCTGGGAGAGCGGCAAGTCCGTGGCCATCTGTCCCATCACTGAACTGCTGGTGTAGATGGCCTTCACGTTATCATCACCCCATGAGGTTGCATCTGGAAGACTTGGCGGAACTGGCGGATCACCACCGCGACCTGCTGAAGCTGCGGGTGGCGGAATTTGACATTGGCGGACGCCCTTTCGCCTTCAATCAGCACCCGGCCATCATGGGGGTGATCAACCTTTCGGCGGATAGCTGGTACCGGGAGAGTGTCTGCCTCGGAGCTGAGACCGCCGTGCAAAGGGGACAGGTGCTGGGAGCCCAGGGGGCGGATATTATCGACGTGGGGGCGGAATCCACCCTGGCGCAGGCCGCCATTCTGGATGGGGCCGCCCAGAACAACCGGTTGCTGCCGGTGGTGCGGGGATTGCGGGCGGCCGGGCTGCTGGTCTCGGTGGAAACCTATCAGCCGGAGGTCACGAAGGCGGTTCTGGCTGCCGGAGCCAACGTGCTCAATCTCACCGGGATGGAGCATGGGGAAGCCATGTACCACCAGGCGGCGGAAGCCGGGGCGGCCGTGATCATTTGCTATGTGCAGGGCGCCAATGTGAGGCAGGTGGAGGATTTTGATTTGCGCACGGATCCGGTGCCGCTCATGTACGAGTATTTCGCCCGGCAGGTGGAACACGCCTCCCGTTGCGGTGTGACTCGCCTTTTCATTGATCCCGGCCTGGGCTTTTACTACCGGAACCTGCAGGACAGCGCCGTGCGTATCCGCCACCAGATGAAGACCTTCCTAAACACGTTCCGGCTGCGGAAACTGGGCTTTCCCACCTGTCACGCCCTGCCCCATGCCTTCGAGCATTTTGGCGAGGAAGTGCGTTGCGCCGAGCCGTTTTTTGCGGTCCTGGCCGCCCTGGGCCAGACCGACCTGTTCCGCACCCACGAGGTGCCCCGTGTGAAGGCGGTTTTGGACACTTTGAGCGGCTTCCGGGATTGATGCTTCCGGCACCCGCGCATTGACTTCAGGCGGGCTGGAATCCATAGTGATGCGGACATGAGTTTTGACATTACACGACTGCTTGAAAACTGGGATTATGTGCCCGGGCAGGTGGTGGTGCGCCGTTTCACCGGCCAGGACGGCGTGGACAAGATTCAGTTGCGGGTGGATTTGGGCATCTTGCAGATGAACGCGGAGGGGCGGCCGGATGGCAAGCGGCCCAATGGGTACCCTTCCCTGTTCGAATACCAGCAAAGCCGGCTGCAAAAGCACCGCGAAAGCCACGATGGCAACACGGAGGGTTTCACCCTGAACGACGAGGAATGTTCCAAGCTCCAGTTGGAGGCGCTCCAGTACCATCACCGGTACATCTGCCTGCTGGAGTTGGCCGAGTACGAAAGGGTCCATCGTGACACGGAACGGAATCTGGCCCTGTTTGATTTTGTCCAGGCTTATGCCGCCAACCCGGACTTTGCCTGGTCGGTGCAGCAATTCCGCCCGCAGGTGATCATGCTCCGCACCCGGGCGCTTTCCGCCGACAGCATGGAGGAGCGGGATTTCACCGCAGCCATCCAACTGGTGAACCAGGGGATGGACGAGATCAAGCGGTTCTACAACGACATGGACCGCGCCGACCTGATTGAGCAATGCTCGGAGCTGGAATCCCTGGAGGTGTGGCTGGAGGACCTGGAGGCGGACCGCCCCCTGACCGAGCGGGAAAAACTGGAGCAGGAGCTGCAGGATGCCCTGCGCACTGAAAATTACGAGCAAGCCGCCCAGGTGCGGGACGCGTTGCGCAAATTGCCATCCGAAAGCAAGGGTTAGCCAAGGCGGCGCAGGACTTCGGCGGAGCCGAGATGGAGTGAGGCCAGGAGGCGACCCACCGGGACACACTGGCCCGGCAGCACCAGTTCCGGGGCGATTTCACACAACGGTTGGAGCACAAAACGCCGCTGATGCGCGCGCGGATGCGGGAGCGTCAATTGCGGCGCGTACCGTCGTTGGTCACCGAAAACGATCAAATCCAAATCAAGGGGGCGCGGTTCATTCAACACCAGCTTGGGCTTCCGCCCATGGGCACGTTCCAAGGCTTGCAGACGGGCCAGCAAACTTTCAGGAGTCTCCCCCGGTTGGCACGGAAAGGCGGCGACCGCATTGACGAAATCCGGGGAACCGGGGGGGCAATCAACCGGGGTGCTGGCCCACAGACCGGAGCGAAACACGGCTCCATCTGTCAAGACCACCAATTCGTCCAGGGCCTGCTGCAGAATCGCCGGGGAATCGCCCTGGTTGGAACCGAGGGCGACAAAGGCATGGTGACGCCAGTCCACAGCGGCAGTTCCCGAAATTATTTCAACCCCAGCACATCCTGCATGTCGTACATGCCGGGCTTTTGCGTCACCAGCCATTGGGCAGCACGGAGAGCGCCGGCGGCAAACGTCTCACGGTTGGAAGCCTTGTGGGTCAGTTCCACCCGTTCGCCCGGGGTGGCAAAAATGACCGTGTGATCCCCCACCACATCGCCCCCGCGCAGCGAATGCATGCCGATCTCCGTGGCGGTGCGTTCGCCCGTGATGCCCTGGCGGCCATGGCGGATGACTTCCGCCAATTGCTGGTGGCGCACATCCGCCAGGATTTCCGCCAGGCTGACGGCGGTGCCGCTGGGGGCATCCTTCTTGAAACGATGATGCATTTCGACCACTTCCAAATCGTACCCGGGCCCCAGGATTTCCGCCGCCTTGCGGGTGAGCCAGAACAGGGTGTTGACGCCCGTGGAGTAGTTGGACGTCCACACCATCGGCACCGTGGCTGCGGCTGAGCGAATGCACGCCTTCTCCGCCTCGGAATGGCCGGTGGTGCCGAGCACCAGGGCTTTGCCGTGGCGCGCGCACAGTTCAACCACCTCCGCCGTGACGGTGTGGAAGCTGAAATCAATGACCACATCGGCGGCGGCCATGGCGGGCTCAAAGGCATCCCCCAGGTCCAGTTGGGCGGTGAGGCGCAGTTCGGGAAACCGGGGGGCACAGGCGGCCAGGGCCTGGCCCATGCGTCCTTTGGAACCAATGATAATGGCGTTGATCATGGGAAAAGCGGTGGGGGGCCGGTTTATTTCAACAGGCCACAGTGCCGGAGCACGACCTGAAGTTTCTCGCGGTTCCTGGCGTTCAGCGGCACCAGGGGCAGCCGGTATTCCTCGGCAATGAGGCCCATCATGGCAAGGGCGGCCTTGACCGGCACCGGGTTGGTCTCTATGAAGAGGTCTTTGAACAGCGGATAAAAGCGCTGGTGATACTTGAGGGCGAGGGAGAGCTTACCTTCGCTGAACGCCCGCACCATGTTGCTGACGTCGCGAGGGATGACGTTGGAGACCACGCTGACCACCCCCTGGGCACCTACGGCCATGAACGGCAGGGTCAGGGCGTCATCGCCACTCAGAATCGTGAACCGGGACCCCAGCACCGCGCGCAACTGGCTGACCCGGTCAGGGTTGCCACCAGCTTCCTTGATGCCCACAATGTTGACACTGTCATGGACGAGGCGATCAATGGTCTCCACGGCGATTTCAATGCCGCAGCGGCCCGGGATGCTGTACAGGATCAGCGGCAGGCTGGTGGAGGAGGAGATGGCGTGAAAATGCTGGAATAGCCCCTCCTGGGTGGGCTTGTTGTAATATGGCGCCACCTGAAGGGAGCCATCCACACCCAGCTTTTCGGCGGCCTGGGTGAGGAAGATGGCTTCCTTGGTGGAATTGGCCCCCGTGCCGGCCAGCACTTTGCATTTGCCATCCGCGAATTTGACGCTCAATTCGATCACCCGCAGGTGTTCGTCGTAATCCAAAGTGGGCGATTCCCCGGTTGTGCCCACGGGGACAATGCCATCCACGCCCCCCTTGATCTGGAGTTTGATCAGGCGTTCCAGCGCGGATTCATCCAATTGGCCGTTGCGGAACGGCGTGACAATTGCGGTATAGGTTCCAGTAAACTTTAACATGCGTCAGCACGAATGCCGGACGCCAGAATGCGGAAAACAATGCCGTTTGGCGAGCCTGATTTTTCATGGATCGCGCGCGCCGCCCGTCCCTGTTTTCTTCAACGCTCACCACGCCACCTCGCCCGGCTGGAAGCCGGGCTCTACGGCAGGCAAGGATGCCTGCCGCTACGAGAGCTGCCCACCGGTAGAGGCGGGCATCCTTGCCTGCCGTAATCGGCGGCATCCCTGCCGCCTGTTCCACTTTTCTTCAACGCACCACGCCACCGCACCCGGCTGGAAGCCGGGTTCTACGGCAGGCAAGGATGCCTGCCGCTACGAGAAGCAGCCTACCCGGCCCTTCAAGGTGCTCCTCCCGCCTTTGCTTTTACCAGGCCCAAGTAGTGCGAATAGTGGAAGATAAAGCCGGACTGGAACGACTCGAAGGCATCCAACAATGGCAAAATATCCTCCCGAACCGGCGTCGGGGTGAACAGTGTCCGTGCCCCGGCATTGGCAATCGCATAGGCGCTGATGGTCTGTGGCGTGCTGGCCCCCGGTTGCAATCGGGAATCCCAGTAGAACTGCCCGTCCTTGATCAGGGCGCGGTGCCGGTGGGAGCTGAAAAACACCATCCTGTCCTTAATGGCCTCCTGATCGTAAAGGGAAACGCCCTGGAAAAGATGCGGAGGCAAGGGCAGACCCAGCAAGTCCAGGGTGGTGGGCAGCACATCCACCTGGGAGCCGATGGTGTAATTGGTTCGGGCTCTGGGCTCCCGCGGGTCCATGATGATCAACGGCACGTTGCACAGCCGGGGCTCAAGATTCCACCCATGTCCCAGCAAGCCATCCCCCTCCCCCACCATTTCCCCGTGATCATCGGTGATGATCACAAGGGTCTGGTCAAGCAGTTGAAGCCGCCCCAATTCCTCCAGAATGGAGCTGATGACCCAATCCATGAAGAGCAGTTGGTTTTTGTAACGACCGGAATGATCATTGTTGAGGACGGTGAACCGGTTTTCAAACTGGTCAAAGCCCTTGATCGGCGAATCAAAAGGCATGTGCGGGGCGACCGGCAGGTAGGAAAGAAAGAATTTTTCCCGCCGTTCCGCATGCCGGCCGAGCTGGGCTTTGATGGCCTCCATGGTGGCCGTCTCATGAACCCCCCAGGCAACGGCAGGGTGCTTCTCCTTGCCCGGCATGTTGTGGGCATCGAAAAAGAAATCAAGCTGGCGGTGGGCAATGTAATCGCCCCAGCGCACATATTCCCGAAAGCAGGAATCAAACAGGGAAACCGCATACCCTTGGGTTTTCAGGATTTGGGTGAGCGCCGGCGATTCGATGCGCGGATTGATGACGGTGATGTAGGGCTGGGGGGCGTACAAGCCGCTGAGCACGGAAAGACGGGCGTGCAATGAGTTCGGGTAGTTGGCGAAAAAATTGGGAAACAGCTCCATGCGATCCCGGAATTGCCTCAGGCGCGGCTGGGTATCATCGGGCGCGCCAAACAGGGACAAATAGCGGTTGTAGGATGACTCCATGACAATTAGGAGCACGTTGAGATTGGTCTGCGGACGGGCCGGACCGGCGGGGTGGAAGGTCGGCCACGGGGGCAGGCGCAACTGTTGCCATCGCTCACCAAAAGCCGCGGTATCAAGCTTCTGGTAGCGGCTGCCGGTGACAATCGGGCTGGACGTGAGAATATTGCCAACCACATTACCGGTCGCCTTGTCTCCTTGCAGCAGCAAGCCACTCAGGGGTGCCAGACAGAGAATGCCGACCAGGGGCAGCCAGCGGCTGGGCGAAAAAACAGGGGAATGGTTTCCTGACACCCGGGTTGCCAGACGCCGGGCGGCAGACAGCGCCAGGTAGTAGGCGGCAATCAAGGCCAGCACCCCGACGGCCAACTGACCCAGATAGGGGCGCACCGTCCGCCACACCATGCCCACATCGTTGGAGACCACCAGCGCCGGCCAGTCCAACCGGAAATCCATGAGGCGGATGGTCATGAAATCCATCACCGCCAGCAAAACCAGCAGCAGGGCCGAGGCGTCAAAACACACCCGTGCCGCGCGGGGAAAACGTCTGCCCGCCAGGCGGGCCAGCCCATGGAGCAAGGCCACTAGGAGGATTTCCTGCCACCAGTAATGCGCCAGCAATAGGCCATACACCGTCAGGTAGCGGTAAAAATCATTGAGCGGGTAGAACCGGTTCGTCAGCAGCATCCAGCCAAGGAAAAACACCGGCAAGGCCCGGGTTAAAAGGGAGAGTTGCGGCCGATGGGAACACCAAATGCCCCACGGGACGAAAATGGCCAGCCCCAAACAGAGCAGTAAAAAGAAATAGGGATGCACTTCCGGGGGCTGATCCCCGGCCGTCTCGATCAGCACCCAAGCGAGGACCAGCCCCATCAAAGGTACCGCAAAGCCTAGCCTCAGCCAGACCTTCGCCGGGGTCGGCGCCAGCCGCTGGCTGAGCAGGATCCAGGCAAGCAGAACGTTGAGCACGAACAACTCCTTGCCCCAGATCATCAGCGGCTGACATTGCCAATACAGAAAACCGACCATGGCCGTTCCCAGCAGCAGCAAGGACCAGGATTCCTTCCGACAACCGACCAAAACGCCGTGCGCCAACAGATACCCCACCACCCACGCAGCCAGCCAGGGCGCGGCAAACACGGTGTCCATCAACACATAATGGCGCAGGTCACCCCAGCCAAGAAAACCCTCCATGACCGAGTGGAGATAGAGGAAATCCCCCTGGTTGCGGGTGAGAAAGAAAAACAGGGTGCCCACCGTGACAAACGCGGCTGTCACCGCGCGAATGATCCGGGGACTGGCGGTTCTGGCCTCTCTTGCCAGAAGGTAAAAGAACAGCAGGAGCAGCAGCCCGAAGACATAGAAGTTGGCCTCACGAAAGGCATCCACCACCGGCTTGTACACCCAGACCCGGGAATGGGTCTGCCAAAGGTGGGTGCGCAGTTGGAGCAGAATACCGGCCTTGACCACCCCGAGGATCAACAGCAACACCAGCGCCCGTTGCCCGAGCCACCGACATCCGCCCCCAGCCATTGCCTGGGGCGGTGAGCCGGGCTGGTCCGAGACCGGGTTACTTGACATATTCCATGAAGGCCGCCCGCGAACGCCGAGGTTCCGCAGGCCGGGGTATTTTAAAACGCTTCAGAACCATGGTCAACGCGCGTTTGTGGCCGCCGGCCCCACCGGGATGCGGGCGAGGTTTTCCCATGCTTTCTGATATTCCCCGTTCGCCGGCTCCAACGCCAGCGCGGCCTGCAATTCGGCGCGGGCCGTGGCGACGTCCCTTTGTTTTAGGGCGAGGAAATGGCGCATGTAGCGGGCGAAACCCGGGATTTGGTTGCGCCGGAGCAAACGGGCGAAAACGTTGGCGGCCGCCTCCAGTTGCTGGTCTTGAAACAGGCAGAAGCCGTAATCGCGCCAGTGGGCCACGCTGGCGCTCTCCGATTGCACAATGCGTCCCAGAATGGCGGCAGCAGCCGCATAATCGGCCTGCTCCATCAGCACCCGGGCCTGCGCGGTCTGGGCAAAGAGGCTGTCCGGGGAGAGTTCAAAGGCTCGCCGAGCCTCCACCCCAAATTCAGCCCGCCGTTCGGGAACCGCCAGGTTGGTGAGCCCCCAGTCACCCGGCCATAGCCATTTGTATTCGTGCCGGGCAATGACCCCCGCATTGTTGGTCGTGCGTTTCAAAAATAGCTGGGTATCGTCGTTCATCGCCACCAGCGCCCATTCCGGCTGTGCGCGCAGGGTTTCAGCCAGTTTTCGCACCCGGCCCAATTCGGGAATGACCAGCAGAATGGCCTCCACCCGGTGTCGGGCCAGGATGGCCGACCAGTTGCTGGTCACATTCAAAACCGGAAAATACTCCTGCTGCCAAAAGGTCTCCGTATAGGCGTCGCCACGCCCGTCAATGTAGGGTTTGAACTGTGGGTAAAGCCACCAGCAGAGGGTTCCTCCCCATTGCATGTCATTGAACAGGTTCTGCGGGGGCACCTCGCGTTTGAGAAAATCAAAAATTTCCACCGGGTAATAGGGCCGGTAAAAGCCGGGGCCAAAGCGCAGGGTGCGATCCGGAATCAGAACAAGTCCCACAACCAAAGCCCAGAGGGCCGGGACAGTCCATGCCCGGCCACGCAGCCAGAAGCGCGACTGCCCGTCCACGCCGGAGGCAAGCAACTGTTCGAGCAGCCAGGCCAGGTAAGGAGTGGCAGCTATGACAAAAAAGTGAATGGAACGTTGCGAGCGGATGGCTAGGAAGCCAAACGCCAGGCATACCACGAGCCAATCCAGGCGCGTCCGCCGCCAGGCGCAAAGTTGCACCAGGAGAAAGACCCCTGCAAAGATCAGGAAAAACGGCGAGGTATGCCAATTGGGTCGCTGGTACTCCACGATGATGGTCTGCCAGAACGGGCTGGCAAACTGGGAAATGGGAAACCATAACACCTTGCATCCATTCGGGTTGACAACCTGCACCGTTCCCATGGCCAAGACCAGAGAAAGAGCCAGACCCGCCCCCAGAACCCAAAGCGGCAGCGGGGCGTCAGCGGTAGTCAGGCCAGGCCAGGGCAAGTGGAAACGGGTGCTGAGTTGTCGGGCCATCGCCAACCCGAGCCAGAGGCACAGCAAGGCTGCGCCATAAATGACCCCGGCATGCACATTGGCCCAAAGCGCCATATACAACGGCAAAACCAGCAGCCACCAACGCCGGGATCTCTGCCAGAGGCCATGCTGGAAAAGGAGCCCGGTAAACAGCAGGGCGGAGAGGAGATCGGACCGTTCAAAAAAACGTGGGCGGCAGGCCAGCAAAGCCAGCGTGACGGTCAAGAGCGGCCAAATGGAAGCGCTGCCTGCCAACCGACGGGCCGATAACCAGGTGAGCACCATCAACCCCGCCCCCACCAAGGCTTTGAAGGTAACCAACCCCACCACCCCACCCCAGGCATACGGCAGGTAGAAGATCAGCGTGCCCAGCCATTGATGGAGCAGCCAGGGCTCATCCGGACAGGTGCTGGAAAACGTGTTGGTGGCGGGAATGCCGCCGCCAGCAAGCATATGCATTGCGGTACGCATGTGGTAGCCGACATCCACGTCGGAAACCTGAAACCACCCCCCCAGGAAACTGTACCACGCCAAGCCCAGACCCCACCACCAGACGGACGAAGGGGAAACGGAGGTTGATGAGTTCATGCGCCCACATCCAATGCCTGAGACCTGCGGCAGGCGCAAGCCCGATATATAACCGAAAACAATTTTACAACTGGAACATAACCTGCCAACTTGATCATATGCAGTTGGCAGAAGGCAATTCGTGAACATGTACTGTAATCATAATAACCCGCCTTTTGCCTGGTTCACACCTGCATAGCAAAACAAAGGTAAAAACATGCAAATCAAGACCTCCCGTAAGTCCGGCTTCACGCTGGTAGAAATCATGATCGTTGTGGCCATCATCGGTCTGCTGGCCGCCATCGCGATTCCCAACTTCGTGAAAGCGCGCACCACAGCGCAGAAGAACGCCTGCATCAATAACTTGCGCCAGATTGACGGAGCCAAGGAACAGTGGGCGCTGGAAAACAAGAAAACCTCCACCGACACCCCGGGCGACACTGACCTGTACGGCACGGACAAGTACATTAAGACCGCTCCGGCCTGCCCCGGCAACGGTGCCTATACCCCGGGCAACATGGTCACCAAGCCGGTCTGCAATATCGCCGGCCACACCCTGTAATCCGCTCGGTTTCAGCCGGCTTATGCCCCCTTTTTTGAGGGCGTAAGCCGGTTTCGGTTAACCACCGTCAAAGTGGCTGAAATGAAAAGGCGTAAAGCCTCAGGGCTTGGTTTCACCTTGGTGGAGATCATGATCGTGGTGGCCATCATTGGTTTGCTGACGGCCATTGCGATACCGAACTTCGTCAAGACACTCACCCTATATAACTGAAAACAGTTTTACAACTGGAACATAACCTGCTAAATTGATCATATGCAGTTGGCAAAAGGCAATACGTGAACATGTACTGTAATCATAATAACCCGCCTTTTGCCTGGTTCACACCTGCATAGCAAAAACCAAAGGTAAA
>CAIYYI010000137.1 GCA_903930345.1 uncultured Verrucomicrobiota bacterium
GGCGGGAATGATTCGGAGACCCCCGCGTATGCGGCGTGCGGGAGGGGCGCTACCGCTCCTCTGATTGGCCTTTATGCGCTTCGCGCTAAGCGGTTGATTGAACACCGTTCCCTTTTCAGTATCGACAATAGAAATCCTGAGTCCACGGTCAAAAGCTGTCCGCACGAAGGATTTCCAGATAGCCTTTCCACCCCCCAAGTGTTCAAAGTCTGAAACGATGCCGCCATATTTGTCGGCAAATAGCAGGTACCAAGTGGTGGCGACACCTTTCATGGCAAACGAATAGCGAATCCGAAGTCGGCACGCCTGTTTGTACGGTTTGAGGAACGACTCACGGAGCACAACGTGCATGGCCGGAACCATGCCCAGACTGGGCTTGCTTGCAATGTCCACGTTCGAAAGGACAAAGCCCGTGGTGCATTGCGGGTCCACCGCGTAGGTGCAGTCCATGTCGCGACCAAGGATGGTATAGTCTCGAAAATTGCGCACGGAGATCGGCGTGAACTGCGTGTCTTCTTGAAATCCAATTTCGCCAGGATATACTTGGGGCATTTCTCTGATATGCTTGCCGATGGGGCCGTCTGGAGTGTGCATCTCACCGTAAATATGCGCAGGTAAGTCGTTTGTACCAGGCGCGTTTACAGCGGGGTTACCATTGGGGTTTTTAATGGAATTGTCGGTGTTATCGGCCATACAGGATGTATTCAAAACATCTCCACCAGCAAAGCGCCAGGTGCGCCGATCTTACCGATGAGGTTGATTTTTGGCAGAGCGTCCACGTCAGCGAGCTTGCCACCGGAAAGACGGGAAGCCAAGCTGGATATGCGTCATGCGCTGGACAGTGGCCTCCGCATTGCTACACCTGCCCGCAGTCGCTATCGCTCCAAGCAACCCCGGTTAATCTGCCATCCAGCAGATTCCATCTCTTACGAACACCGGGGTTTAGACCACGAAGGCAGAGAATATGTTTGAATGTTCCCTGAACCTTTGGCGTTAATCAGGAGTGATTTCCAAGTTTTCCTACTCACCGGTTTGGGCAGGGCGCACCCGGGCCACCCTTGGGGCTCTTGCGTTGGGCGTGATGCTCTCCGGGCTCTCCTTGGGGGGCGTAGCAGCCAAAGACTTTTACGTGGGCAGGAATTCCCCGTACCCAACCATAGAGTCCGCGCTTCCTGCGGTTCGCCGACTGCCGCCTGGCGAACCAAGGCGCATCTTGGTGCATGGAGGGGCTTACTACAACGCGCAGGTCCAATTAACGGCGGAGGATTCCGGGCTAACCATCGAGAATGTGCCGGGGGAAACGCCGGTCTTTTACGGTGGTGATCTCGTGACCGGCTGGGATGCGGAAGGGAAATTCCAGGCGGCACGGTTGCCTGAAACATCTGATGGCGCAAGCTTGGCTCCACGCCTGCTGCTGGTCAACGGTGAGAGCCGCGCGCGGGCACGTTATCCGGCAACGAATACCTTCGCGCATGAAACGCGTTTTGAGGTGCCCTGGATGTCTTCGACAGGCGGTGGGTGGAAACGCAAGCCGACCCATGAGGAGCTGACCTCACTACAATATCGTGGGGGCGATCTGGGCGACTGGCTAGAGACGACCAACGCGGAAATTACGGTGTTCCACATGTGGGACGAGTCTTGCGTGGGAGTGGCGGGCATCGACGTGGTCAGCCAGACCCTGACGCTGGCTCCGGAAACCGGCCATCCGCCGGGGTCGTTCGGTGTGAAAAAATATGTGCTGTGGAACATCAAGGAAGGGATGACCTATCCGGGCCAATGGTACCACGACCGGGCACGCCAGCGAATAGTCTATTGGCCGCTGCCGGGGGAAGACATGCGCCGAGTGGCGGTGGTCGTCCCGAACCGGGCGGTCCTGTTCTCAATCCGGGGAACCCGTCAGCAACCAGCGCGGGGCATCACTTTGCGCGGGCTCACCCTTTCCGGCACCACCGTGCCTTTAGTTTCGGGCGGGTTTGGGGCGGCGAAATTCGATGGCGCGGTGTCGCTTTCACTGACGGAGGATTGTGTGATGGACCGACTTAAGATCAAAGGGGTGGCTGGTCATGCGATCAAAGGCGGCGGCAGCTTGCGCAATGTCCGGGTGGAGAATTGCGAGATCACGGATTGTGGTGCAGGCGGTGTGTACGTGGGGGGAACGAAGGCGATCATCCGCAATAACCATATCAGCAAGGTGGGCCGCAGCTATCCCAGCGCGATCGGCATCTTCCAGGGCGGCAGCGAGTGCCTGGTGAGCCATAACGAGGTGCATGATTGCTCGTATTCGGCTATCAACTATGGCGGACGCAGCAATCTCATAGAGGGGAACCTTTTGTATGATTGCATGAAGGTGCTGCACGACGGCGCAGCGATCTATGTTTTTGGGGGTAAGGGCACCGTACTGCGCGGGAACCTGGCGCGGGATTTTACCGATCAAGGGGGCTTTGGAGCATCGGCATACTACCTGGACGAGCAGTGTTCCAACTGCGTGGTGGAGGGGAATGTCGCGTTGCGGGTTAACTGGCCATCCCACAACCACATGGCCACCAACAACATCATCCGCGATAATTTGTTCATAGTGGAAGGCGATGCCAAGGTGACCTTTCCGCGTTCAACTGGCTACACCTTTGCGCGCAACGTGCTTTATGCCACCGGAAAGATCCGGTTTGAGGGCACAAACGCGGTGGATACCTGGTCGGACAACCTGCTGTACTCCGGGAAGGGGCGCTTTGAATGCGTGACCCTCAACCGGTATTCCGCAGATGGCACGGTGACCAACGCTCCGCCGAACTCTGTGCTTGCCGACCCTCAATTTATGAATCGTGCGCACGGGGATTACCGATACCGCCCAGGTTCGCCAGTGTTGAAATTGGGATTGAAGCCGTTGGACGTGTCAGCGGCAGGGCGGCAAAAATAGGGCTGCCATGGATGAACTGCACAGGGTATTTTTGCATCTGGAAGCCTGCGCGCTTAAAAGGTACAACAGCGGGCGTGAATGACTGACGAACCGACCATCACGACAGCACGACTGATCTTGCGCCCTTGGCACGCCGGGGACGCGACGGCACTTCACCAGTTGGCTGGGCGGCGCGAAATTGCTGACACGATGATTTCGGTTCCCCATCCGTTCACCCTTGAGTACGCTACAGAGTGGATCGTCGGCACGGGGCATGCCCACGCGAAGGGCCATGCCCTTCATTTTGCCATTACGGAAGCCCCGACCGGCTCACTGGTCGGAGCTGCCGAATTGCGGTCCATTGACACCGTGCACAGCCATGCTGAACTAAGTTTCTGGATCGGTGTGAACTGGTGGGGCCAGGGATTTGCCACCGAGGTCGTCCATGCACTGGTGCGCCACGGTTTTGACCAACTCCACCTGAACCGGATCCTGGCGTATCACATGGTCAGGAACCCGGCATCCGGGCAGGTCCTGAAGAAAGCGGGGCTGCAACAGGAAGGGTTGCTCCGGCAATGCGTCAAGAAATGGAGCCAGTTCGAGGATGTGGTGCTGATGGCTGTTTTGCACGACGACTGGCGCAGTCAGAACAGGCCAAACGGATGCGCAGACCTGCCATGAAACCACTCGAACCACCTGATAGCATGCATCTGACTGCCGCCCAAGGCTGGCTTGAGCTTGGCAATCCTCCGGAGGCGAATGAGGAACTGGAGCAAATCGCCGCAGAACTCCAGTGCCACCCGGAGGTTTTGCGGGTGCGCTGGCATCTTAACGTTCAGCAAAAGAAGTGGGCTGCCTGCCTGGACATAGCCAACACCCTTATCAAGCTTGATCCCCTGTCCTCGTCGGGATGGGTTAATTGGGCAAACACCCTGTACTGGGCTGGACGGACGCAGGAAGCGTTTGACGGTCTCCTGCCCCTCATTGTCGAATTCCCAAAGGTCTGGGCCATTCCCTATAATCTGGCCTGCTACTGCGCCCAACTGGGGAAGCTTAATGAGGCCAGAACCTGGTTGAATAAGGCGTTAGCCATGCCAGCCGATGGCGAAGAGCGGAAACAGTTGCAGATGATCGCATTAGCGGATCCAGATTTGGAGCCGTTAAGGAAAAGCACACCGGGATCATAAAACGTCCATTCTCCTCCTTGCCGAGGTGCGCCGCACGGAGATGGCGCGCAGAGTTTCCTTAAGCACCTCATCAAGGGTGGCTGGTCCTTTTGTCAGGCAGCTCCTGACGAAGCAAAACCGACGCCGAGGCCGCAGGCTCGCCAGGAGAGGCTTTGACAGCCGGTTCGGCCGGCGTTGGGTTGCGGGAGGTTCGGCTCATCATGCAATATTTTCCGGAAGAGGTGAAAACGCCAGATCCGGTTTCAAAACACTCAGACGACCCACTACCATACTGAATTACCGGGCAAAATATCCTTTGACCATGGATGCCAAATGAAAGATTAATGCATTAATGCTTAGGAACCCCCAATAAAAACTGCTATCAATGCAGGTCGGCCATGCGACTACTCCTCATCAACCCTTCCAATCCCCTAGTCAGCATCGTCAACGTCAGCGAAAGCCGGTGGAACCGCTTCCGCGTCTGGAAGCCGCTCAGCCTAATGGTACTCGCCGGGCTCACCCCTCCGGAGTGGGAGGTGACCATTGTGGATGAAAACCTTGGCCGGCCGGATTATCCTGCCTTGCCCCGGCCGGATTTGGTGGGCATCACCGCCTTCACCTCGCAGGCCAACCGGGCTTATGAAGTGGCGGCCCATTACCGGGGTTTGGGAGTTCCCGTCGTCATGGGCGGCATTCATGCCACCATGTGTCTGGACGAGGTCACGGCTCGGGTGGATTCCGTGGTCACCGGAGAGGCCGAATCCGTCTGGACACAGTTGCTGGAGGATGCCCGTCTGGGCCAGTTGAAATCCCGGTATGAGGGCGGGCTGGCCAACATCAACCATCTGGCCGCCGCGCGCCATGATCTGCTGCCGAACCGGTATGCCTTCGGAGCTCTGCAAACCACCCGGGGCTGTCCCTTGAATTGCCATTTTTGCAGTGTGACCGCCTTTAATGGCTCCCAATATCGCCAACGCCCCATTCCCGAGGTCGTCCGCGAGTTCCAAGCCATCCCGGAACACCGGATCCTGATGGTGGATGACAACCTCATCGGTACCCGCTCGGAGCACATCGCGCGCGCCAAAGACCTTTTCCGCGCCCTCATCCAGACCGGTCTGCGCAAAGAATGGATCGCCCAGGTCACCATCAACTTCGCCGATGACGATGAACTGCTGGCCCTGGCTTCCCAGGCCGGGTGCCGGGGCGTGTTCATCGGCTTTGAGTCCCCCACCCTGGCAGGCCTGCGCGAACTGGGCAAAAAGATCAACCTGGTCAAGGGACGTGATTTTCGCGCCTCAGTGCAGCGCATCCAGCGCCACAACATGCTGGTCGTCGGCTCCTTCATCCTCGGCTTGGACGTGGACGAACCGGGCATCGGACGGCAGATCGCCGCCGTCGCCAGCGATTATGGCCTGGACAACCTCAACACCCTCTTTCTCACCCCCCTGCCCGGCACCCGCCTGTGGGACGAAATGCGGGCAGAGGACCGCCTCGCCCTCAATGAGTTTCCCGCCGACTGGAAGTATTATACCCTGACTTTTCCGGTCGCCCGGTACAAGCGCCTCTCGTTGGCTGAAATCCTGCACGAGATGACCGTCTGCAACCAAACCTTCTATTCCCTGCCGCGCATTCTGCGCCGTGTTTGGAGCAGCATCTGGCACCGCCGCCATCCCCTGATCAGCCTGGTCGGCAATCTCTCCTACCGCAGCAATATCCGCGTGGATCGCCAGACTTTTGCAGATTTCACGCAGCAGCAGTCCTTGCGTTCCCTTCCCGCATCCCAACCGATCCTGTCCACCAACGACGCAATATGAAACCAATCCGCCAAATAATCCTCCATGTCGGCGTACTCGTCGCGGCGTTTTTCTCCTGGCCGTTGGAGCGTATCGGACGGCTTTTCCGCTCCTCATCGCCCGATGCCCAGCCACACACAGGAAAACTCCAGGCGCTCAAACGCAGGGAAATGGAAAATGAGCGGCTTGATCGCCTGCGCAATCCGCGCAACTATCAGGGAAAGTGAGAGCGACGCCATGATCACATGGAACCGGCTCCCGGGCTTATGCAGATCATCGACGCAGCTTGAGCATTCGCTGACCCGCAGCCTCCAATGTCTGCCTTTGTTTGGCGAAATGGAAACGGATCAAATGCCTTACCGGCTCGCGAAAAAAGCTTGAGCCGGGAACCGCAGCCACCCCGACTTCACGCGCCAGCCATTCGCAGAAGGCCGTATCGTCATCCCACCCGAATTCCGCAATGTCCACCATGACATAGTAGGCCCCCTGTGGCCGGGTGTAGCGCAAGCCGGCCGCATCCAGGAACGACAAAAACAGAGCGCGTTTCTCCGCATAAACATCCCGGAGTTCACCGTAATAACTGGCGGGCAATTCGAGCCCTGCTACAGCCGCTTCCTGCAAAGGCGCCGCCGCCCCAACCGTGAGAAAATCATGAACCTTGCGCGCGGAATTGATCACTTCCGGCGACGCGATGACGTAGCCCAGGCGCCAGCCGGTAATGGAGTAGGTTTTGGAGAGCGAGCTGCATGTTATCGTCCGCTCAAACATGCCGGGCAGCGAGGCAAAATATACATGCTCATGGGGAGCGTAGAGGATATGCTCGTAAACCTCATCGGTGATAACGAAAACATCATGCTGCACAGCCAGTTGAGCAATGAACAGCAACTCCTCCCGGGTGAACACCTTACCGGAGGGATTGGAGGGGTTGCAGAGAATCAGCGCCTTGGGGCCAAGCGCAAAGGCCCGACGCAATTCCTCAGGATCAAAAGCAAACTCAGGCGGCCGCAAGGAGACATAGATCGGCTCGGCTCCGGACAGTATCGCGTCGGCCACGTAATTCTCGTAAAAAGGCGAGAAAACGATAACTTTGTCGCCGGGATTGCAGGCTGTCATCATCGCCACCATCATCGCCTCGGTGCTGCCACAGGTGACGACCAAGTGCGCATCGGGATCAATCGCCAAGCCGGTAAAACGCGATTGTTTTCGCGCCAGTGCCTGCCGGAAATTGGGTGCCCCCCACGTGACAGCGTACTGGTGCGGGCCGTGGCGGCCAGCGTGTTCGGCCGCCTGCAATAACGCCTCGGGAGGGTCAAAATCCGGAAAACCCTGGGACAGGTTGATCGCCCCATGCACGGCCGCGTACCGGGTCATCCGCCGGATGACGGATTCACCGAAGGTGTTTGTTCGGTGGCTGGTTTTAGGCATAATTTGTTGTTTTTATCGGCGCCAACACAACTTCCCCATCATTGGCCGCGACGAATTTTGCGGGCTTTTCGCAGCCGGTTAATTCTGGATGCCGGACATCAAGGCGACAGCATACCTGACCGGAAAACCACCCGTCAATCGTGGTGAACGACCAAGGCTCAGCCAACCCGTTGAGGTCCGGAATTTCGTTCGACTGGCAGCGTTGTAAATGGCAGGCTGTGCCCCACATGAGTGCCCGAAACAATTTCATTAAAACAGCGGGCCTGGTCTGGGCAGCCGTGTTGCTCTCCGGGTGCCTCACTCCGGGCAAGCGTCCCGTTGCCGGGCTCCTTTGGCCCAAAACCATCGGTATGCTCAAGGCGAACGGCATCACAGGCCCGACGCTCCACCTGGATTATGGCCAAGGGGATAGCCAGGGCAACCCGGCTGGGGTATTCATGTATTTTGTCCCGCTGATCTCGCCGGAACCGGTGACGGCCACACAGACGCCGGGCAACACACAGCGCGCCCGCGTGACGACCAGCGACCGCAGGTTCAGCGACGCCACCTTCACTGTGAAGTGCGACTTTGAGATCGATGGCCAGGGGTGCCAGATGAACATCATCGACCAGGAGGCCGCCATCCGGCGGCAGGCGGACAGGCTCAAAAACGGAGGGACACTGGAGCGGCAGTTGGGCAGCATCAACCTGGAGGGGGGCGGCCGGGGCAGCCTGGAGGTGGAAGGCTGCCTCAGCAACCGGGTGCCCGTGGTGACTGAGGTGCGCCTGCGGTTCAATGGCGGCGACCGGCGAAGCCCGGTGACGATCGGCCTGCACGACCTCCAACAGCAGCAAGGTACGGTGGTTCACCGCAATGAACTGGTGGCCCGGGTGAACACTCTGACGTTCCGCCGCGAACCTGGCCAACCCCGGATGCACGTCACGATTGATTCCCTAAACCGGAAGGACGCCGGCGGCGGTCTTTGGCAGAACATTCTGGGGGGCGTGAAGGGCATGGCGGTGAATCTGTTCATCCCCCCCGTTCCCGTGGAGGCCACCGGCCACCAGGCACTGCTCGACTTCGGCCTGGCGCTGGCAGCCAAAGCGCCTGAATTCACTTTCCCGCGCGCACGGAATCTGAAGAATATCGCAAAAACCGAGTGATTTGACGGTCTGGCCCTTATCCACATCTCACGCAACTTCCGCCATCGGGGAGAATCCAGCACCCGGCGGGAAAAGACCAGAACCCAGATGGAGTAGCGGGCCCTAGACTGCAAGGCTGACCTCAGTCCTAGCTCCCCCGCACATCACGGCTATGTTTCCCGGCCAGCCCAGCACGATGATGGGCTGCTGCGCGGGGTCGACCGGCAGCGCCGCCAGCAGCAGAGTTGGCTAGAGATCATATTAAACTGATTGCCATAGTCATCGCCGAAACGACTCGGGCGGACCAAGATAAGAATCCTTCGACGACGCAAAATCCAAGACGAGTTTTTCGAGCACGACGCCCGGATCGACCATCCAGACGGTCAGCTTGTGAGCGCCCGACGACGTGATCTGCACCGGGGTGGTGATACGCCGCAGGTTCGCCAGCACGTCGCCGCCTTTTCCAGTTAGGATCTGCGGCGCTTCCCCGTCGATGCTGACCGCCAATCTCGTGCCCCGCTCCGGGCCGACCGGCTTGGTGGGCAGGCAATCGATGTCCAACCGCGCGGTGCCGGAATGAAACAGATACATGTCATATTCCAGCGCCGGGCTGTTTGCCGCGATGTCTGCCGGCTCGGTGCGACTGGCCACGGTCGGAGGAAACACAGCGACCGAATTCCCGGAACGCCCCAAACCTTTGATCACCTCCCACGCAGAGTCGGCCCGGTCATGCTTCCGCGTGAAATGCTCGGCTTGCATGCTCACGCAGCCGTGGCTCTCAATGAAACCGGCGACCGCATCGCGCGACGGGGTGGCGGGCTTGAAAACAGGCACGATAATCCGCCGGTTACCGACTTGGCTTCGAACCTCGATGGTCGCAGTGAGGTCATCGCCGGCGGGCACATGGTCCCAATCAATGCTGACCCACAGACGTTGTTCGGAGGCGAAGGTTCCGGATGCTTGATCCAGTCGGACCCACGGTTGCGACGGGGCGGCTGACCACCGAATATCCCCCTTACCGGTGTTGTAGAGATCCACGAAGCGCCTTCCTTGAGTATAGACGCTCAAGTCCGCCAAGGTTTGCGATCCCCCGCCTTCGAGGGCCACGCCCAAGGACGCCGGGCCGCTGCCGGAGAAATCGCTGAGCGGCGGCATGTCGAATTGCCGGAACTGGGCGCCCCACGGTCCGGGCGCGGGGCTCATCATGTGATTCCACTTATTGCTGACAAGGATGAGGCTGGTGTTGTAGTGGGAGGTCAGCTCAATGATGCGGGCAGCGGCGGCCTTCGCTTTGGCGGCATCTTCGATAGCACAGGCACGCCCCTCGTTCCCGTGGCGCGTGCTCTTGTCGGCGAAAATGACCTTGCGGTTGATCAGGCTGGCACATTGGACCGGATAAAGAACCAACTGGAAGAAGGCGTCCTTGCGGGCCATCGGCAGTTGATCGTAAATCCCCTGGGCGCGGCGGGCGATGGCGTCGTATTGGTCCACCCGTTGCATCGCCTCGTCATTGGATTGGGTGTGGCTGAACCACGAGTATTGCAGGGGGTTCTTCCCCCTTGCCTGCACGAGATGTTCAGGGCGGCGGGTGAAGCCAAGGCGATAGTATTCCTCCATGAGGGAGGCAATTTCGTCGGCAAAGCGTGGATCCAGATCCCGGGCGGCCCAGCGCACAAGGAAGTCGCGCAGATTGTCGTTACGGTAGCGCTGCGGGTCCCAAGCCAGGTCAAGAAAGAAC
>CAIYYI010000138.1 GCA_903930345.1 uncultured Verrucomicrobiota bacterium
CCAGGAACCGGAACTTGCAGAAAGCGAACTCCAGATTGTCGGCATACTGCGCCGTGATCGCTCCATGCTTCGCAAAGGGTGAGATAAGTTCCCTGGCACCCTGCGTCATGGCGGAACCTCTGGTGCTGGGGCCATTCCAGCCAGTCTGGGTGAAGGTCAGCCCTTCGAATCGGACATTGCGCACCTTGTTGCTGATGCTGGAAGATGTGCCGCTCAACTGGATCAGCCTTTCCAGCACTGGTGCTTCGACGGTGGCGGTGGGCATGTATTCACCCGGGCGCGGCTTGTAGTAGAGTGTCGCGCTGGCGATATCATGGAACCACTCGCCCTCGGAATCGAGAAAATCGATCGAGTTCTCGAAAAAGTAAGGAATAGGATAGGTAACGCTATCCCAGAAACTGTCGCCTTTATCAAAAATCAAATCGCTCTCAGGCGATTGGAATTTGAAACGGACCTGCGTGGCATTGATGGTGTAGGAACTGATTCTCCCGCGGTATTGATACCAATGCGGGTGCATGACCATTTCGATATTGTTGAGACCGGCCACATCCTCCCAGCCGGTGACGTCCGCCAGATTGACGATCGCCTGCTGGTTCGAGGAGTTGATTCCGACCATGGTGAAATACGGGCCGAGCGTGTCCGGATTGGTTTGATTCGGCGTTCTGGACCTGATGGCAGAGGAGGCATTCACGGTTAGCTGCCTGAACGGGAAGCTGACCCCGGTCTTCTTGTAGATGTTCTTCGGCGCATCATGAAGCACCCAGCCGCCTGACAGATCCACGCCGCCGCTAATGACGGGGACTTCGTTTTCGTAATTCCGGTAAACCACATCGAAGCCATTCTTTCCCGAATCCGCCGGTCCCAGCGTCAGCGTCGCGGAAAGGCGGTGGATGCCGCCGCGAAGATGGACGGTGATGTCCTCCGTCATGCCCGCATTGACCGTAGCCACCGCATTGCGCGCTCGCGCCAAGGTCTTGAAAGCGGTGGCGGTGGACGTGCCGTTGTTCGCATTATTTCCGGAAACTGGATCGACGTAGAAGTCCGTTGCGGATGCTACCGTGCCACCGCACAGAGCGAGCGTCAGCAGGAAGTGGATCAAATGGAGTCGGGACTCATTTTTCACGGGTTGGGCTTGTTAGGATGTTGATTTTCGGGTCGGCCGCGAGCGGGGTCAGTGAGAGGCAGCGGATTAGGGTGCGGCGGTTCATGAGAAGGTATTTCCCCTTAATTCGTCGGTGCGCAACTGGCAGGGCGGCCAGCCGTGTCCTTGCCAGGACTGCCAGAGCTGCATTCCCCCATTATTGGTGATGCTGTAATCCGCGTCGAAACGCACGGCAAGCCCGCAATAGCGAATGTTTGGGGTCACGACTTGCGGCGCTTGGGACCATCCTCCAGAGCAAATCCGGTAGTGTGACTTGGTCAAGCCATCTCCATCAGCTGGCCAGTTGGAATCAATCAACATGCGGATGGTGCGGCCGTTGGGATCGAATTGCGGCGTGGTAGTCAGCAACGGTCGGGTGAGTCCAGCGGTTCCGATTGGGGGCTTGGTCACCCAATGGTGGTCCACCCCGTCATCCGTGAGTTCGCCCGTGGTGGAATTAATCGACGCAGTGTTGCCATTGATATGGTAGTATTGCGCGGCAGACGCGGCCAGCGCCATCCCTGCAATCAATCCTCCGAACGAGAAGAACCGCTTCCAACGATCCATAAAACTGATGGATGGCATGAACGCTGGCGGACGCGCAACGATTTTGCTGCGTCCACCGGTTTTATGAATACTGCACACAAGCATAAATTATAGCTTTCAAGCCTGCGAGGCGCAAGTCGCCAGCAACGGCGTCCGTATTGGGGGCAGACTAGAGTTTTTCCTCATCGGGACCTTTCGATCGGCCTTCCTCCATCGATATAAGAGTCAGTCCGACAAAGAGATGACATTGTTGATTGCCATCTGGTTCACGCCTCTGCCCACGGTCGGCGGCCATCGCCAGTTTTCCATGATCGAGCCACCATGCCCGTATGGGTGCAGTCGCTCCATTCTTGTTGCTCTCCATCATTTCACCCTTTCTCCACAGGAGCCCCATCAGCCTTGATTTGCCTACTGCTCAGAAAGACCACGGCTCCACAGCCCGCCACCACGCACCAGCCAGATGAATGGTGATCCCGGGGCTTCATGGACCCAAACTACGCCCAACCGTCCCCCAAAGCGACTCAAAAACCACCATCGCCGGTCTTCGCCACCCCACCTCCCTCGTCGCCGTCCCCGCTCCAAGCCGGAGGTTTGGGAGCCATTAGACAGGGGTTGAGGAGCCAGGCGACGACACCCCTGGAAAAGCTCCACCAAAACCATCGCATCGCGGCGTTGCCCTCCTGCCAGGCCACTCACCGCCGGACAATCGGGGCTTTTACCGGGAACCGTTTGATGACCGGAAAATCTCCGGCGAGTTCGAAACCGATTTCCTCCACGCTGCCGGGACGGCGCACCCGCACCTTGTCCAGGCCCTGATTGTGGGGATTGCAGGCGACCACGAGCAGGGTCCGGCCATCCGCTGAAAGCTTCGTGCGCACCAGTGGTTCCTTGTGGAAATTGGCATAGCTGGGAAAACGCTCGTCCCCGGTGCGCCAGACACCATTTTTGTCGGTGCGGAGTTCGGGCATTTCCCAAGGGGTTTCGGCCTGGATGACATCCTTGTTCTGGCTGGCCTGCCACATGCCGAGCACATGGTAGTTATAAAACCCGAAATACTTGAGGTAATACTGGGTGGACACCTCCTTGCCGTTGATGGTGCGTTTGACCATGGGTTCCCGGTCCCGCCAATCCGAGTAATCCTGGAGATCCTCGGAATAGACCGTCCCCACATCCCAGCACTGGAGACCATCCATCACACAATGGCCGAACAGGGAGAGGGCGTAGGTGGAGGAGGCGGGAACCTGGTGCTTGACCCCTTCCCGGCGCACCTTCCCCCGGACATCCGTAAACCGGTACTGCGAGAGGGGATAATTATCCACAAATTCCACCTGGATCCAGGAGGAGAGCACGCAGGGCACCTGCGGCCGGGCGAGCTTCCCCTGCTCCCATTCCTGCACCATGGCATAAAGCTGGGAGGGCTTGGAATTATTGATCCAATAGACGGAGGGATTGCCGTAGTTGAGGTTGCAGCGCTCGAACGCCGGGGACAAATCAGCCGCGGGATGGTTGTACTTCTCGCGCCACTGTTTGGCCCCGTTGAGATCAATCACACCGGTGGGCTTGCCCTCCCAACGGCTGTCGAAGATGCGAAAGGAGTTTTGCAGGACACCCACCCCCCAGCAGCCGATGAGCAGGTCCGGACGACGGGCGCGCACCGTCCCGATGAGTTTGCCAAAGGCCTCGTATTGGGAATCCTTCCAGCCGTGATAGCCAGGGGCTTCAAAGTCGGGCGTGACGATCGCGCAGGTGTCGGCATAATGATGGAACGGCCCAATCTGCCAATTTTTCGGGTCGGTCGGGTCCACACTGAACCCATCCTTGGCACCGTCAAAGGCGATCCACTCGTTATCCGTGAAGAGATGGCCGCGACGCTCACGGGTGCCGGGGGAACCATTTTTGGTCATGGCGATGGGCGACACGTGGGTGAAGCCGAAATCATACATGGGGCATTCCCCCTGGCGATCCTGCTGGCGCGCCTTGGCCGCCCCCTGCCAGAGGGCGTACTTGCCGCGCGGCAGCGTCCAGCCGGATGGAAACCAGCCCCCCTCATCAAAGTCATATCCCAGCCGGTTGGTGGGGGCATGGAACCAAGCCGGCAAACCAATCCGCTGCTGGCCGCCCAAAAGGAGGATTTCCTGGTAGTTCTCCTTCACCTCCCAGGGCTTGGCGGGGTTGTAGAATTCCACCGTGAGGTTGACCGGCAACCCGGCGAATTCAGGGCCGAACCGGTGTTGCTTCAAGGACCCCTTCATGGCCGTCCCCATATTCAGAGTCCAGCGCTTGGCGCAACCCGCCACCTGGTAGGAATCCCAGGCGGCATCCGTCACGGTGAGACCATCCGGGGCAACCTCGCACCGCATGGCCAGCACATTGGCATGGTTATAAACACCCGGGGTGAGCTGCGGCCAGAGTTTGACCGCGCTGTTTTGCGCCTCGGCCGACAGGGCTATCAGCGCCGCAGCCAACCCGCAAAGAAACCAACAGTTTTGTTTCATGATTGGAATGGGGCTGAAACTAATCGTTTGACGGATTGAAGAACAGTTTTGTTTTCTGGGAAAATTCCCGCAAATACCGCCACCGCCTTCACGTTCCCTTAAGGTTGCATGGCGTAAGCTGGCACCATGAAAAAGAAAGACGCCAGCGAAGCCGGACCGGGCTTCAAAGCCTTTGCCCAAAGCAAACCGACGGGCGTCGAATCCGATTTCAATGCCACGCCCGCGTTCGCGGGTCGGCAGCTCTTTCCGCGCTCCAACCGGACTCTTTGCCGCATCGCTTCGGTGCGGACGGCGGGCGCGGGAAAAACGCGGTAAACACGCAAAGTTATGAAAACCAAAATAATCCTCCTGACTGCGGCACTCAGCGCTTCAGCCTACCTCCTCCCGGCCCAAGATGGCCAACCCCGCCCTGAGGGGCAACGCCCCCCCGGACGCGAAGGCGGCCCCGGCGGCCCCGGCGGCCAGGGCGGCGGTCCGGGTGGTCCGGGCGGACAAGGCGGCATGGGTGGACAACGCCTGGTCATGCCCATCATTGACGCGCTCGACCTGAACAAAGACGGCACCATTGATGCCGACGAACTCGCGAAGGCCAGCGAGTCCCTCAAGAAGCTCGACAAGAATGGCGACGGCAAGCTGACGAGCGATGAATTCCGTCCGCAACGGCCCGGTGGACAAGGCGGTCCTGGTGGTCAAGGCGGCCAGGGTGGCCCCGGCGGACAAGGCGGCCCCGGCATGCGTGGGCAAGGCCGTGGTCCCGGTGGTCAGGGCGGCCCCGGCGGAGGCAACCAACCGCAACGGCCCGCCTTGGAGAGGTAATCCCAAACACGCAAGGAGCGGTGATCAAACGGTCCCGCTCCTTGCGGGGATTCGCACGGGAATGAACCCGCCAATGGCACAGGCGCAGAGTCAGTCCAACACCTTGCACCACGCATGAGGTTTTTATCACAGGTTGTTTTTGTTTTGCTGATGGCCGGGCTTTACTCCCGAGGCCAGACTCCATCAAAGCCAAACATTCTCGTCCTGATCGCGGACGATCTCGGCTGGGCCGACGTGGGCATGCACCAGAGCCAGGCCCGGACCCCGCACTTGGATCGCCTGGCGAAAGAGGGGATGGAACTGCAACGCTTTTATGCCTACCCGGTGTGCAGCCCCACCCGCGCCGCCTTTCTCACCGGCCAGATGCCGCGACGATTCGGGATCGTCAACCCGCTAAGACCACGGGAACCTGGGCTGCCAGCCGGTTTGCCCACCCTGCCCCGCACCCTCCAGGCAGCCGGTTACCAGACCTTTCTGGTCGGAAAATGGCACCTCGGAATCCAAAGCCCGCCTCTGCAAAGCGGGTTTGACCATTTTTATGGGTTTATGGGCGCCGAAGTGGACTACTTCCGGCACACCGGGCTCAATGGCGGAGCGGACTGGCAGCGCAACGGGCAACAAATCGTGGAAACCGGGTACTCGACATTTTTACTCGCCGAAGAAGCCATCCGCCTGCTCGAAAAGCGGGACCGGGACCGGCCTTTCTTTCTTGAGCTGGCCTTCAATGCGCCACACTTTCCGCTGAGCGCTCCCGAGGAGTACCTGGCCAAATACACAAACCTCCCCCCGCGCCAGGCCACCTATGCCGCCACGGTTGACGCCTTGGACACCGCCATCGGCCATGTTCTCGCGGCGCTGGAAAAACAAGGGTTGCGTGAGCGCACCCTAGTCCTGTTTTTCTCCGATAACGGTGCCGGGGGCCAGGGTGGCAGCAACAGCCCGTTCCGCGCGGGAAAGGCCACCGTCTTTGAGGGTGGAATACGCACCGTCTGCTGCCTTCGTTGGCCTGGGCACCTGCCGGCTGGAACCGTCAGCCAACTGCCCCTCTCTGCCCAGGATATCTTTCCCACCCTGGCCGCCGCCGCCGGGGTGCCCATCAAAAATGCCACCGGGCTGGACGGTAAGAATCTCTGGGAACCGCTGCGCGATCCTCAGGCTCGGGAGCGTGCTTCCTTCGTGATCGCCGGCGCAGATTTTGCGGTTTTCGATGGCGACTGGAAATTGATCGAAACTAACGATGGACGGCAGTCGCTGTACAAAATCACCAGCGATCCCCGGGAGACAACGGACCTGATCAAAGAGCAGCCCGCCATCGCCGGACGCCTGAGCACGAACCTGGCCGCCTTGAAACAGGAGCTCCCCGTGATCCGACTGCAACCGCCTCCCGGCCCGGGACAAAGGCGTCCACCTCCCCGCGGGGTCGGGCCGGCCAGATTTTAACCGCCCCCTGACTTCGCCCTGACACTCCCCCGCAAGCCCGACCCGAATACCAATGAAAACCATCCCCACAATCCTCCTCGCCGGACTGGCGCTGGCCTCTTATCCCAACCAGACACCCGCCGCGCTGCCCTACCCCATCGTGGATACCGGTCAGGCCCGTTGCTACGACTCCCGAAGCGAAATCGCCCCGCCAAAACCCGGACAGCCGTTTTATGGGCAGGACGCCCAGTTTCAGGCTCATCCGCCCAGCTACACCACCAGCGCCGATGGCCTGACGGTACGGGACAACGTCACAGGACTGACGTGGCAGCGCAGCCCGGACCTGGATGCCAACGGCATCCTCAACCGCGCCGACAAACTAACCCTGAGCCAGGCCCAGGCGCTTCCCGCCAAACTGAATGCCGCCAAATTCGGCGGGTTCGAGGACTGGCGCCTGCCCACAATCAAGGAGCAGTATTCGCTCTTTGACGCACGCGGCACCGATCCGAGCGGACCCTCCAGCCCGGATACCTCCGGCCTGACACCGTTCATTGACACAAAGTTCTTCAAATTTGCCTACGGAAACACCAGCACCGGCGAGCGCGTGATCGATTCCCAATACGCCTCCTCCACCAAGTATGTCGGCAAGGGTGCCCGGGGGTTCGACAAGCTGTTCGGTGTCAACTTTGCCGACGGTCGCATCAAAGGCTACGACCTGTTCATGCCCGGAGGCGGCGTGGAGAAAACGTTCTTCGTGCTTTGCGTGCGGGGAAATTCCAGCTACGGAAAGAATGAATTCCAGGACAACCGCGACGGCACCATCACCGATCGGGCCACCAGCCTCATCTGGTCCAAAGGAGATAGCGGCCAGGGCCTGGACTGGCAAGGCGCGCTGGCCTGGGCCCAAAGGAAAAACGCGGAGAAATTCCTTGGCCACGACGACTGGCGCCTGCCGAGCATCAAGGAATTGCAAAGCATCGTGGACTACGCCCGTTCCCCCGACACGACCGGCTCCGCCGCCATCAGCCCGCTCTTTGACTGCACCAAGTTCACCAACGAAGCCAGTCAGGTTGACTACCCGTGCTACTGGTCTGCCACAACCCATGGTGGTTTCATGGGCGGCGGGGCCGCGATGTATGTCGCCTTCGGACGTGCGGCGGGCTGGATGTCGCCACGCGGCCTGCGAGGGGGCCCGCCAGGCGCAGGAGCCCAGGAGACCGGCGAGTACCGTTTTGTGGATGTGCATGGGGCCGGCGCCCAGCGCAGCGATCCCAAGAGCGGCGACCCCGGGATGTTTCCCCACGGCCGAGGACCACAGGGGGACGTCATCCGCATCTACAATCACGTCCGCCTGGTGCGGGGTGGCGGAACAACGAAACGAACGGAGACAACCACCTGGGTGCCGGCTGCCACCCCGGCGCAAGCACCCAGGGAGGGCATGTTTCCGGGAAATCCCGGCGCAGGCGCCTTCCGTCCAACGCCATCCCCCGTCGTCACCGCGCTGGATCTCAACGGGGATGGGATCATCGACGCAGGCGAACTGGCAAAGGCGAGTGTGTCATTGAAAAAACTCGATGCGAACACCGACGGAAAACTCACGTCCGATGAATTGCACCCGCCCCGCTTGGGCAGCCCGGACGCGCCAGGAGGTCTGCGGCCTGGAGCAGGGCGGCCGCAATGATTGCGCCCCCGGACTGAACAGTGGATGCGTGGGCTACTTGGTTGAACCCCGATTCAGATCGCCCACATGGCCGTCGCCGAAAAGCACGTTCTTGCGGCCATTGGTGCTGCCGGAGTGGAAATTTTCGTAGTCGTAGAGCAGTGGCGCCTCATGGGCGGGAATGTTGAACCGGGCAAAGGGAGGCCCCACCTGGATGTTGGCCAGCACCTGGCCGTTCAGCAGGTAAGCCCATTCATAACTGGAGCCCTCCCGCTCAAAATAGCCCACCTGGTCCTGGGGACAGCGGAAGACAACAGAGTTGCTGCCGCTGAGCTGGGGCGCCAGCACGTCACAAATGCGCGGCAGCACCCGATCGGTGTCAATCGGAGTGGTGGGACGCATCTCCGCCAAGGGCAGCTTCCCCTCGTAGGCATCCACATAAAGGGCGACCGCGAGGCCAAGCTGGCGGAGGTTGCTCACGCAATTGATGTTCTTGGCCCGGCTCTTGGCCTGGCCCAGCGCCGGCAGGAGCAGTCCGGCCAGAATGGCGATGATGGCAATGACCACCAGCAACTCAATCAGCGTGAAGGCGATGGCGAAACGCGGACGGACCGGAGCAGGAGTGGGTTTCATTTGGCTGAATCGTTCGAAGCCGCATTTTCAAACATCTTGCGCCGCTCCACAATCGTGCGGGTGCGCTCCACCCGCTGATCCGGGGTGGAATCCTTGATGGCGGTGGCCATGCGCCCCTGCAGGGCACTCTGCATCTGGGCCTGCATGCCCGGATTGGACATCATCTGCTGGAAGGCCTGCTGCATCGCCGGTCCCCGCTGGTCGGCCGGCAGGTTGCGCAGGGCCTCCATCTTTTCCCGACGCTGCTGGGCCAGCGCACGCTCCTCGGGGCTGAGGGTGGCCAGACTGGCCTCAAACTGCTGGTCGAACTGGGCCTTTTTTTCCGGGGTCAGCCCGGCCGCCGGTCCGCTGGCGAACGCGGGACGCCCCATGAACCGGGCGGGCGACAGCAGATAAAACACCGTCCAGTCGCGTTTCACCTGGCGCGCCACCTGGGCGACGGCCGCCGGCAGGGTGGCCTGGGCCAGCTTCAGGTTGACCATGCCGGGGGTGTCATCCTCGGGCACCACGCGGTCATGCGAGAAGCGGTTCAGCGCCTGCGCCGCCGCCCCGGCATCCTTCCCCATAAGTTCCACGCTGATGAGTTGGTTTTCGTTTCGCAGCACATCACCCAGAGGGCCCGCGAAACGAAAGGCCGGCTGCTCCTGCCAGGCCTTCCACGGGCGTTCGCCCGCCGTCTGGCCGGCGCGCACCGTCTCCTTGAGCTGCCGGAGCGTGGCCCGGGTGGTGTAAAGCGGATAAACCGCCGCACCACGCGAGCCGGTCTGCTCCCCGATGAGACGGAGCACCTCCTCCAGCGGCACCTTGCGGACCTTGAGGGTCACCTTCCCCTCCACCTTGGGGTGGACAAATATATCCTCCCAGGTCTGCCACTCGATGTCCCGCACCACGAGACGAACCTCCGCGTTGCGCACATCAAGGGTGACGAGGTTGGAGCGTGCGCGCAGGTAAAGGAACAAACCATACGCCATCACAGCCACAACCGCACCCGCCATCAGAAAACGCCATTGTCGATTCATATTGCCGCCCTCGATAATACCGGTTTGCCACCATCCGTCACCATCCGTCACCCTATTGTACAGCCTCACCGCGCACGGCGCACGGCCAACCGCGGCCGGTCAGGCATTGATGACAGTACGATAAACCGAGCGACCGCGCCTCTCATTTGTGACCAAACAGCCATGGAACGGTGTGAACCGGGCAAAAAGCAGGATGACCCTCTGATAACCCACGGCCACTAAAACCGATCAGGCGCGCTTCCAGAAAACCGGCGGCCAGCGGCTGACTTTGTCTTTCCATGCGGCCGCATCGCCTTATAATCAGAGGCACAAAGCCATGAAACTGTTCAGCACATTCTTCCTCTGCCTGGCGGCCGCAACCACCCTCGCGGCCAGCCCCATTCGGCCGGTGGACCTGCGTTGTGAATTGCGGCGGAACCCCGAGGGGATCGACACCCCGAATCCCCGCCTGGGGTGGGTGCTTGAGCCTGCCTCCCGCAGCGCGCGCAGCCTTTCCCAATCCGCCTACCAGGTGCTGGTGGCCACCCGGCCGGAGCTGTTAATCCCGGGGCGGGCCGATCTGTGGGACAGCGGCAAAGTGAACTCGGGTCAGTCAATCCATGTGCGTTACGGTGGCAAACCCATGGCCTCGGCGAGCGAATGCCTCTGGCGGGTGCGGGTGTGGGACCAGGAGGGAAAAGCCTCTGACTGGAGCCCGGCCGCCCGTTGGAGCATGGGCTTGCTGGCCGCCGCAGACTGGCAGGCGGAATGGATAGGGCTTGAGGGCGGCCAGCCGACCAATCTCCTGACCGGCACCCAATGGATCTGGCATCCGGGCGGCGCACCGGAAAAAGCCGCGCCGGTGGGGACCGTCTTTTTCCGGCGAACCCTGACGATCCCCGGGGCCAGCCCGATCAAGAGCGCCCTCTTCCTCCTGGCGGCGGACAACGTGGGCAAGGTGTTCGTCAATGGCCAACCCGCCGGAGGCAACCAGAATTTCCGGTCGGCAACGCCGCTGAATATCCGCAGCCTGCTGAAAACGGGGGAGAATATCCTGGCCGTGGCCGTCCAAAACAGCGGGGATAATCCGAACCCGGCCGGCCTGGTGGGCCTGCTCAGGGTGGAATTTGCCGGCGGCGAACCGCTGGTGGTGGCCACGGATGCCCAATGGGCCTGCACGGATAAGGAGACCGGCGGCTGGGAGAAAAACGGTTTCCAGCCCGTTGGCTGGGTGGCCGCCCAGGTGCTGGGACCGACCGGCATGGGACCGTGGGGCACCGTGAGCCTGACGGATGATCGCCGCCTGCCGGCCCGCCACCTGCGCAAGGAATTTGGCGTCGCTGGAACCATCCGGCGGGCCACCGTATTCATCGCTGGACTGGGCCTCTCCGAGCTGTATCTCAACGGAAGCAAAGTCAGCGACCAGGTGTTATCCCCTGCCCTGAGCGAATATGGCAAACGCGTCTATTACGTCACCCACGATGTCACCCGCCAGGTGAAAAAGGGCCGCAATGCGCTGGGCGTCATCCTGGGCAATGGCCGCTATTTTTCCCCGCGCCTGGCGGAGCCCATCAGCACCCGCAACTATGGCTTCCCCAAGCTGCGCCTCCAGTTGCGCCTGGAATTCCAGGACGGCTCCACGCAATGGGTGGCCAGTGACGCATCCTGGAAACTCACCACCGAAGGCCCCATCCGCGCCAACAATGAGTATGACGGCGAGGAGTATGACGCGCGGCAGGAGCTGGGCCGCTGGGCGGAACCCGGCTTTGACGAGGCTGCCTGGCAACCAGCCCAAATCGTGCCGCCGCCGGGCGGAGTGCTGTCTGCGCAGATGATCGACCCCATTCGGGTCACGGGATCGCTGAAGCCCGTGGCCGTCACCGAGCCACAGCCGGGGGTGTTTGTTTTCGACCTGGGCCAGAACCTCGTCGGCTGGTGCCGTCTGAAAGTCAACGGCCCGCGCGGCACCCAGGTTTCGCTGCGCCATGCGGAGACATTGAAGCCGGACGGAACCCTCTACCTGGACAACATCCGTGGCGCCAAGGTGACCGATCTCTACACCCTCAGTGGCCGGGGCCGGGAGGTCTATGAACCGCGTTTCACCTATCATGGATTCCGTTACGTGGAGGTCAAAGGCTACCCGGGCCGGCCAACCCTGGATTCGCTGGAGGGGTGCGTCGTGAATGACGACCTGGAGACCGGCGGCGACTGGAGCTGTTCGCAGCCCACGATCAACCAGATCGTGCGCCTCATCCACTGGGGGGTGCGGGGCAATTACCGCAGCATCCCCACGGATTGCCCGCAGCGGGACGAGCGTCAGGGCTGGCTGGGAGACCGCTCTGCGGAATCCAAGGGCGAAACCTACCTGTTCCGCAACGGTCTGCTGTATGCCAAATGGGCGCAGGACATGGCCGATGCTCAGCGTGAGGACGGCAGCGTCTCCGATGTCTGCCCCTCCTATTGGCCGCTCTACAACGACAACGTGACCTGGCCCAGCAGCCTGGTGATCATTCCCGGGGCCATGCTCGACCAGTATGGGGACCGGGAGTCTATCGAACGCCTCTATCCTAGCATGGCCAGATGGATTGAGCACATGAGCGGATACCTCACCAACAACCTTATGCCGCGCGACACCTACGGCGATTGGTGCGTGCCGCCCGAGGATCCGAAGCTCATCCACTCCAAGGATCCCGCACGCAAGACCGCCGGGCCGATCCTTGGCACCACCTACTTCCACCAGTGCCTCAGGCTCATGGCCCGTTACGCCACGCTGCTGGGCAAACCGGCCGAGGCCGAGCGCTTCAACCGTCTGGCCGGGCAACTGGTCACCGGGCTGAATGCGAAATACCTGGACCGGGAGCGGGGCCAGTACGACAACGGCGCCCAAACCACCTCCGTCCTGCCCCTGGCCTTCGGGATGGTTCCCGCCGACCAACGCCAACGCGTGTTTGACCATCTGGTGGGGAAGATCACCCGGGAAACCAAGGGGCACATCGGCACCGGCCTGGTCGGGGGCCAGTGGCTCAACCGCGTCCTGGCGGAATTTGGCCGGGAGGACCTTTCCTATGCCTTCGCCACCAACCGCACCTATCCCAGTTGGGGCTACATGATCGAGAAAGGCGCCACCACGGTCTGGGAGCTGTGGAATGGGGATACAGCCGATCCCGCCATGAATTCCGGCAACCACGTGATGCTGGTCGGCGACCTCGTCATCTGGCTGTATGAAAATCTGGCCGGAATCCAGCCGGATCCCGAACAGCCAGGCTTCAAGCACATCCTCATGCGTCCCACGCCGGTGGGGGACCTGCGGTTCGTGCGCGCCCAGCATCAAACCGTCCACGGCGCCATCACCAGCCACTGGCGGCGCACCGGGGATGCGTTTCAGTGGGACGTCACCCTCCCCCCCAACACCACCGCCACCCTGTCCATTCCGGCAACCGACGCCCAATCCATCCGGCAAAATGGCCGGTCCGCGCTGCAGGCGCCGGGCTTGCGCTTCATCAAAATGCAGGGCGACCGCGCGGTGTTTGAGGCCGGGTCGGGACAATACCGCCTGCAAAGCCGGATGAAATAACGCCACCGAGGAGGCCTGATGGTGCTTCGAATGGAATCCACGAATCTCCGCCATGCATCGCCATAAAAACATGCTGGGGTGCCTGATGGTGCTGGCAGGCCTGGCGACGTTGGGCTGGCTCTTCCGCACCGCACTGAACCCGGACGCAGTGGCCTATTTGCGACTGGCCAAATATTACGCGGAGGGGAAATGGGCCCTGGCACTGAGCGCGTACTGGAGCCCTCTTTTTGGCTGGCTGGTCGCCCTGCTTTATGAGGTCGGCATACCCCTCCTCCCGGCGGGACGAATGGTCATGGGTGGCTCTGCCGCCTTGTTCCTGGTGGGCAGCCTGGCCCTGTTCCGCGCCTTTGCCCTGCCCGCCAACTGGGTGTGGCCCGCACGACTCGCCATGGGGGGCACGGCCGTGCTGTGGTCGGTCCATGCCATGACGCCGGATTTGTTGATGGCCGGGCTGGTGGGTTTGGCGGTGGCGGAAACCCAGGCGCTGGATTGGATCGGTAACCGGTATCGCCAGGCCCGGTGCGGTCTGTGGTGGGGGCTGGCGGCGCTGGCCAAAGCGGTGTGCCTCCCGCTGGGGATTCTGTACTGCCTGGCCATGCTGCTGCCGAACCGGACCCACCAAGGCACCCGCAGCCAACGGATGCGGGCCACCCTGACCGTGGTTTTGGCGTTGGGGGTGGTTTGCGCGCCGTGGCTGGGGGCGCTTTCGCTCAAAGAGAAACGGCTGACGTGGAGCACCGCCGGGGCCATTGGGCACGCCATTGCCCGGGATCCCGGAAATCCCAACCCGCACCCCTACTCGCGCACCATCGGCTGGTCGGAGCCCGGCCGCATCACCCAATGGGAAAACCCCGCTCCCGCAGATTATCCCTCATGGTCGCCCTGGCGGCAATGGGATCACCAAGCGCAGGTGTCCGTTTTCAACCTCCTCCTGCTCGTGGCCTTCACGCTGGTCACCTATCCGCTGGTCATCATCCCTTTGATGCTGCTCTCCTCCGGATGGTGGCATCAGCGGAAGACACCCGCATGGCTTCCCCTGGTCTGGCCGGTGCTGGCGGTGCCGGTGCTGTTGGGGGCGTTGTACCTGCCCTTTCGGGTGAGCTTCGGCGACCAGCGTTACCTCTTCGCCACCCTGCCTTTTTGGATCATCGTTGTGCAACGAGCGAGCCAGGCCTGGTCGGCCCAGCGGGAAACGGAGCGGGGCCTCCAATACGGCCTGATCCGGTGGGCCACTCCCGTAACCGTGCTGGGGTCCGCCCTCCTCCTGTTCAGCCAATTTGTGTGGCAAACCCGGGAAGCGGGTCATACGGCCCATCAGCTGCGAACGCAATTGGCCCACCGTCAACTCCAAGGCCCGGTCGTCGGCAATGGACAGTTGCCCGGCGGTCGCACCGGGCTTTATCTGGCCTTTCTGCTGGATCAACCGTGGCTGGGGGATGCCCCCAAGGCAACAGCCGCCGATTACGTCAATTCCGGCGCGCGGCTGATTCTCCTGCACCGGGACACGGCAGCCGCCGCAGAATTGATGAATCACCCGGGCGTGACCAATCTGGAGGGGAACCTGAACCTTGGAGGAGACAAAACGGGGATAGGCCCGTTACGGCTTTTTCATTCCACTGAGCCTTCAAGATGAGACCAAGGCGCGCCGGGTTTTGGGCCGCTGGCGAGGCGCGAGCGAGGCGCATATCCGCAGCGATCTGCAACGAGCGAGCAACGGCGCCAGCGGCCAAAAGAACTAGCGAATTAGGCTCATCTTGAAGGCTCATTGGAATCAGGCACTCAAACCCGGGCAGTCATTTTGATCCTTTCGACCACCCGATGCCGATTTTAGGCCCTTTTTGGCACCCGGTTCCGCGGCGGCGCAAGGAAAAGCGGCGGGCAAATTGGATGCCGATGCAGAGAATCAGGAAACCCATCACCTTGGACACGGCGTTCATGCCGTTGACGCCGATGAC